>NZ_JAVACL010000031.1:0-104207 GCF_032658145.1 Streptomyces sp. MK7
ACGCCCCCGGGGGCCGGGGGGCGCCCCCCGGCCCCCCCGGCCCCCCCGGCCCCCCCCCCCGGGGCGGGCCCCCCCCCCCGGCCGGGGCCCCGGGCGCCCCGCCCGGGGCCCCCGCCCACGGGGGCGCCCCCCCCGGGGGGTCCCGGGGCCCACGCCCCTTTCGCTTGCGGAACCGCCGCGGCGGAGCCGCTACTTCAGACCGGACGTCTTGATCGACTCCACGATCTGCCGCTGGAAGACGAAGAACAGCACCAGCATGGGCAGCGCGGCCACCGTGGCCGCCGCCAGGATGTAGTTCCAGTTGGAGCCGTACTGGGTCTGGAAGGAGGCGATGCCGAGCTGGACCACCGTCAGGGACTGGTCGTTGGTGGCGACCAGCGGCCAGACGAAGGCGTTCCAGTTGGCCAGGAAGAAGAGGATCGCCAGCGCCGAGAGGATGGGCCGGGACATCGGCAGGACGATGTTCCAGTAGACCCGCCAGTGGCCGCAGCCGTCCACGATCGCCGCCTCCTCCAGCTCCCTGGGCAGCCCCAGGTAGAACTGGCGCAGCTGCGCGCGGCGGGCGAGGCGGCGGGTGGCCGAGCGGGTCTGCCGGGCCTGGAGTTCGGCGCGTTTGCGGGCCTGCCAACGCCGGTAGCGGGAAAGGCGGCGGCCTTGGTGGTTGGTGCCGTCACTGGTGGTGGCCAGGTTCACGATGCCCCGGTCGACTCCGATCCAGTCGGTCGGCTCCGTACACCTCGGGATCCGGAATGTCGCAGGTGGCGATCAGGAACCATGTTCCGCCGCGCCGGACGAGATCGCTCTCGCCCTTGCGGTGGGCCACGAGGGTTTTCAGCTGGTCGGGGGAGCAGGCGAAGCGGATGCCCTTCATCCGCCCGTCGATGGTCCAGATGGAGACGGTTCGCGCGTCGTACTGCCAGGACAGGCAGCGGTCGTCGAACGGCTGGGCCGCCTCCGGGCGGAAGGCGATCGGGGTGCCGACCGCCTTGCGGTACCGCTTGGCGGTGGGCGGGCCCAGGTTCCCGGCCTGCAGGTTGGCCTTCAGGACGGCGTAGGCGTCGACGACCTTCTTCACCACCCGCACCACCGGTTGCGCGGACAGCCCGAAGGTGGCCTTCAGGTCCGTGTACACCTCCCTCTGCAGACCGTTGCGGTCTTTGAGTTCCTTGGCGAAGGCAACCTGCGAGGCGTAGGCGGCGGCCCGGTTGCAGGCGCGCAGGGTCGCCTCCAGCGCCGACGCCTGCCCGGGCGACGGCAGCAGCTTCACCTGCACGACCAGCTTCATGACGTCGGACCGTAATACGACTTCCGCACACACAACCGCCGTTCACCCCACGCTCGGCACAGCAGGTGACCCGTAGGACGGTTGTTCGCATCCCCCGGATCCGCCGGGCAGCCAAGCCGGGCGCTCCGCGCCCGACCACAAAACCGATGCGGCGACGCTCCGCGTCGCAGCCGCAGGAGGCGATTCCTCCCCGGCGTGAACGCCCGGGCATCCTCGTCAGAACCAGGTGAAGTTCTCGGCGCTGATGGAACGGCTCACGGCACGCGTCCTGCGGGAGATGCCGTCGAGTCCAAAGGTCGTCATCGTGTCTTGCCCTCATGGTGGAGTACGGAGGCGCGCGCCGCGGGCCGGCTGGGGCACCGTGGGGCGCGGAGGGAGCGAGGCGGCATCGACACCGCGGTGGAACACCTCTGAAATCCATTTCACCGAAACGTAGAGGGGGTCCCCAGGGGTGTCAAGAGGTGAGACTCCCGGGCGTTTCGGGGCGTAGGCCTTGTCCAGGCCAAGGCCTCTCACCTGGAGAAACCGCGCCTGTCGCGCGGACCCTTGACCTTGAAATCGATTTCTGCAATGGCCCTGGACATGCCTCGCAACGCAGTCATCGGCGTGGACATCGGCACGTCGAGCAGCAAGGGCGTCCTCGTCGGCCTCGACGGCACCCTGATCCGCTCGGCCGTACGGGAGCACAGACCCGCACGGCCGGGACCCGGCCACTTCGAAATGGACGCCTCCGTGTGGTGGCGCGAGTTCATCGAGCTCGCCCGCGAGCTGACCGGCCCCGCCGACACCACCGTCGTCGCCGTCGGTGTCAGCGGCATGGGACCCTGCGTCCTGCTGACCGACGAGCACGACACCCCGCTGCGCCCCGCGATCCTCTACGGCGTGGACACCCGCTCGGTCCGCCAGACCGAACGGATCGAGGAGCGGCTCGGCGCCGAGGAGATCATCCGGCGCTCGGGCTCGGCCCTGAGCACCCAGGCCGCGGGGCCGAAGATCGCCTGGATCGCCGAGGAGGAGCCCGAGCTCTACGCCCGGGCCCGCCGCCTCCACATGCCCAGCTCCTGGCTGGTCCGGCAGCTCACCGGCGCCTACGTCCTCGACCACCACTCGGCCAGCCGGTGCACCCCGCTGCCCGGCACCGCAGTCGCAGCGACCCCGGCGCCGGGGCGAGCGGGCAGGCATCCGCTCGCCCCGACCGCCCGCAGAACCCCCGGTGTCCGGCCCGCCCCGCGCGCGGGCCGGACACCGGGCACCAGCACGTGAACCACTGACCGAGCGAACAGGAACCCCCACGACTCCGAGGAGGTTCGCATGGCAGGTTCACAACACTCGGGGCCGCGACACCCGGGCCCCGGCCCTTCGGCCGCGCGCAGTGCCGGCCCAAGGGTCCACGGCCCGCGCGCTTCGACATCGGAGTCGGCCCCTCTCTCCGGCGGGGCACCGGCATTGCCTTCGCTGTCCTTCATTGCAACGCTTCGTTGCATTCAAATCACTGCCATTGCATCGATTTTGCGGCGACGAGCTGGGAGAACCCCTCTTGGTAGATTGACGTGACCATGAACGCAACGTAGCTTTCCGGAAGCGTCAAACACGTCATATCGCGAGACGAGGAATGGCCATGAGCGAGTCCCTCCACACCGTCACGACGCTGCCGACCGCGCGTCCGACCGGCTGCCCCTTCGACCCGCCGGCAGAGCTGCTCGACGCCCGCAGGCACGGCGCCATCAGCCGCTACACCCACCCCGGCGGCAGACCCGGATGGCTGATCACCGGATACGACCTGGTCAGGTCGGTCCTGGCCGACCCGCGGTTCAGCTCGCGCAAGGAGCTGCTGAACGTGGGCGACTTCGAAGTGCCTCCTGCGCCGCCCGGCGAGTTCCTCCTCATGGACGAACCGCAGCACGGGCGCTACCGCAAGCCGCTGGTGGGCAAGTTCACGGTACGGCGGATGCGGCTTCTCACCGAACGCATCGAGCAGATCACCGCCGAATGCCTGGACGCCATGGAGACGGCCGGGCCGCCGGCCGACCTGGTGACCGCGTTCGCCAAGCCCATCCCCACCATCGTGATCTGCGAGATCCTCGGGGTGCCGTACGAGGACCGGGGCTCCTTCCAGCAGCAGATCGACACGTTCATGGGCGGGGAGGTGAGCGACGAGGAGCTGATCGCGGCCTACACCGCGACCCAGGAGTACCTCGCGCGGCTGGTGGCCGCCAAGCGCGCGAACCCCACCGACGACGTGCTCAGCGAACTGACCGACAGCGATCTGACCGACGAGGAGCTGAAGGGGATCAGCCTGATCCTGCTGGCCGCCGGATTCGACACCACCGCCAACATGCTGTCCCTCGGCACCTTCGCGCTGCTGCGGAACCCGGAGCAACTGGCCGCGCTGCGCGCCGACCCCGCGCTCACCGACAGGGCCGTCGAGGAGCTGCTGCGGTATCTGAGCGTCGCCAAGACGTTCATGCGCACAGCCCTCGAGGACGTCGAGCTGGGCGGACGGACCATCGAGGCCGGCACGACGGTCGTCCTGTCGTACAACACCGCCAACCGCGACCCCGAGCGCTTCACCGACCCCCATGTGCTCGACCTCCACAGGCAGGACGCGGCCGGTCACCTGGCCTTCAGCCACGGAATCCACCAGTGCCTGGGGCAGCAGCTGGCCCGCGTCGAGATGCGCGTCGCGTTCCGCGCGCTGGTCGACCGCTTCCCCGCGCTGCGCCTGGCCGTACCGGCCGAAGAGGTCGCCCTGCGCCCGGAGACCGCGGACATCTACGGGGTCAAGAGCCTGCCGGTCACCTGGGGCAAGGAGGAGTCGTGACGACGACGCGGCTGCACGTCGACCGGGAGCGCTGCATCGGCGCCGGGATGTGCGCCCTGACCGCCCCCGAGGTCTTCGACCAGGACCCCGACGACGGCCTCGTGATCCTGCTCCACGCCGAGCCGCCCACCGCCCATCGCACGGCCGCACGGATGGCTGCCAGCGTCTGCCCCTCCGGGGCGATCACCCTCCACGAGCCGGAACCCGGCGGCTCCTGACACCGCGGCGACCGCACCCGCACCACACCCGGACCGCCCCCAGCCACACCCCGACCGGGAACCCGCACCACACCCCGACCGGGAATCCGCACCGCGCGCCGGTGGGAGCCCGCACCGCGCGCCGGTGGGGGGCTCGCGTGTCCGGCACGCGTCAGGAGCCGTCACGCACCGCCCCGGCGGCAGCGGGCAGCGGGTTCGGGGCGGGCGGGAGGCGACCGTCAGCGCTTGAAGTCCATCTCCTCGACGCGTGTCTGCACCGTCCGGCCGCTCTCCCACGCGTTGGCGCCCGGCGCCACCTCCGGCATGGGGATGTCCGCCCGGTTCCGCCGCTTGCGGGAGGTCGAGACGCCGAGCCTCTCGTCCCGGGCCCGGACCATCTCGTCCGCGGCCTGACCGTCCTCGGTGAGGCCCATCATCAACTGCGGAATCCCGTAGGGGAAGTCGTCGCGGTCGTACTGCCACGTGTGGAACGTCTTCCCATAGGTGGTCACGAGGTCCTCGAAGTAGGCGTGTTCGGCCATGTCGGGGATACCGGGGGCGGTGAGGATGCCGGACTTGACCTCGTAGTGGTGGCTGTGCCACAGCCGTTTCTCGTCCTCGGGCAGGCCGCGGAAGCGCTCCTCGCCGATGATGTACTCGATGCCGATCAGACGGGCGTCGGGCGCGTTGCGGTCGAAGATCACGCACTGGTGCAGATCGTGCCGGAGGTGGATGCAGAAGTGCGTCGCCTCCACCTGCCGGCCCATGTCGTCGGCGTACAGGTGGAAGCCGTTGAGATAGGTGCTCATCGCGTCGAGCGGGTACTTCGGCTGCATCGCGCCGGCCGCCAGGTCCAGCGCGCGGTGCTTGAGCGGGTGCCCCGAGCCGATCTTGCCGATCGTGGCCGCCTTGCGCCCGAGCCGGAGGCCCGCCGCAGCCGTCACACCCGCTGCGGCACCGAGGCCGATGGACGCGGCCGACCTCCGGCGGGAGCCGCGCGAACGGTGCGTGCCCAGTGTGAGTGCCATGGGCAGCGAGTGCCCCGTGCCCGGTGCCCGTAACGGACCACCGGCGGTGTTCCGGAGCGAGAGGGCGGCGTCCTTCGTCCCGCCCGCCCCCGCCGCCGATGGCCGCCGGGCAGCGCCTCGGTAGTCTGCTGCCTGATCGAGTCGACCGGGGCCGGGTTCGAACTCCCCACTGTCGTTCCGCAGAGCGGTCCGGAGTGCCGAGGGGCCGGCCGACGCACGCGAACACCGAGGTGAGGGATGCAGTTCACCACCCGACCCACTCTCCAGGGCACCTTCGGCATGGTGTCCTCCACGCACTGGCTGGCCTCGCAGTCGGCGATGGCCGTGCTGGAGGACGGCGGCAACGCCTACGACGCCGCCGTGGCCGGGGCGTTCTTGCTGCACGTCGTGGAGCCGCATCTGAACGGGCCCGCCGGTGAGGTGCCGATCCTGCTCGCGCCGGCGGGCGGTGGGGTGCGGGTGCTGTGCGGTCAGGGTGTGGCGCCGGCCGGGGCGACGGTCGCGCACTACCGGGGGCTCGGGCTGGATCTCGTACCCGGTACCGGACCGCTCGCCGCCGCCGTTCCCGGCGCCTTCGACGCCTGGATGCTGCTCCTGCGCGACCACGGCACCAAGGACCTCGCCGACGTCCTGAAGTACGCCATCGGGTACGCGGAGCACGGGCACGCTCCGGTGGAGCGCGTCGGGGAGACCGTCGCGACCGTACGGCCCCTGTTCGAGACCGAGTGGACCTCCTCCGCCGGGGTCTATCTGCCCGGCGGGCACCCGCCGCGGCCCGGGGAGCTGCTGCGCAACCCCGCGCTCGCCGCCACCTGGAACAGGCTGCTCGCCGAGACCGCGGGCGCCGGCGACCGGGAGGCCCGGATCGAGGCCGCGCGGGAGGTGTGGCGCTCCGGCTTCGTCGCCGAGGCGCTGGTCCGGCAGGCTCAGCGGCCCACCATGGACACCAGCGGCGAGCGCCACGCCGGCACCCTCACGGCCGCCGACCTCGCCGCCTGGTCCGCGACCTACGAAACCCCGGCGACGTACGACTGGAACGGCTGGACCCTGTGCAAGGCGGGCCCCTGGAGCCAGGGCCCGGTCCTCCTCCAGCAACTCGCTCTGCTCCCGCCGGAGCTGCCCCCGTACGGATCCGCCGACTACGTCCATCTGCTGATCGAGGGCTGCAAGCTCGCGATGGCCGACCGGGAGGCCTGGTACGGGGACGCCGCCGACGTACCGCTGGCCGAACTGCTGTCCGCGGAGTACAACGCCGAACGGCGCAAGCTGGTGGGCGACACGGCCTCCTACGAGCTGCGGCCCGGCAGCCCCGGCGGGCGCGCCCCGCGGCTGAGCACGCACGCGCACCGGATCGCCGCGGAGACGGGGGAGTTCGACGCCCTGGGCGTCGGGGAACCGACGGTCGCGGGGCCGTCGACCTCTCCCGTGCCGGGTGAACCGGAGGTCGCCCCCGACGGTGGCACCCGTGGCGACACCTGTCACATCGACGTCGTCGACCGCTGGGGCAACATGGTCTCCGCCACGCCGAGCGGCGGCTGGCTCCAGTCCAACCCCGTCGTGCCCGAACTGGGCTTCCCGCTCGGCACCCGGCTCCAGATGACCTGGCTGGAGGAGGGCCTGCCCAATTCGCTCACCCCCGGCCGTCGTCCGCGCACCACGCTCACCCCGTCGATCGCCCTGCGTGACGGCGTGCCCGTCATGGCCTTCGGCACGCCCGGTGGCGACCAGCAGGACCAGTGGCAGCTGCACTTCTTTCTCGCGGTCGCCCTGCGCGCCGCCGTCCGCGGCGGCCTCGACCTCCAGGGGGCCGTCGATGGCCCGAACTGGCACAACGACTCCTTCCCCGGGTCGTTCTACCCGCGCGGGATGCGCCCCGGCAGCGTCACCGTGGAGTCCCGCACGGCCCCCGGGGTCGTCGCGGAGCTGAGCCGCCGCGGCCACCGCGTGACGATCGGTGACCCCTGGTCCGAGGGACGGCTGTGCGCGGTCGCCCGGGACCCCGGGAGCGGCATCCTGTCGGCCGCCGCGAACCCGCGCGGGATGCAGGGGTACGCGGTCGGGCGCTGAGGCGGCCGTGCCCGGCACCCTCTGTTCATCCCCATTCCACCCGCAGTGCACCGGGTGGGCGGGGATTGTCAGCGGGGCGTGTTCTCATGGAGGCATGATCGAACAGACGGAAACCTGGAGGTCCCCCCTGGACGAGATCCTTGTGGGAGAGTTCGTCGAGCGTCACTCGGCCGACGTGGAGGAGGCGGTCCGCAAGGCGGCCGCGGCCGAGATCATGCCCCGCTTCCGCCGGCTCGCGGACCACGAGGTCGACCAGAAGTCCGGCCCGCACGACCTGGTGACGGACGCCGACCGGCTGACCGAGCGGTACCTCACCGACATCCTCGGCGCCCTGCTGCCCGGCTCCGTCGTGGTAGGCGAGGAAGCGGTGCACGCCGACCCCACCGTCTACGAGGCGATTCGCGGCCAGGCTCCAGTTTGGATCGTCGATCCCGTGGACGGCACGCGGCAGTTCGTCCACGGCGACCCCGGCTTCTGCACCCTGGTGGCCCTGGCCCGGGGCGGGGTCGTGCTGGCCTCCTGGACGTACGCGCCGGCGCACGACCGGCTCGCCACCGCCGTTCGCGGCCGCGGCGCCCTCCTCGACGGCGAGCCGCTGCGTTCCGGCACGCCCGACCCGGAGTGCGCCCTGCGGGTGGCCACCTCCCACCCGGACTACACGACGGACGAGCAGAAGCGTGCCCTGCCCGGCCTGTGGACGGACGGTGTCGAACCCCGGGCCTGCGGCTCGGCCGGGCTGGAGTACCTCGCCATCGCCCGCGGCGAACTGGACGCCACGGCCTTCTCCTGGGAGGCCGCCTGGGACCACGCGGCGGGCCTGCTGCTGGTCGAGGAGGCGGGCGGCGCCCACCTGACGACGGCCGGTGAGCCGTTCCGTGTCACCGGCGGCAACAGCCTCCCGTTCACGGCGGCCCGGGACGCGGCGACGGCCCGCCGGGTGGCCGGTCTGCTGACGCCCTCGCACTGAGGAGGGCCTGCCCGCCGAGGGCCCGGTGCGACCGTCGGGAACCCTCGTTCGGCCGCCGGGAGTCCTCGTTCGGCCGCGGGAGTCCGAGCTCGGCCGGCCCCCGCGATCGGCCGATGAGGTCCGCGTTCGGCCGCCGGGAGCCCGCGTCGGGCCGCCGTATCGACCCGGCCGGGTGCCTCCGTGGCGGAACCTCAGGCTCCGCGGCCCGGTGCCCATGGGTGTCAGTCCAGCGGCATATCCTGACCACGAGTGACCATCGGCTGACGAAGGGGTCCGAAGGTGCCGTCGATGCTCGATGCGGTCGTGGTGGGTGCGGGACCGAACGGACTGACCGCTGCCGTGGAGCTGGCACGCCGGGGCTTCTCCGTGGCCCTGTTCGAGGCGAGGTCCACCGTCGGCGGCGGCGCCCGCACCGAGGAGCTCACCCTGCCCGGCTTCCGGCACGACCCGTGCTCGGCCGCGCACCCCCTCGCCATCAACTCGCCGGCGTTCCGCGCCCTGCCCCTCGACCGCTACGGCCTTCAGTGGCTGCACGCCCGGCTGCCCATGGCCCACCCCTTCCCCGACGGCACCGCGGCGGTCCTGGCCCGCTCCGTCGCCGAGACGGCCGCCTCCTTCGGACCCCGCGACGCGGGCACGTACCGCAGGCTGGTCGCGCCGTTCCTGCCCAAGTGGGACACGCTCGCGCGGGACTTCATGTCCCTGCCGCTCACCGCGCTGCCGCGCGACCCCGTCACCCTCGCCCGCTTCGGCCTGGCCGGGCTGCCGCCCTCGACCTGGCTCATGCGCCGCTTCCGCGACGAGCGGGCCAAGACCCTCTTCGCCGGCCTCGTCGCCCACGTCATGGCCCCGCTCGGCGGTTTCGCCACCGGCGCCATCGGCCTGGTCTTCGCCCTGGCCGCGCACGCCCGCGGCTGGCCCGTGGCCCGCGGCGGCTCGCAGGCGATCTCCGACGCCCTCGCCGCCTACCTCAAGGATCTCGGCGGCGCCGTGCACACCGACTACGAGGTCAAGCGCCTGGACGACCTGCCGCCCGCGCGCGCGTACGTCTTCGACACCTCACCGACCGCGCTCGCCCGCATCGCCGGCCTCGGCCGCTACTACGACGCCTACCGGTACGGCCCCGGCGTCTTCAAGATCGACTACGCACTGGACGGCCCGGTCCCGTGGACCGCCCCCGAGGCCCGCACGGCAGGGACGGTGCAGATCGGCGCGAGCCGGGCCGAGATCGGCACCGCACTGCACGCCGCGTCCCGCGAGGGCCGCGCACCCGGCAGACCGTTCCTGATCACCGTTCAGCCCGGCGTGGCCGACCCCACCCGCGCCCCGGAGGGCAAGCACGTCTTCTGGGTGTACGGCCATGTGCCCAACGGCTGGGACGGCGACCTCACGGACGCCATAGAACGCCAGCTGGAGCGCTTCGCCCCCGGCTTCCGCGACCTGGTCCTGGCCCGGGCCACCGCCGGCCCGGCCGAGGTGGCCGCCCGCAACGCCAACTACGTCGGCGGTGACATCGCCACCGGCGCGGTCTCCGGGCTCCAGATCATGCTGCGGCCCAAGCTGTCCCTGTTCCCGTACCACACCCCCCACCCGGCCGTTTTCATCTGCTCGTCGGCCACCCCGCCGGGCCCCGGCGTGCACGGCATGTCGGGGCACAACGCGGCGAAGGCCGTCTGGAGGAGGCTGCGGCAGCCATGACCACCACCATCACCCTCGCCCGGGGCGACATCACCCGGCAGAGCGCCGACGCCATCGTCAACGCCGCGAACTCCTCACTGCTCGGCGGCGGAGGCGTCGACGGCGCGATCCACCGGCGCGGCGGCCCCGCGATCCTCGAGGAATGCCGCGCCCTGCGCGCCTCCCGGTACGGCGGAGGCCTGCCCACCGGCCAGGCCGTCGCCACGACGGCGGGCGAACTGGACGCCCGCTGGGTGATCCACACGGTCGGACCCGTCCACAGGGGGCCCGGCAGTGACCCGTCGCTCCTGGCCTCCTGCTACCGGGAGTCCCTGCGCGTCGCAGACGAGCTCGGGGCGCGCACGGTCGCGTTCCCGGCCGTCTCCACCGGCGCCTTCGGCTGGCCGCTGGACGACGCCGCGCGCATCGCCGTAGAGGCGGTGCGGGAGTCGGACACCGACGTCGAGGAGGTCAGGTTCGTCCTCTTCGACGAACGGACCTACGAGGCGTTCGCCGCGCAGGTCGGCTGACCACCGGTTCGCGGTACGGACCCCGGCCCGTACGAGGTGATCCGCGTACGAGGCGATTCACGTACGAGGCGATCCGCGCTCTTCCAGCACACTCGACGTCGACGTCGGATTCCCGCCAGCCCCGGGCCGCTCCGTGTCCGATGCTGGACGCATGCAGAAGGGGACGTACATCGATCGGGAGCGCTGCGTGCGCGCCGTCCGCTCCAAGGACGCACGGTTCGACGGATGGTTCTACACGGCCGTCCTGACGACCGGGATCTACTGCCGGCCCAGCTGCCCGGTGGTGCCGCCCAAACCGGAGAACATGACCTTCTACCCGAGCGCCGCCGCCTGCCAGCAGGCCGGGTTCCGGGCCTGCAAGCGCTGCCGGCCCGACACCAGCCCCGGCTCGCCGGAGTGGAACCAGCGCGCCGACCTCGTGGCCCGCGCCATGCGGCTGATCGCCGACGGCGTCGTCGACCGCGAGGGTGTGCCCGGGCTCGCCGCCCGACTCGGCTACAGCAGCCGCCAGGTCGAACGCCAGCTCCTCGCCGAGCTCGGCGCCGGCCCCCTCGCGCTCGCCCGCGCGCAGCGCGCCCAGACCGCCCGGCTGCTGATCGAGACCACCGCCCTGCCGATGGCGGAGATCGCCTTCGCCGCCGGATTCTCCTCGATCCGCACGTTCAACGACACCGTCCGCGAGGTCTACGCACTCTCGCCCAGCGAACTGCGCACCCGAGCGCCCGGGACGCTCACACCCACGGGAACCCCTGGCACCTTCGGGACCACCCCCACCCCCGGCGTCATCTCCCTCCGCCTCCCCTTCCGCGCACCCCTCAACCCGGACAACCTCTTCGGCCACCTGGCGGCGACAGCCGTACCCGGCGTGGAGGAGTGGCGGGACGGCGCCTACCGGCGCACGCTGCGGCTGCCGTACGGGCACGGGATCGTCGCCCTGACGCCCAAGCCCGACCACATCGCCTGCCGCCTCACCCTCAGCGATCTGCGTGACCTGCCCGTCGCCATCAGCCGCTGCCGGCGCATGCTCGACCTGGACGCCGACCCGGTCGCCGTGGACGACCAGCTGCGCACCGACCCGGTCCTCGCGCCCCTGGTCGACAAGGCCCCCGGCCGACGGGTGCCGCGCACCGTGGACGAGGCCGAGTTCGCCGTCCGGGCCGTACTCGGCCAGCAGGTCTCCACGGCCGCCGCCCGCACCCACGCGGCCCGCCTGGTCACCGCCCACGGCGAGCCGGTCGACGACCCCGAGGGCGGCCTCACCCATCTCTTCCCCGCACCGGAGGCGCTGGCCGGCCTCTCCCCGGAGTCGCTGGCGATGCCCCGCACCCGGCGCACGACCTTCACCACACTGGTCCGCCACCTCGCCGACGGCACACTCCACCTCGGTGCCGAGAGCGACTGGCAGGAGACCCGCGCCCGCCTGCTGTCCTTCCCGGGATTCGGCCCCTGGACGGTCGACGTCGTCGCCATGCGCGCCCTGGGCGATCCCGACGCCTTCCTCCCCACCGACCTCGGCATCCGCCGCGCGGCCAAGGAACTGGGCCTGCCCTCGACACCGGCGGCGCTCACGGCCCGTGCGGCGGCCTGGCGCCCGTGGCGGGCGTACGCCGTGCAGTACCTGTGGGCCACGGACAGCCACCCGATCAACTTCCTACCCGTCTGAGGACGTTCACGATGAACACGAAGCAGCACGCCGTCGTCGACAGCCCCTACGGCCCGCTCACCCTCGTCGCCGAGGACGGTGTCCTGTGCGGCCTGTACATGACCAACCAGCGCCACCGCCCACCGGAGGAGACGTTCGGCGCACGCGCCGCCGCACGGGCCTTCGACGCCGCCGAGGAACAACTGGAGGCCTACTTCGCGGGCGAGTTGAAGGAGTTCACCCTGGAACTGCGCCTGAACGGAACACCGTTCCAGCGCCGTGTCTGGGACCGGCTGCGCACGATCCCCTACGGCGAGATCCGCACGTACGGAGAACTGGCCGGCGCACTCGGCTCCCCGGGCGCCTCCCGCGCCGTCGGCCTCGCCAACGGCAAGAACCCCATCGGCATCATCGTCCCCTGCCACCGCGTCGTCGGCGCCGACGGCAGCCTGACCGGCTACGGTGGCGGCCTGGACCGCAAGAAGCGCCTGCTGGACTTCGAGAGCGGAACGGCCTTGTTCTAGACCTGTCCGCTCACTCCGTCGGCCCAACCGCGGTGGTGGTGTGCCCTCGGCGGCGTCCAAGCTCGTAGGACGAACCGTGCAGGCAACAGGGGCCGCTACCGCCAGGAGGACGATTGTGGCGCTCACGGAGGGCGAGCTGCTCGACGCCGGTGACGAAGGCCTCGTGGAACTCTTCGGCGCGAGCCCGGCCGGTGACATTCCCAAGGGTCCGCTGGAGGGCACCGGCATCGTGCGGTGGGGAGGCGGCCGGGTCGCCCGTCCGCTCGCCCGGCTGGTGCGCATGGCCGTGTGGCGGGGCAAGGTCTTCGACCCCGAGGGCTATCTGAGCAATCGCATGACCTCGTTCGACGTGCTCGCGGTGGTGGCCCAGGTCTACAAGGGCCCGAGCCTGATGGACGAGCAGGAGTGCATCGTCATCGACTACTCCAGGATCTCCCTCGCCGCCTGCGGGGTGCGGGACGAGATGCGCCAGGTCGATGAGGGCCTGTACCTCGGTGTGGTCTGGCTGTTCGGGCTCAGGGTCGGCTGGTTCGCTCTCAGGGTGCCGGAGGTCGACCGCACCCTTCCCGGGAAGGGTGCGTGAGCAATGAGGTCTTCCGGTATATCCGTCCGCCGGCCGGCGTCCGCCGCTCGCTCCCGGCGGAGGGGACGCAAGGTCAGATCCGCGCTGCGTGCCTCGGCCGCGGCAGCCGCCTCGGTCGCCGTGGTCCTTGGCACGCCGAACGTCCCGGCGTCCGCCGCGTCCGTCAGCGCCGTACCGGGCACGCTGCACGGCACCGTCACCGGCGCGAGCAAGCCGCTTCCGGGAGCCCGGGTCACGCTCTTCGCCGGCTCTCGCACAGGTGTGCGGGAACTGGGCCACGCGACGACCGACGCCACCGGTTCCTTCGCGATCTCGTACGCTCCGCCCGCTGCCGGAGTCCTCTACGTGGAGGCCGCGCCCGCCGATGACCACCGACTGCTCCTGCGCTCCGTGGTGGCGGTCGGCGAGGGCGGCGCCGTCCCGGCACGAACGGTGAGCCGGGTACGGGTCAACGAGCTCACCACCGTCGCCGCCGGCTACGCCCTGGCCCAGTTCAGCGGGCCACGCGGCGTCGACGGGCCCGGCCCGGGTCTGCAGAACGCCGCGGCGACCGCGTTCAACCTCGCCGACCCGGTCACCGGCGGCCCCGGAGAGGTGGTGACGAACGCCGACAACGGCACCGCCAACGAAACCCTCGCCACCCTCGACACACTCGCCAACCTGGTCTCCCTCTGCGTGTCGGACACCGTCCGGTGCGACCGGATGCTCCGGCTGGCCACACCTGTCGGCGGCACCGCTCCCCGGGACACCGTGCAGGCGGTGCTGAACCTGGTCCGCAACCCCACGTTGTCACCGGCCGGGCTCCATGACCTGGCGCGCACCGCGAGCCACTACACCCCGGCACTCGCCGCGCCGCCCATGGCCTGGATCCTCGCGCTGCGCTACACCGACACCGACCTGTACTCCCCCGGCCGCATCGCCTTCGACGCCAAGGGCAACGCCTGGACATCCAACAACTGGCTTCCCGGCACCCAGAATCCCACCCCCTACATCAGCGTGCTCGACCCGACGGGCCGCCCGATCCTGGGCAGCCCGATCCAGGGCGGCGGCATGAAGGGCGGTGACTGGGGTGCCGCCGTCGCCCCCGACGGCTCCGTCTGGATGAGCAGCTACGGAGGCAACTCGGTGGCGCACTACTCGGCCACCGGCCGGCCTCTGTCTCCTCCCGCGGGGTGGAAGAACGGCGGGCTCATCCACCCGCAGGGAATCGCCGTGGACCAGCGGGGCAACGTGTGGATCGCGAACAACTACGGCCTGGAGACCGCTCCCGGACTGGGCAACGTGGTGGTCTACCCGCACGGCGATCCGTCCAAGGCGATCACGATCACCGGCGGCGGCCTCAACCACCCGTTCGCCGTTCAGATCGACGGCTTCGGGCGTGCCTGGGTCACCAACGCCGGACTCGGCGGCGCCCAGCTGGTGAACACACGCCTGGCGCCGCTCATAGGCAAGTTCAGCGGCAGCGTCACCGTGATCGGGCCGGACTTCAGGCCCACGGCGTCCTCGCCGATCGAGAGCAGCTCCTTCAAGTGGCCCTTGAGCATCGCCATCGACTCCAGGAACAACGCCTGGATCAACAGCTATCTCAGCAGTGAGATCACCGAGCTGCGCCCTGACGGGACCGTGGCGGGTGTGCACAAACTGCCCGAGCGGACCCTTCCCTGGTCGGTGGCCGTCGACGGGTCCGACCGGGTGTGGGTGGCCGGCTTCCTCACCCCGAGCGTGTGGACGCTGTGCGGGGCCGACACCACCGCCTGCCCGCCCGGCAGCACCACCGGCACCATCCTGTCTCCCGCGCAGGGCTACCGGAACAAGGCGATCCAGCACCTCACCGCGGTGCAGGTCGACCAGTCCGGCAACGTCTGGCTGGCGAACAACTGGTCGCACATCGTCCCACCCGCCGGCGGCACGGGACTGGTGGAACTCATCGGACTCGCCACCCCGGTCTGCACACCCCTCACCCCCGTCCCCACGCGCCCGTCCGCGGCGACCGCCACCGCCTGCCCCTCCCGGACCACGGCAGCCACCCCGCCCACCGGAAAACAGGCCGGCACCGGCACCCACCCCTACACCGTGCGCCCCGGAGACACCCTCGCCACCATCGGTCGTGCCCACGGCGAGTCCTGGCAGGCGCTGTACGAGAAGAACAGGACCGCCGTCGGACACGACCCGAACCTGATCACTCCGGGCCTGCGCCTGACCCTCCTCTGAACCTCAGGAACCGGCCTCCTCCAGGGTGCGCAGCAGTGCGGGGAGCGCGGTGCCGATCGGTTCGCGGACGACCTCGTCGGCGATCTCGTCGTAGGGGGTGGGTTCGGCGTTGACGATGATCAGGCGGGCGCCGTGGTCGGCGGCCACTGCGGCGAGGCCGGCGGCGGGCTGGACCTGGAGGCTGGTGCCGACCGCGATGAATACGGTGCAGGCCTTGGTGATGGCGACGGCCTCGCCGAGGACCGCCGGGTCCAGATGCTCGCCGAACATCACCGTGGCCGACTTCAGGATGCCGCCGCACTTCCGGCAGGGCGGGTCGTCCTCGCCCGCCTCGACGCGGGCGAGCGCCTCGTCCATGGGGCCGCGGACCTTGCATCGGGTGCAGACGACGCCGCGGGCGGTGCCGTGCAGTTCCAGTACCTTGCGGGCGGGCATCCCGGCGAGCTGGTGCAGGCCGTCCACGTTCTGGGTGATGACCCGGACCGGCACCCCGGAGCGTTCCAGCTCGGCGACCGCGCGGTGCGCGGCGTTCGGTTCGGCCCGCAGGGTGTGGGTCCTCCGTCGCATCTGCCAGGAGCGGCGGCGGATCTCCGGGTCGCTCATGTAGTAGTCGTAGGTCACGAGCTTCTCGGCCTCCGGATCCCGCCGCCACAGCCCGTTCGGGCCGCGGTAGTCGGGGATACCGGAGTCGGTGGAGACACCGGCGCCGCTGAGGACGGCGACGAGGGGCTTGGTCATGGGACAGAGGGTAGGGGCGGGGAATCGGGCGGGCGAACGGATATTCGTCCGCTCGGGGCCCGCGCGGTGCTACGGTCCGGGCATGGCCAAGGTGACCGTCTCGCTCGACGCCGAACTCGTCGTGGAAGTCATGGTGCTCGCTGGGGTGGGCAGCCCGCAGGACGCCGTCGAGCTGGTCGTCCGCGACTACATCGAACGCGGCCACCGTACGGAGGCGAGGGTGGCCGCGCGTGACGAGGAGCTGCGCGAGATCGACACCAAGCCCCGGGACGTGGAGGGCTGACCCCCGGGCGGGGCCGGTCAGCCGACGCGCCGGCCGTTCTCCAGTTCCGCCGTGCCCGCGTTCTCGGTGAGGACGTCGAGGGCGGCAAGGACGCGGCGGCCCAGGGCATCCGGCAGGTGGGCGGCGAGTTCGCCGCGCGGGACGAGTCGCCAGGACAGCAGCTCCTCCTCCTGGAGGCGGATCGCCTTGAGGTCCTCCTCGGCGAGGACTCCGCCGTCGTAGACGTACGCCACCAGCGGCGGGCGTCCCGTGCCGGGCACCCAGTCGACCGCGAGCAGCCGCCCCGGCTCCCGGTCGAGGCCGATCTCCTCCAGCGTCTCGCGGCGCGCGCCCTGGCGCGGTGTCTCACCGTCGTCCGACTCGACCGTGCCGCCCGGCAGCGCCCATCCCTCCCGGTAGTTGGGCTCGACGAGCAGCACCCGCCCCTCGGCGTCGCGGAAGAGCACGGCAGCACCGGCGAGGACACGGGGCAGCCCGGCGATGTAGGTGGCGTAGTCCGGGAAGTCGGGAGTGGTCATCCTGGAAGGGTAGCCAGTCGCAGCGTCCGCTGCGCCAGGTCGCTGATCCGTACGCCGTCGAAACCGAAGACCGCGCTGCGCACGGTGTCCTCCAGAGGGTCCTTCCACTGGGCCGGGATGCCCTGCGCTCCGGTGAGCACGCCGGCCACCGAACCGGCCGTCGCGCCGTTGGAGTCGGTGTCCAGGCCGCCGCGGACGGTCAGTGCGACGGTGCGGGTGAAGTCGCCGTCGCCGTAGAGCAGACCGGCCGTGAGGACGGCGGCGTTCGGGACGGTGTGGATCCAGCCGAGCCCCGCGGTCTCCTCCGCGAGCGTGGTCAGGGTGTCCTCCCAGGGCAGCCGCGTCTCGTGCAGGGAGACGGCGCGGCGTACGGTGCGGGCCAGACGGCTGCTCGCCGGGATCACCGTGAGCGCGGTGTCGAGCGCGGCACGGACGCCCGGCGCGGTGAACGCCGCCGCGATCAGCGCGGCCGCCCACATGGCGCCGTACACACCGTTGCCGGTGTGCGACAGCACCGCGTCGCGGCGGGCCAGCGAGGCGGCGCGGCGCGGGTCGCCAGGGCTGGTCCAGCCATGGATGTCGGCACGGATCAGGGCGCCGATCCACTCCTGGTAGGGGTTGTCGTACGTCGCGGTCAGGGGCGGTTTGAGACCGTTGGCCAGGTTGCGGTACGCGGCGCGCTCGGCGGTGAACGTCTGCAGATACGGCAGCCGCAGCAGCCACAGGTCGCCGACCTGCTCGGTGCTGAAGCCGAAGCCGTGGGTCTCCAGCAGGTCGAGGCCGAGGATCGCGTAGTCGATGTCGTCGTCGCGGCAGCTGCCGCGGATGCGGCCGCGCACGCAGCTGCGCCACTCGGGCCGCAGCTCCGGGAGGTCGTCGGCTCCGACGGGTTCGGGGAGGTAGTCGGTGAGCGGCAGCGCGGCGGCCCGGCGCAGATAGCGGTCGATGCGGTCGCGGGTCCACACCTCGCCCTGCTCGACCGGCTTGCCCAGCATGTTGCCCGCGATCCGGCCCAGCCAGCCGCCGAGGACGCGGTCGGCGAGTTCCGCGCGGTCGGCAGGGGCCGGACGGTCGGCGGCGGCCGGACGGTCGGTGAGCGTCGGATGGTCGGCGCGGCCCGGATCGGTGCCCACAGGGGTCATAGGATCGGTGTACCCGCTTTCGTCCGCGACGTCCCCCGGCCGTCCTCGGCGGTCCCCTGTGCTTCTCAGGGAGCGGGCGGGGCATGGCGCGGGGGACGGTCGCCGGTTATGGTCGCAGCGGCGCGACTGGCCCCCCTGACGTGCGGGGCCCGGAGAGCAAGGGGATTGCAAGGTGGTGGACGCTGCAGTGCACGGCACCCGCGGGGTGCTGGTTGCCGCGGACAAGTTCAAGGGCTCGCTCACGGCCGTACAGGTGGCCGAGCGGGTGACGGCCGGGCTGCGCCGGGTCGTGCCGGACCTCCAGGTCGAGGCGCTGCCCGTGGCCGACGGCGGCGACGGGACCGTGGACGCGGCGGTCGCGGCCGGGTTCGAGCGCCGTGAGATACGGGTCGCCGGCCCCCTCGGCGACGAGGTGACGGCCGCGTTCGCGCTGCGCGGCGACACCGCGGTCGTGGAGATGGCGGAGGCGAGCGGGCTGCAACGGCTGCCGGCCGGTGTCCTCGCGCCGCTCACGGCGTCCACGTACGGCTCCGGCGAACTGCTGCGGGCCGCGCTGGACGCGGGGGCGCGGACGATCGTGTTCGGTGTCGGCGGCAGCGCGACCACGGACGGGGGCGCGGGGATGCTGTCCGCGCTCGGGGCCCGGTTCTCCACCGCGGCCGGTGAGCCGATCCCGCCGGGCGGCGGCGGACTGGCGGAACTCGCCCACGCCGACCTGTCCGGCCTCGACCCCCGGCTCGCCTCGGTCGAGTTCGTGCTCGCCAGCGACGTCGACAACCCGCTGACCGGACCGAAGGGGGCGCCCGCGGTCTACGGTCCGCAGAAGGGCGCGTCCCCGCAGGACGTGGAGACGCTGGACGCGGCGCTCGCGCACTACGCGAAGGTTTTGGAGGAGGCGATCGGGGCCGGGGCGGCCGAGTACGCGGCGTCGCCCGGGGCCGGGGCCGCGGGCGGCATCGGGTACGGCGCACTCATCCTCGGCGCCCGGTTCCGGGCCGGCATCGAGGTCATGCTGGACGTGCTCGGCTTCGCGCCGGCACTGGCGCGGGCGTCCCTGGTGATCACCGGTGAGGGCTCGCTGGACGAGCAGACCCTGCACGGCAAGGCCCCGGTGGGGGTCGCCACGGCAGCCCGCGCCGCGGACAAGGAGGTCGTCGCCGTCTGCGGGCGCCTGGCGCTGGCACCTGAGGTCCTCGGCAGGGCCGGCATCCGCCGGGCGTACGCCCTGACCGACGTGGAGCCCGACGTGTCGAAGTGCATTGCCGACGCCGGCCCGATCCTCGAACGCGTGGCGGAACACATCGCCCGGGACTTCCTCCTCTGACGACTCCCGGGCGAGCGAACCGACCGCCCGACACCCGGAGGAACCCCCGAAAGAGGCAGGGCACCCTCGGCCCGGCGCTCCCTTGGCCCGGGGGTTCCTCCTCGGCCCTCGTGCCTCCCTCGGCCCGCAGGGCTCTTCGTGGCGGGGGGCGCTTGCCCGGCATACGGGTGGCTCCTCGGGGCGGGGTGCTTGCCCGGCCTACGTGCGGCTCCTGGCGCCCGGTGCCTGCTCGGGCCCGCGGGCTGTGCTCGGTTCCGGGAGCCCCGGGTGGATTCGGCAGCCTCGCCGCGCCGGCGCACGACCGGCGGGACGACCGCGCCCCGGACAGCGGAAGGGCCCCCGAACCGTGAGGTTCGGGGGCCCTTGCCCGTCGTACGCCGTACGCGACCGCTACGGCAGCTGAGCCGCCCGTGCCTCGCGGCGGTTGTCCCGGAAGTTGTTCACCCGGCGCGCCGTGGCGAACAGCGGGATCACCGCGCCCATGACCAGCTGCAGCGCGCAGCCGGTCTGGAGGAGCAGCTGGCCGCTCGGGGCGTCCAACGCCCAGGCGGCGAGCAGGCCCATCGACAGCACGATCCAGGAGAGCATCGCCACCGCCAGGCGCCCCCGCGGCTTGGGGTACTCCACGCGGCTCACCATCAGCCACGCCGTGCCCAGGATCGCCAGCAGCGTCGCCACGAAGGGCAGCTCCAGCAGCACGATGGACACCACCGTCAGCGCGCCGAAGGGCGAGGGCATGCCCTGGAACATGCCGTCCTTCATGGTCACGCAGGAGAATCTCGCCAGCCGCAGCACTACTGCCAGCAGCACCACGATCGCGCCCAGCGCGGCCACCCTCTGGTGGGCGTCGTCCGCGACCATGCCGTAGACGAGGACGAAGTACGCCGGGGCCAGGCCGAAGCTGATCAGGTCCGAGAGGTTGTCCAGCTCCGCGCCCATGGGGGAGGAGCGCAGCTTGCGGGCGACCAGGCCGTCGAACAGGTCGAAGACCGCCGCGCACAGCATCAGGATGACGGCCGTGGCGGCGCTGTGCCGGGCCATGCCCGACTCGCTGCTGCCGGTGAGGTGCGGGATCAGGATGCCGGTGGTGGTGAAGTACACCGCCATGAAGCCGCAGGTGGCGTTGCCCAGGGTGAGGGTGTCCGCTATCGACAGGCGCAGCGAGAGGGGCATCTCCTCCTCGTCGTCCACGTCATCGGCCTCGGGCACCCAGCCGGCCTGGGTGTCGGGATCAATCACGGTCAATGCGAGTCACCCCAGCCACGGTCTTCTGACCGACCTCGACCGCGACCTCCACGCCCTCGGGCAGGTAGAGGTCGACGCGCGAGCCGAAGCGGATCAGACCGATCCGGTCGCCCTGCTCGACCTTGGTGCCCGACGGGACGTAGGGGACGATACGGCGGGCCACCGCGCCGGCGATCTGGATCATCTCGATGTCGCCGAGCTCGGTGTCGAAGTGCCAGACGACCCGCTCGTTGTTCTCGCTCTCCTTGTTGAACGCCGGAACGAACCCGCCGGGGATGTGCTCGACCGACGTCACAGTGCCGGAGAGCGGGGCACGGTTGACGTGGACGTTCAGCGGGCTCATGAAGATCGCGACGCGGGTGCGGCCGTCCTTCCAGGGCATGATGCTCTGCACCACGCCGTCGGCGGGCGAGATGACCCGGCCCTGGGCGATCTCGCGCTCCGGGTCGCGGAAGAACCACAGCATCCCCGCCGCCAGCGCGGTGGCGGGGACGGCTACGGCCCTGGCCGCGCCGGAGCGGCGGGCGCGGACGAGGCTGACGGCCGCGGTGGCGACGGTCGGCAGAAGCCACGGCGATGCTCCGCGCGCGAGGCGTACGCCGGCGAGGCTGTCGCGAGGTGCAGAGGTTTGGCTGTGGGGCATGGATGACCTTCGTAGCGGATGATGCCGCGCTTCGACGGGGGACGGCGGCTTTCCGCGATCGTAGCGGTTAAGGGCCACAACTGGGTAAGCCGGGAAGCCGAGTCGGCGGCCGATAACCGTTGACGGGGTGTGATCTTCTTCTCGGCGAAAACACCCCGTATGCGGACAATCAGCCCTGGAACCGATACTCTTCGAGCAGTCTGCGGCCGATGATCATTTTCTGGATCTCGGCGGTACCTTCACCGATGAGCAGCATGGGGGCCTCGCGGTAGAGGCGCTCGATCTCGTACTCCTTCGAGAAGCCGTAGCCGCCGTGGATGCGGAAGGCGTCCTCGACGACCTCCTTGCAGTACTCGGAGGCCAGGTACTTCGCCATCCCGGCCTCGAGGTCGTTGCGCTGGCCGGAGTCCTTCTTCCGGGCCGCGTTGACCATCATGGCATGAGCGGCCTCGACCTTGGTGGCCATCTCGGCGAGTTTGAACTGAATGGCCTGATGCTGGGCGATCGGCTTGCCGAAGGTGTGCCGCTGCTGGGCGTACTGGACGCCCAGCTCGAAGGCACGCTGGGCGACGCCGCAGCCACGCGCCGCCACATTGACCCGGCCGACCTCGACGCCGTCCATCATCTGGTAAAAACCCCGGCCGGTGGTGCCGCCGAGCACCCGGTCGGCCGGAATCCGCAGGCCGTCCATGATCAGCTCGGTGGTGTCGACACCCTTGTAGCCCATCTTGTCGATCTTGCCCGGGATGGTGAGGCCGGGGCGGACCTCGCCGAAACCGGGCTCCTTCTCCACCAGGAAGGTCGTCATCGACTTGTGCGGCGCGGTGCCCTCGGGGTGACCCTCGTCACTGCGGACCAGGACCGCGACCAGCGAGGAGGTGCCGCCGTTGGTCAGCCACATCTTCTGGCCGGTCAGGACGTACTCGTCGCCGTCCTTGACCGCCTTCGATGTGATCGCCGACACATCCGAGCCCAGCGCCGGCTCCGACATCGAGAACGCGCCCCGGATGTCACCGAGGGCCATCTTCGGCAGGAAGTAGTCCTTCTGCTCCTGCGTGCCGTGCTGCTTGAGCATGTACGCGACGATGAAGTGGGTGTTGATGATGCCGGACACCGACATCCAGCCGCGCGCGATCTCCTCCACGCACAGCGCGTACGTCAGCAGCGACTCGCCCAGGCCCCCGTACTCCTCGGGGATCATCAGACCGAACAGGCCCAGCTCCTTCAGGCCGTCCACGATCTGCTGCGGGTACTCGTCGCGGTGCTCCAGATCGGTCGCGACCGGGATGATCTCCTTGTCGACAAAGTCGCGGACCGTGGAGACGATCTCCTGCTGGACGTCGGTCAGACCGGCGGTCTGGGCGAGACGGGCCATGGCCTACTTCTCCTGCTGCTCGAGTTCCGGGCGGCCCGGCTGCTCGCCGCCGCGCTCCTTGATGTACGTCTCGGTCGGCACCATGACCTTGCGGCGGAACACGCACACCAGTGTGCCGTCCTGCTTGTAGCCCCTGGTCTCGACGTGGACGATGCCGCGGTCGTTCTTCGACTTCGACGGCCACTTGTCCAGGACCGTCGTCTCGCCGTAGATCGTGTCGCCGTGGAAGGTGGGCGCCACGTGCTTCAGCGACTCGATCTCCAGGTTGGCGATCGCCTTGCCGGACACGTCCGGCACCGACATGCCGAGCAGCAGGGAGTAGATGTAGTTGCCGACGACGACGTTCTTGCCGAAGTCCGTCGTCCGCTCCGCGTAGTTCGCGTCCATGTGGAGCGGGTGGTGGTTCATGGTGAGGAGACAGAACAGGTGGTCGTCGTACTCCGTGACCGTCTTGCCCGGCCAGTGCTTGTAGACCGCGCCGACCTCGAACTCCTCGTAGGTGCGTCCGAACTGCATCGCGCTCAGGCCTCCGGGATCTCGAACTTCGACGTACGGGTCATGCCGGCGGCGCGTCCCTTGCCCGCGATGACCAGCGCCATCTTGCGGCTGGCCTCGTCGATCATCTCGTCGCCGAGCATCGCGGAGCCCTTCTTGCCGCCCGCCTCGGACGTGCAGTACTCGTACGCGTCCAGGATCAGCTCGGCGTGGTCGTAGTCCTCCTGGGAGGGCGAGAAGACCTCGTTGGCGGCGTCCACCTGACCGGGGTGCAGCACCCACTTGCCGTCGAAGCCGAGCGCGGCGGCACGGCCGGCGACCTCGCGGAAGCCGTCGACGTTGCGGATCTGCAGGTAGGGGCCGTCGATCGCCTGGAGGTTGTTGGCGCGGGCGGCCATCAGGATCTTCATCAGGATGTAGTGGTAGGCGTCCGCCGGGTAGCCGGGCGGCTGCTCGCCCACGACGAGGGACTTCATGTTGATCGACGCCATGAAGTCGGCCGGGCCGAAGATGATCGTCTCGATGCGCGGGGAGGCCTGGGCGATCTCGTTGACGTTGTTGAGGCCCTGGGCGTTCTCGATCTGCGCCTCGATACCGATGCGGCCCACCTCGAAGCCCATCGTCTTCTCGATCTGCGTCAACAGCAGATCAAGAGCGACGACCTGCTGGGCGTCCTGCACCTTCGGCAGCATGATGCAGTCAAGATTGGGGCCGGCACCCTCGACCACCGTCACGACGTCCCGGTACGTCCACTCGGTCGTCCAGTCGTTGACGCGCACCACCCTGGTCTTGCCCGTCCAGTCACCCTCGTTGAGGAACTTGACGATGGTGTGCCGGGCCTCCGGCTTGGCCAGCGGCGCGCACGCGTCCTCCAGGTCCAGGAAGACCTGGTCGGCCGGGAGGCCCTGCGCCTTCTCCAGGAAGCGCGGGTTGCTGCCCGGTACGGCCAGACAGGAGCGCCGCGGGCGAAGGCGGTTGACGGGCGTAGTCATGCGGGGACCTCCAGGGGGTCGAGCTTGTTCGCTTTCCGGATCTCGTCGACGATGCGGCCGATGATTCCGGTGATGTCGAAGTCCTTCGGGGTGAAGACGGCGGCCACTCCGGCGGCTCTGAGCTGCTCGGCGTCACCGTTCGGGATGATGCCACCCGCGATCACCGGTATATCTGTGGCACCGGCCACACGGAGCCGCTCCAGCACGTCCGGCACCAGCTGGGCGTGCGAACCGGAGAGGATGGACAGGCCGACCGCGTGCACGTCCTCGGCGAGGGCCGCGTCCACGATCTGCTCCGGCGTGAGCCGTATGCCCTGGTAGACCACCTCGAACCCGGCGTCGCGGGCGCGGACGGCGATCTGCTCCGCGCCGTTGGAGTGCCCGTCCAGGCCGGGCTTGCCGACCAGGAAGCGCAGCTTGCCGACACCGAGGTCACGTGCGGTGGCATCCACCTTCCGGCGGACGTCGGCCAGGGCCGAGCCCTCCTCGGCGGCCACCGCGACGGGCGCGGAGGAGACCCCGGTGGGCGCCCGGAACTCGCCGAACACCTCCCGCAGCGCCCCGGCCCACTCCCCGGTCGTGACACCCGCGCGGGCGCACTCCAGGGTGGCCTCCATGAGGTTGCCCGTGCCCTTGGCGGCCTCCTTCAGCCGCTCCAGCGCCTTGCAGGGGCGCGGGTGGTTGAAGGGCGGCTGGTAACGGGTGTCGCGCCAGCGCTGGAGCGAGGCGATGACACGGGCCTCGACCGCAGGGTCGACCGTCTGGATCGCGGTGTCCAGGTCGGCAGTGAGCGGGTTGGGCTCCGTCCCCTCGAAGATGTTGACGCCGACGATCTTCTCCTGACCGGACTCGATACGGGCCCGGCGCTCGGCGTGCGAGGCGACCAGCTGCGACTTCAGATAGCCGGACTCCACGGCGGCCATCGCGCCGCCCAGTTCCTGGATGTGGTCGATCTCGGCGATCACCGCCTCGACCAGCTGCTCCACCTTCGCCTCGATCACCTTCGAGCCCTCGAAGATGTCGTCGTACTCCAGCAGATCGCTCTCGTAGGCGAGCACCTGCTGGATGCGCAGCGACCACTGCTGGTCCCAGGGGCGGGGCAGGCCGAGCGCCTCGTTCCAGGCCGGCAGCTGCACGGCACGCGCGCGTGCGTCCTTGGAGAGGGTGACGGCCAGCATCTCCAGCACGATCCGCTGGACGTTGTTCTCCGGCTGGGCCTCGGTCAGGCCGAGCGAGTTGACCTGGACGCCGTAGCGGAACCGTCGCTGCCGGAGGTCCTCGATGCCGTAGCGCTCGCGCGTGATCCGGTCCCAGATCCGGCCGAAGGCGCGCATCTTGCACATCTCCTCGACGAAGCGGACGCCCGCGTTGACGAAGAAGGAGATGCGGGCGACCACGTCGCCCATGCGCTCCTGCGGCACCTGGCCGGAGTCGCGCACCGCGTCCAGGACGGCGATCGCGGTGGACATCGCGTACGCGATCTCCTGCACCGGCGTGGCGCCCGCCTCCTGCAGGTGGTAGCTGCAGATGTTGATCGGGTTCCACTTGGGCATGTGGGAGACCGTGTACGCGATCATGTCCGTCGTCAGCCGGAGCGAGGGTCCCGGCGGGAAGACATGGGTTCCCCGGGACAGGTACTCCTTGACGATGTCGTTCTGGGTCGTGCCCTGGAGCTTGGTGATGTCGGCGCCCTGTTCCTCGGCGACGACCTGGTAGAGCGCCAGCAGCCACATGGCCGTGGCGTTGATCGTCATCGAGGTGTTCATCTGCTCCAGGGGGATGTCCTGGAACAGGCGGCGCATGTCACCGAGGTGGGCGATCGGCACGCCCACCCGGCCCACCTCGCCGCGGGCGAGGACGTGGTCGGAGTCGTAGCCGGTCTGCGTCGGCAGGTCGAACGCCACCGACAGACCGGTCTGGCCCTTGGCGAGGTTGCGCCGGTACAGCTCGTTGGACGCCTCGGCCGTGGAGTGGCCGGCGTAGGTCCGCATGAGCCACGGCCGGTCCCGTTCCCTGTGCGCCTGCGCGGCTCCGGCAGGCTGACGCTCGCTCATGGACGCCTCTCAGATGTTCCGGAAGCGGTTGATGGCGTCGACGTGCCGGGCGCGCATCTCCTCGTCGCGCACGCCGAGGCCCTCCTCGGGGGCCATGCAGAGCACGCCGACCTTGCCCTGGTGGAGGTTGCGGTGGACGTCGTAGGCGGCCTGGCCGGTGTCCTGAAGGGAGTAGACCTTGGAGAGCGTCGGGTGGATCTTGCCCTTGGCGATGAGGCGGTTGGCCTCCCAGGCCTCGCGGTAGTTGGCGAAGTGCGAGCCGATGATCCGCTTCAGGGACATCCACAGGTAGCGGTTGTCGTACTCGTGCATGTAGCCCGAGGTGGAGGCGCACGTGGTGATGGTGCCGCCCTTGCGAGTGACGTAGACGCTGGCGCCGAAGGTCTCCCGTCCCGGGTGCTCGAAGACGATGTCGATGTCCTCGCCGCCGGTGAGTTCGCGGATGCGCTTGCCGAAGCGCTTCCACTCCTTGGGGTCCTGGGTGTGCTCGTCCTTCCAGAACTTGTAGTCCTCGGCGTTGCGGTCGATGATCGACTCGGCGCCCATGGACCGGCAGATCTCCGCCTTCTGCGGGCTGGAGACGACGCAGATGGGGTTGGCGCCGCCGGCGAGGGCGAACTGGGTGGCGTACGAGCCGAGGCCGCCGCTGGCGCCCCAGATGAGCACGTTGTCGCCCTGCTTCATGCCGGCGCCGTTGCGGGAGACCAGCTGGCGGTAGGCGGTGGAGTTGACCAGGCCCGGGGCGGCGGCCTCCTCCCACGACAGATGCGCGGGCTTCGGCATCAGCTGGTTGGACTTGACCAGGGCGATCTCGGCGAGGCCGCCGAAGTTGGTCTCGAAGCCCCAGATGCGCTGCTCGGGGTCGAGCATGGTGTCGTTGTGGCCGTCGGAGGACTCCAGCTCGACGGACAGGCAGTGCGCGACGACCTCGTCACCCGGCTGCCAGGCGTTCACGCCCGGCCCGGTGCGCAGGACGACGCCCGCGAGGTCGGAGCCGATGATGTGGTACGGCAGGTCGTGGCGCTTGGTGAGCTCCGAGAGCCTGCCGTAGCGCTCCAGGAAGCCGAAGGTGGACAGCGGCTCGAAGATCGAGGTCCACACCGAGTTGTAGTTGACCGAGGAGGCCATGACGGCCACCAGGGCCTCGCCCGGGCCCAGCTCGGGCACGGGGACCTCGTCCAGGTGGATCGACTTGCGAGGGTCCTTGTCGCGGGTGTCCAGCCCCGCGAACATCTCCGTCTCGTCCTTGTGCACGGTGATCGCGCGGTACGACTCGGGGAGCGGCAGTGCGGCGAAGTCGGCGGGCGTGGAGTCCGGCGACTGGATCGCGTCCAGGATGTCCTTCACGGTCACGGTGTTGCCTCCGGCGATGGGCGCCCTGAGGGAGGGGCGCTGAGGGTTACGTCGGTGCTGCTGAGGGGTGGGTGAGGGTGCCGTGGGTTCGGCGGGGGTGCCGTCGGTTCGGCGGGGTGGTGCTCTGGCAGCGCTTTGTGGCGCGGGAGGTTGCCTGTGACGCAGGCGTCCGGACGTGCGGACCATGGGCCCGCTGGGACAGCCGGCATGCGGTGCGGTCGCTGCACGCCGGTCGCCCGGACTCCTTCAACGTATGACACCCCGTGTCAGCTGGCAAGGCACTGAGTGCCATAACTTCCGCTCAGACGAAATCTTTACGCAACAAATGAGCGATGATCGATCGAATGCCACCTCGGGGCCGGGCGAAAGGGGCCCCTGACATGCCAAAACGGCCACCCCGCGGGGTGGCCGTTCTCACAGTGCGTCCGGCCCTCGTGGGCCGTCGCGCGACGTCAGCGCTCCTTCAGCGCCTCCTCGATGGTCCGCATCACCTCGTCCAGCGGGGCGTCGGTGCGGGCGACCGTCACCAGGACCTCGCCCCGCCGGGAGACCGCCGCCGCCGAGGCCGGGGCGGGCTGGGACGCGGTCGTGCGGCCGGCCCCGATCCCGGTTCCGAAGGTCTTGCGGACGATGGCGAAGGCGTGGTCCAGTTGCGTCTCCACGTCCCCCTGGCCGCCCGCCCGCAGCCAGCGCCGCAGCACGTGGTTGTGCGCGGTGACCACGGCCGAGGCGGCGACCTCGGCCAGCAGCGGGTCGTCGTTGGCGTCGTCGGCGTGCGCGTGCTCGTCGAAGTGGCCCAGCAGATAGCGGGTGAACAGGCGCTCGTAGCGGGCCACCGAGGCGATCTCCGCCTCGCGCAGCGTGGGCACCTCGCGGGTCAGCTTGTAGCGGGCGACCGAGATCTCCGGCTGCGCCGCGTACATCTTCATGACTTCCTTGATGCCCCGGCACACCGTGTCGAGCGGGTGCTCGTGCGCGGGGGCGGCGTTGAGCACCGCCTCGGCGCGGATCAGGGTGTCGTCGTGGTCGGGGAAGATCGCCTCTTCCTTGGAGCGGAAGTGGCGGAAGAAGGTGCGGCGGGCGACCCCGGCCGCCGCGGCGATCTCGTCGACCGTGGTCGCCTCGTACCCCTTGGTCGCGAACAGCTCCATCGCGGCGGCGGCCAGTTCCCGGCGCATCTTGAGCCGCTGGGCGGCCGCGCGGGAGCCCGCGGCGCTCTCCGGCGCGTCGGGCGTGGCTGGTGTACGTGAGGACTTGGCGGGCTGGGACATGCCCTGAACGTACTGCATGCGTGCGGCCCGGTGCGCAGGTCCCCGGCTTCCCCCCTGCCCGGCGGGCGGGGGCGGGGCGGCGGGCTCCAGCAGACCGCCCCACTCCCGCTCCGCCCGGAACCGGTCGGTTCCTCGGTCAGCGGCGGGCATATTCGCGGAAACCGCGGCCCGTCTTGCGGCCGAGGCAGCCCGCGGCCACCAGGTGCTCCAGCAGTGGCGCCGGGGCCAGGCCCGGGTCGCGGAACTCACGGTGAAGGACCTTCTCGATGGCCAGCGACACGTCCAGGCCGACCACGTCCAGCAGCTCGAAGGGGCCCATCGGGTAGCCGCCGCCGAGCCTCATGGCCGCGTCGATGTCGTCCAGGGACGCGTAGTGCTCCTGCACCATCTTGATGGCGTTGTTGAGGTACGGGAACAGCAGCGCGTTGACGATGAAGCCCGCGCGGTCGCCGCAGTCCACGGGGTGCTTCCCGATCTTCGCGCACACCTCGCGGACCGTCGCGTGGACGTCGTCCGCCGTCAGCACCGTACGCACCACCTCGACCAGCTTCATCGCCGGCGCCGGGTTGAAGAAGTGCATGCCGATCACGTCCTGCGGGCGCGAGGTGGCGCGCGCACAGGCGACCACCGGCAGCGAGGAGGTGGTCGTGGCGAGCACCGCGCCCGGCTTGCAGACCTTGTCCAGCGTCGCGAACAGCTGCTGCTTGACCGCCAGGTCCTCGGCGACGGCCTCCAGGGCCAGGTCCACGTCGGCGAAGTCGTCGTAGCTGCACGTCGCCGTGATCCGGTCCAGGGTCTGCGCGGCCGCCTCGGCGGTCAGCCGCCCCTTGTCGACAGAGCGCGAAAGCGACTTGCCGATACGGGCCTTCGCCGCCTGCGCCTTCTCCGCGCTGCGCGCGGCGAGCACCACCTCGAACCCGGCCTTCGCGAACACCTCCGCCATGCCGGAGGCCATGGTCCCCGAGCCGGCGACGCCGACGGAGCGGACCGGGCGGCCGGCGGCGAGGGTGTCGCCGTCCAGCGGGGTCAGCGCGTCCCGCACCACGGTGCCGCTGCCCGGAGCCTCGTAGGTGTAGAACCCGCGGCCCGCCTTGCGGCCGGTCAGGCCCGCCTCGCTGAGCTGCTTGAGGATCGGCGCGGGCGCGTGCAGCCGGTCGCGCGACTCGGCGTACATGGCATCCAGGACCGTACGCGCGGTGTCGACGCCGATCAGGTCGAGCAGGGCGAGGGGGCCCATCGGCAGCCCGCAGCCCAGCCGCATCGCTGCGTCGATGTCCTCACGGGAGGCGTACTTCGCCTCGTACATCGCGGCGGCCTGGTTGAGGTAGCCGAACAGCAGCCCGTCCGCGACGAACCCGGGCCGGTCGCCGACCGCGACGGGCTCCTTGCCCAGTTCCACGGCGAGGTCGGTGACGGCGGCGACCGCCTGCGGCGCGGTCAGCACGGAGGAGACCACCTCGACCAGCTTCATCGCCGGCGCGGGATTGAAGAAGTGCAGGCCGAGCACCCGCTCGGGGCGCGCCGAGTCGGCGGCCAGGCGGGTCACGGACAGGGCGTTGGTGCCGGTCGCCAGGATCGTCCCGGGCCGCACGATGCCGTCCAGCTCGCGGAAGATCTGCTGCTTGATCTCGTACGACTCCGGTGCCACCTCGATGACGAGGTCGGCGTCGGCCGCCGCGGTCAGTGCGGTGGAGGTGCGCACCCGGGCCAGGAGGTCCGCGCGCTCCTGTGCGGTGAGCCGGCCGCGCTCGACGGCATGGGCGGTGGAGAGCTCCAGGGCGGCGACGGACCGGGCGGCCGCCGCCTCGCTGATGTCGATGCCGATGACCTCGCGGCCGGCCCGGGCGAGGACTTCGGTGATGCCGGTGCCCATGGTGCCGAGACCGACGACGGCGATCGTCTTCAGCGGGGACAGAGAGGTGTCGGAGAGGGGAGTGGCCATCGCGGGACTCCAGGAATGAGGGTGACGACTGGGAACGCGGCCCGGTGCGCGAAGAAACGCGCACCGGGTGCGAGAAGAGGAATGCGGGTGTGGCCGGGCTACGAGCGCACACGCCCGGTGCCGCTCGCCGTGGGCGTACACACGCCCGGGCGGCGGCGGGATGCCGACCGGCTCTGTCCCCAAGCCGAGTCGTACTGCGGTACCTGACGTACCGAACCGACAACCCTCGCGGCGGCTGCGTCACCAGGCCGCTGCGAGGTGGTGCGAGCGGGTAACTCGCTCGTCTGAGCTTAACCCGTGGGTAACGAGCACGCCAGCCCCCCGAGTTTGTGATGTAGGTCCCGTTCGGGTGGCTCGGCGCCTAGGGTGAGCCTCGTGGACGAAGAGTTGCGATCGCTCACGGAGCGCTTACGGCAGGAGTCGGGCGGCACGGCGGCGTACCGGCGGCTGGAGGCGACCGACGACCCGGAGGAGCTGGCCGAGGTCCTCACGGCTCCGGGGCAGCCGCTGTGGGCCAGGGAGCTCGCGGCCTTCCGGCTGGGCCTCGCGGGCGACCGGCGGGCCTTCGAGTCCCTGGTCCTGCTCCTGAACCACCGTGACCCGCAGCGCTGCGCCGGCGCCGCCCACGCCCTGGCCCGCCTCGGCGATCCCCGCACCGCCCGGGCGGCGGCGGCCCTGGCCACCAACGAGCTGCGCGTCGCCTACGCGCTGCACCCCGTGCGCCTCCTGGTGGAACTGCGTGCCCCCGAGTCCGTTCCCGCGCTGATCACCACCCTGGAACGCCGACTGCGCCCGAACGACCCCTACCGCCGGGTGGCCCTCGCCTGCGTCGAGGGCCTGGGCACGCTCGGCGACGCACGGGCCCGCCCCGTCCTCGGCGAGGCCCTGGCCCACCCGGCCCTCGCCGAGGCCGCGGTACGGGCGCTGGCCCGGATCCCCAAGCAGCGCTGACCGCGGTCCGGATGCCGTAGCAGTGCTGACCGCGGTCCGGATCCCGAGGCAGTGCTGACCGCCGGTCCGGATGCCGTAGCAGCGCCGACCGCCGGCCCGGCCGCGGCACGGACCCCTGGCGGCGGGACCCGCCCTACTCGGCCACCACCGCGAACGCCTCGATCTCCATCAGGAACTCCGGGCGGACCAGGGCGGCCACCTGGACCGCCGAGGAGGCGGGCAGGCGGTCGTCCGGTATGTGGGCGGCGCGGGCCTCGCGGATGGCCGGCATGTGGCTCATGTCCGTGACGAAGTACGTGAGTTTGACGACGTCGTCGAAGCCCGCCCCGGCGGCGGCGAGGCAGCGGCGGAGGTTCTCGAAGACCTGGCGGGCCTGGGCCGCCGGGTCGTCCTCCCCGACGAGCTTGCCGTCCTCGTCCAGCGGGAGCTGGCCGGAGACCGCGACGAAGCGGCCGGTGCCCATGACGACATGGGTGTACTGCGCGGCGGGGGCGACCCCCTCGGGGGCGGGGATCCGGGTCGGCTCGGTCATGGCTCCATGGTGGACCACGGGTCTGACAACCGGGGCCCGGCCCCCGCCCCCGACGGCCGGATCAGCCGCGGAAGCCCACCAGCCCGTGCAGCGTCGCACCCCGCGACGCGCCGGACGAGGAGGGGACCGCCGCCTTCGTGCGCTCGGGCTTCGGGTCGGGCAGCCTCTCGCACTCCGCGTCCGCCGCGCCGGCCCGGCCGCGCGGCACCGTGCCGTCGGTCAGATACCGCGTCAGGTACCCGTCCAGACAGCCGTTGCCGCTCAGCGTGATGCCGTGGTTGCCACCGCCCCGCTCGACGACCAGGCGGGAGCCGGCCAGGAGGTGATGGACCCTCACCCCGCCCTCGTAGGGGGTCGCCGCGTCGTCGGTCGCCTGGAACAGCAGGACCGGTGGCAACTCGGCATTGGCGATGTCCACCGGCCGCCGGGGCGCGGCAGGCCAGAAGGCGCACGGTGCGTTGTACCAGGCGTTGTTCCAGGCCATGAACGGCGCCTTGCCGTACACCGCCCAGTTGTCCGCGCGCCACCGTGTCCAGTCGCGCGGCCAGGCGGTGTCACGGCACTGCACCGAGGTGTAGACGCCGTAGCCGTTGGCGCCCGCGGCGTCGACGGCGCCGTGGTCGGCGTACGCCTGCACCAGCGGCCCGGTCTTCCCCTCGTTCACGTAGGCCGCGAACGCCCGGGCGAGGGCGGGCCAGTAGCCGTTGAAGTAGCCGCCCGGCATGAAGGTGTCCTCCAGTTCGGAGGCGCCGACCCTGCCGTCCGCGGGGTGCCGGGCGAGCGCCGCCCGCATCCTGTACCACTTGGCCTCGACCACCGCCGGATCCGTGCCCAGCCGGTACGTCGCGTCGTACTTGGCGATCCAGGCCATGAGGGCGCGGTGGCGGTCGTTGAAGGCGTAGTCCTGCCGGAGGTTGTCGTCGTACCAGACTCCGGTCGGGTCGACGATCGAGTCCAGGACCAGGCGGCGCACCCGCTCGGGGAAGAGCTTGGCGTACACCGCGCCGAGGTAGGTGCCGTAGGAGTAGCCGAAGTAGTTGATCCGCTGTGCGCCGAGGGCCCGGCGGATCCAGTCCATGTCCGTGGCCGCGTCGACGGTGTCGATGTGCGGCAGCAGGTTCGCGTACTTCCGGCCGCAGGCGGCGGCGTAGGACCGGACGCGCGCGAGGTTGGCCTTCTCCAGCGCGGGGGTGCCCGGCACCGAGTCCGGGCGCACCGGCTTGAAGTAGTCCGGCACGCACGTCATGGCCGGTTCGCTGGCGCCCACCCCGCGCGGGTCGAAGCCGATGACGTCGTACTGCGCCGCGACCGCCTTGGGCAGCGAGGAGGCCACGAAGGAGGCGAGCGAGAGCCCGCTGCCGCCCGGGCCGCCCGGGTTGACCAGCAGCGGCCCCTGGTAGGTCTTCGCGGTGTGCGGGACGCGGGACAGCGCCAGCGTGATCTGCCGCCCGGACGGATGCCGGTGGTCCAGCGGCACCTTCAGGGATCCGCACTGCAGGGTGGGATGGTCGGTGGTGCCGCACTTCCTCCAGCTGACCGCGGGGGCCCGGACGGCGGCCGCGGGGCGCGACGGGCTCGCGTCGGCGGGGACGGCCGTGACGGAACCGGCGACGACGGCGGCGGCGCCGAACAGCACGGCGGCGCGTCTTCTCATGCGTCCTCCCAGGACGGAGAGGCTGCGGACCGCTGGTCTGGCGATCCTCGCCGCATCGTCCCGGAAAGCACCCTTGTAAGAACGCGTTCCGACGATTGTTGACCCGATTGGGCCGTGCGATGCGCTCGAACGACTTCTGCTGAGCGTGAGTTGGACCGGCTCGGACATCGAGGGCGGATGCGGTGCGGCGGTGTCCGGCTTCGCCGGGCGGATGCGCCGCGGCATCCTCGCGCGCGTGGGACCGATGCCGTACTCCTTGGCCAGGTCGTGCACCTGACGGGTCATCCGGCGCTGGTACCACTTCGGGGCGTAGGCGCCGTCGGCGTACAGGCGCTCGTAACGGCGCACCAGATGCGGGTGGTGCCGGCCGAGCCAGGCCATGAACCACTCGCGGGCGCCGGGCCGCGGATGCAGTGTCAGCGGGGTGACGGAGGTGGCCCCGGCCGCCGTGATCGCCCGTGCGCGGGCGTGCCCGGCTCCACGGTGCGCCACAGCTCGGGGTCGGTGAAGCCGACGGAGACGGAGATGCCCACGTCGGTGACCTCGGCCGCCTGCGTCAGCAGGTGCTGGTCGCGCGTGATGAGCGTGCCTTTGGTCAGGATCGAGAACGGGTTCGCGTGGTCGCGCACGGCGGCCGGGATGCCCGGCATCAGGCGGTAGCGCCCCTCGGCCCGCTGGTGGCAGTCGACGTTGGTGCCCATCACGATGTGCTCGCCCTGCCAGCGGCGCGAGGCCGGCTGGCGGCGCAGCAGTTCCGGCGCGTTCACCCCATGCCCACGAGCGACGCTATCCCGTGCCCCCAGGTGCCTGCCGGGCCGGGCCAGGTGAGGGGCGTCCAGAACGAGGCGACCAGCCCGAGGATGGCGGCCAGGGGAATCGCCAGGAACAGGAGACACCCGGCGGTGTCCTCTGAAGTCCTGTCCAGCCTGTCGACCATCGTACCTATCGCGACCAGCACGGTGAGCGCGCACAGCAGCGCGCCGAGAAGGCTCGTCACGAAGGTGAACAAGACCGCTTCCCACACGGCCGGATGGGAACCGTATGCTGCCCGATTGGACGTGACGAGGAGCGCTGGGATCCAGGGCTGGACGCCAGGGCAAACAATCCAGAGCAAAATGATACGAAAATACCGGGGTGGCCCGGGCACATCTTTCTCTCTGGTGCGGCGTCGGGCCGACGTCGGAGCCGCACCGGCCCCGCCGCTGTCGCCGGCCGCCTGGGACTGCTTCCCGTCGAGGGCACCGGCCAGCTTGTTGATCAGAGCCTCGCTGACCTCATCGGTAGGAGCCGTGGCTTTGCCGGTCGGCGTGGCTTCCGCATCCGGCTTCCGAACCCACTCGCCCAAAAGGACATCGGGGACGGCGCCCCCGCCGTTCTGCCCAGGCAGCCCCTCACCCAGCAGCCGCAGGTCGTCGCGCATTGCCCCGAGTTCCGCCTCGACCCGCTCCAGGAACTCGGAGTACTGCTCGCCCTCTTCCCTCAGGGCGACCGTGTCCAACGGGTCCTCGCCGGGAACGGCGTCCGCACTCGGGTCCGACCGTGCCTGTTCCTGTATCTGGTCCCGGGCCTCTTCCTCTTCCCGTTGCCGCTGCTCCTCGGCACGCCGCCGCTGCGCCAGCTCCGCCTGCGCCTGAGCCAGCAGTGTCTCCGTCTTCTCACGCTCCTGGACGGCCTCCCGCATCATCTGCTGCGCCTTGATGACCCGCAGCTCTGCGTTCTGCAGTTGCTCCTGCACCTCGGTGAGCGCCTGCTCCCGTCCTTCGGCCCGCGCGCGCTCCGCCTTCTCCTCCAGCTCTGCGACGCGGGCCGCCCACTCGGCCTGTGTCGTGCGCAGCCCACGGATCAGCTGGTTGACACGCCCCTGCATGTATTCCAGGGCCTCACCGCGCGAGACGGCCCGTGCCAGCGAGTCTTCCGAGCCGTCCGCGCTCCCGTAGAGGTGCAGATGCGCGATGAACTGGCTGCCCTTGGATTGGTAGACGTGCCCGTCTTCCGATGCGCTCCCCCAGAACTCGGCCCGTCTCCGGGCCTCTCCGCCTGGCTCCACCACACTGCTCATTGTTCGGTGATGTGCTGGTCACCCATGGACTGGTAGATGCGGGAGCTTCCCGACGCTTTTGCCTGGAGCCGTACGTTTCCGTGGATCTGTTGCCGGGCGGGTTCGGAGCGCAGCCGGGCCAGCAGGGTGCGCAGTTCCTCGCCGGCGTCGGGGTGCTCGCCGAGCAGTCCCGCCACCCGCTGCTGCCAGTCACTCGCGACATGCTGCCCGGTGGCCTCCGGGTTCCCGCTGTCAGCGGCCGCCAGCAGCGCGCGGCGAGAGGTCTCCAGTTCCCGGCCAACCTCGTCCGCGGCCTGTGGGCGGTGCCTGCGCCACACGGCGACGATGCCGTCCCGCGCCTGCTGCCAACTCTCTGTCACGAGAAGGGTGACTACCGCTGTTCCGGCCTCCCCGGCCAGGGTGTTGAGCAGAGACGGGTCCATGTTTCCCCCCGAGGTGACGACCCGGGCCGCGCTGTCCCGGCCTTGATGAGATGGATTGAGCCACAGTAGCCCAACTCCGGTTAAATGAAGTGATGTTGCTGTTGCCTTTCCAGCTCCGCCTGTGCTGACAGGTCACGACGGCCGAGGGCGTCATCATCGCCCTGGCCCTTCTCGGGGGCCTCGGCGTGACGTGGGCGGCACCGAACGGGGAGACCAAGGACCAACCGTGACCGCGGCCCTGGATCCGACCGCGAACGTCGCGGTCGCTGCCGCGGTCGGCTGGGCGCAGTCGCGGTGTTCTGCTCTGCGGCTCGGCAGGACGGGCAGATGACCTGGGCGGTGGTTCTGTAGCGGCAGGCGAGGCCCTGGCGGCGCGGGCAGCAGCCGACCTGGTCGGGCCCTGCACCCGAGGATGCGCGCCGCGGTGGCCCGGTCCGTCGTGGGGTCGATGCGTCTGGGCATCTCGAACATGTATTCGAATGAACGTCCGGCGCCTTGCCGCGGCCGGTCGAGCTGTTCCGTGGCATTGCGACGACTTCGTGGAAGGAAGGGCCTTCACCCCTTGGTCGAGGGTGAAGGCCCAGCGCTGATGAGGGGCGACCAGAGGTCAGCGCTTGAACATGTCCTTGATCTTCTCCTTGGCCTGGCGTGCGTCGCCCTTGGACTTTTCCGCCTGGCCCTCGACGACCATCGGGTCATCGACAGCGGTTCGTCCCATGGTCCTCTTGAGCTTTCCCTTGACCTGCTCGGCCTTGGCCTTGGCCTTCTCGCCAGCCGACATGGCAGACGCGCCTCCTGCCGTGTTTGACGATTTGTTCGGATTTGCCGGTAAATCTCATTTGCCCGGTACTGTCCCTCGCAAACAGGTGATACGGCCGTGCGCAGGTGGTTCGGTGCGATCACCGAACGCGCGCCTCGCCGCCGGGCCCCTGCCTGTACAGCTGCAGTCACCTTCCCGACCGTTGGTCCTGCCGGTACGGGCGGAACAGCACCTCCGACGACAGGTGGATGAGCTGCTGCCGGAGCGCGGTGCGCGGTCGTACGGCGAGCTGCCGGTAGGCGGCGTGCCATTCCTCTTGTGCGCGTGCGAGGCCGTCGGGGATCGAGCCCATGAAGGGATCCTCGCCGACCTGCGGGCCGCTGCGGCAGAGGCCAGAGTGGAGCTGGGGATCCTTGTCGATGAGCGAGGCGACCGCAGTGGATGATCCGGGGCGCTTCCACCTCACCCTGACCGCCGGCGGCCGCATGGTGCAGCAGGGCTGGTGGGGGAGCGAGGCCACCGCGCGCTGGAAATGGTCCGGCTGGGTCGGGGAGTACAGCGGCCTGCACGGTGCCCGCATCGTCCTCGTCGACGAGGAGACCGGCGAGACGCTGGCCAGCTGGCCGAAGCCCGAGCCGGGTCACGGCTGAGACGCGCGGTCGGGGTCGGCCGACCTGCTCCTGGACGGCGTCGAGGACCAGGTGCCACGGGTACTCCTTCGGCTTGCCCTGACCGGGCCGGTTCGGCACGAAGCCGCCCTCGCCGTACAGGACGCGCCCCCGGCTCACCTCGGTCCACGGGGCTCGGAACTGCGAGTTCGCCCCTTTCTCAGCCGCACGTGAGCGGAGTCAGGCTGGGACCCGCCGTACCGCCCGGCTTGCGGTCCCGCGATGCGGCGGGGGATCAGCGGCCGTCGCGGCCCGTGCGGTCGCGCAGGAGTAGCCATCGTTCGATTCCTGCGTTGACGGCGGGGCGCGCCGCTTCGTGGAACAGAGCGGCGTAGGCCTGGCCGGCGGTGCCCGTGGTGGGGGAGCCGCCGGGCACCTCCTGGGTCGGCATCGACTTCGCCATGCCCTTCCAGGCCCTGTCTGCGTCTCGTGTGCTGAGCACTGAACCTCCAGGCCGAAATAGGGTCATCACGTGAAGCAGAGGCACGCGTGCGTGCAGCCCCGGTAGGGGTTCACGGTCCATTCGAAGGGCATGCGGGAGGCGCCCGGCACGCGGTTGATGATCGAGCGGGCCCGGATCTCGTGGAAGGTGATCCCGCGGAAATCGGGCGTGTCGAAGGTGCGGGTGGTCACCGCGTCCGCGCCGGACAGCGCGGCGTCGGCCCGGCTGTGTTCAAGGGTCCCGGAGCCCCCGGAGTCCGCTGTGCGGTTGTCCCAGCGCATCACGCCTGCCTTGTTCGGTGGCACTGGGCAGCAGAATAGAACATGTGTTCCCTTGATCGTGCGGGCGATCGCTCGGCTGCTGTTCCTGATCGCCCGGGCCGCCGGATCCGATCACTTGCCGGACCCGGATTTGGGGTCCCGGGTGCGGGGTGGTTGGCTGTGTCCCAACCCCGAGAACGGATGTCCTGGAGGAACCCCATGGCGCAGGTCGAGGCCACTACGGAGCGGGTCGTCGCGGCGGACGCGGAGAAGGTGTTCGACGCCCTCGCCGACTACAGCGGCACCCGTGAGCGGCTGCTGCCCGAGCACTTCAGCGAGTACGAGGTGCGCGAGGGCGGGGACGGCGAGGGCACCCTCGTCCACTGGAAGCTCCAGGCCACCAGCAAGCGGATCCGCGACTGCCTCATGGAGGTCGGCGAGCCCACCGACGGCGAGCTCGTCGAGAAGGACCGCAACTCCTCCATGGTCACCACCTGGCGGGTCACCCCGGCCGGCGAGGGCCGCTCCCGGGTCGTCGTCACCACCACCTGGAAGGGCGCCGGCGGCATCGGCGGCTTTTTCGAGAAGACGTTCGCACCCAAGGGCCTCGCCCGGATCTACGACGCCCTGCTCGCCAAGCTCGCCGCCGAGGTCGAGAAGTAGATCCGGGGTCGCAACTCACCCCACGGCGGGCCCTGTTGACCCTCACCGGTTCGAGTGATCTCCCCACAGCCTTGCCCAACGCCGTAACTCGCCGCGCTTGTACGTAGTTGTCGCGTTACGCGTGGACATGGCGCGGTACAAGCGACGAGGGAGAGGCGCGTGGGCGGGATCACTCTGGTGCAGGACGAACCGGTCGTGCCGCCGCCCCCGGACACGGCCGCCGCGGCGCCGGCCGCGCGGACGCCGGCCGCACCGCCGGACGCCGTCCCTCAGCTCGGCCCGCGCCGGGTGCGGCTGGTCTTCCTCGGGCTGATGCTCGCGCTTCTGCTCGCCGCGCTCGACCAGATGATCGTGGCCACCGCGCTGCCCAAGATCGTCGGCGAGCTGCACGGCCTGGACAAGATGTCCTGGGCGATCACCGCCTACCTGCTCACGGCCACCGTCGGACTGCCCGTCTACGGCAAACTGGGCGACCTCATCGGCCGCAAGGGCGTGTTCCAGTTCGCCATCGGCGTCTTCGTCATCGGCTCGGCGCTCGCCGGCCGGGCCCAGACCATGGACCAGATGATCGCCTTCCGGGCCGTGCAGGGCATCGGCGCCGGCGGGCTGATGATCGGCGTGCAGGCCATCATCGCGGACATCGTGCCGCCCCGGGAGCGCGGCCGGTTCATGGGACTCATCGGTGCCGCCTTCGGGCTCGCCTCCGTCGCGGGACCGCTGCTCGGCGGGTACTTCACCGACCATCTGTCCTGGCGCTGGTGCTTCTACATCAACGTGCCCTTCGGCCTGGTCACCTTCGCCGTCGTCACCGTCGTGCTCAAGCTGCCCAGGACCCGGGTCAGGGCCCGCTTCGACGTGCCGGGCACCCTGCTGCTCGCCGCCGCCTCCACCTGCCTGGTGCTGCTGACCAGCTGGGGCGGCACCGAGTACGCCTGGGGCTCGCACGTCATCGTCGGCCTCGGCGCCGGAGCCGCGGCGGCCGCCGTCCTCTTCGTCGTCGCCGAGCACTACGCCGCCGAACCCCTCATCCCTCTGCGGCTGTTCCGGGACTCCGTCTTCAACATCAGCGGCCTGGTCGGGCTGGTCGTCGGCGTGGCGCTGTTCGGCGCGGCCAGCTATCTGCCCACCTTCCTGCAGATGGCCGACGGCGCCTCGGCGACCGAGTCCGGACTGCTGATGCTGCCCATGATGGGCGGCGTCGTGGGCGCGTCGATCCTGTCCGGGCAGCTCATCAGCCACACCGGCCGCTACCGGATCTACCCGGTCCTCGGCTGCGCCCTGTCCGCCGTCGGCATGTGGCTGCTGTCCCGTCTGGAGATCGGCACCACCCGGCTGGAGTACAGCGTCTGGATGGCCGTGCTCGGCGCCGGCATCGGCCTGGTCATGCCGGTCCTGGTGCTCGCCGTGCAGAACTCCGTGCGCCCCGCCGACCTCGGCACGGCGACCAGTGCCAACAACTACTTCCGGCAGATCGGCGGCAGCGTCGGCGCCGCCGTCTTCGGCACCCTGTTCGCCGACCGGCTCGCCGACGCCCTGCACGACCGCCTCCCCGCGCGCGCGGGCACCGGCCTGCCCGACCCGGAGTCGATCACTCCTGAGGTGGTGCGCACGCTGCCGCCGGCCCTGCGCGACGCCTACGTCCAGGCATACGCCGACGCCATGCCGCGGATCTTCCTGTATCTCGTGCCGGTCCTGGTGCTCGGCCTGATCATCGCCTTCTTCCTCAAGGAGAAACCTCTGGTGTCCCACAACACCCCCGCCGCACCCGCCTACGAGGCCGCGCCCGTCTACGGGACGGAGCCCGCCGCACCGGCCGCCGGCGTCTCGGTGCCGGGAGTGCCGCAGGCGCGTTCGCCGTACCCGGCCGGAGTCCCCGTCTGCGGCACCGTGCAGCACGCGGACGGCACCGTCGTGCCCCGCGCGGCGCTCACCCTCATCGACGTCGGCGGACAGCAGATCGGGCGGGGCGCGAGCGGTGAGGACGGACGGTACGCGCTGTCCACGCCGGGTTCCGGGGCGTACGTCCTGATCGCCGCCGCCGGAGGGCACCAGCCGCAGGCGGTCTCCGTGACCGTCGGCGAGCGGCCCGTCGAACTCGACGTCGTCCTCGGCGGCGCCGGACGCCTCGCGGGCACCGTGTGCACCGCGGACGGCACCCCGGTGCGGGACGCCGCCGTCACCCTGACCAACGTCCACGGCGAGGTCGTCGCCGGCACCCGCAGCGGGCGCGAGGGCGGCTACGTCATCACCGAACTGGTCGCCGGGGAGTACACCCTGGCCGCCAGCGCGCCCGCCTTCCGGCCGACCGCGCTTCCCGTCAGCGTGCAGGCCTCGCGGGAGACCCGCCAGGACGTGGAACTGGCGGGCGGCGCCGTACTGCGCGGCACGGTACGGGCCGGCGGCGGGCGGCCGGTGGAGGACGCCCGCGTCACCCTGCTCGACGCCGCCGGCAACGTCGTCGACACCCTCACCACCGGACCCGACGGAACGTTCCGGTTCGTGGACCTGTCCTCCGGCGAGTACACCGTGATCGCGGCCGGCTACCCACCGGTCGCCACGGTGCTCCAGGTGGCGGGCGGCGGCCGCACGGAACGGGACCTTCAGCTCGGACACGAGGACTGATCCGGCCGCGGGGGGCGTGCCCCACCGGGGGCGGGAATGTCGATCGGTGGGGTGTGGCCGGGGGCCGGGCGCCGGCCGACGCGGCGCGTCCGGGGGCGGGGCGTTGGTCGGTGGGTGCGTCCGGGGGCTGACGGGGCGTCGGCCGACGGGGCGTGCCTGGGGGCCGGCGGGTCGGTCGGGCGGACGTGCCTGGGGGGCGGGGCGCTGGCCAACGGGGCGCGTCCGGGGGCCGGATGCCGGCCAGCGGGGCGCGTCCGGGGGCCGGGGTGCTGGTCGGCGAGATGTGCCCGGGGCGGAGGTGTCGGTCGGCGGGACAATGCCCGAGGCGCCGGGGCCCGGGCCGGGAGCGTCTGCTGGTGCTCGCCGACGCGGACGGACTGCGCCCCGGCGAGGCCGATGAGCCCGGTGGGCCGGACACGGCCCTCGCGTTCGAGCGGATCGCGCCGGCCTTCGCCCTGCACACCGACTTCCCCGGCGCCGAGGAGCCGGCCCGCAGGCTGCCGGAGATCAGGCCCGGCCTGAGCGTCGACGAGAGCGGCCGGATCGTCGCCCAGTGCCTCGAACTGGGCTACCCCGTCCTGGAGTTCGGCCAGAACGACCGGGTGCCCGTCACCCCCGACTGGGGTGTGGCCCGCCACGCCGAGTGCAGGGCCCGCCGCGAGCGGGCCGCCCGGGGCCTGCCCGTGCCGGAGGAGGCCACCGACGACGAGGGCGTCGACCTGGAGGACGCGGCCGTCCGCGAACGCCTGGAGTTCCTCAACGAGGCACCGGTGCGAGCCGGACGACCGGCGGTCGCTCGCGGACTGCCTCGCCGTCCTCGCCGGTGAGCGCGGCCGGGCCTTCCTCGTCGAGCTGTCCGAGGCGGCCCGGCGGCTCCTGGGCCGCCCGGCACAGGACCCCGCCGGGCCCCCGGCCGAGCTCGCCCGGGTCTTCCGGTACGGCATCGCCCCCGGTGAGGCGGCCGACGCCGCCGTGCCGGAGCATCTGCGCGCGGCCGGCCTCACCGTGCTCGACGACGGCGAACTCCCGCTGGCCACGACCGTGTTCGCACCCGGCGGCCACCGGATCGAACTGCCCTCGAAGTGGCTCGTGGCGGGCCGCGCCCGGTGAGGGGCGCCCAGGGCGGTCGGTCTGCGTGTCAGTGGGGCGACGTATTGTCGCATTGACGTAGTTTGGAGGGGGTGGGGACCGGTGCGCTCCCTACAGCCTGTAGGGTTACGTCCACCCCACGCCGAACGGAACAGAGACGAGAGGTGGCCGTGTCGACCGTCGCGCCCGAGCCGGACGTCAGCGTTGTCGTCATCGTCTACAACGACGAAGAGCGACTTCCGACAGCCGTTGGTTCCGTCCTTGAGCAAACACTGCGCAATGTCGAGGTGATCATCGCCGACGACTGCTCGACGGACGGCTCCCACGAGGTCGCGCGGGCGCTCGCCGCGGCCCACCCCGACAGGGTCCGCGCCATCCGGCTGCCCGAGAACAGCGGCGGCTGCGGAGAGCCCCGCAACCAGGGCGTGAAGGTGGCCCGCGGCCGGTACGTGATGTTCCTGGACAGCGACGACACGCTGGAGCGCAACGCGTGCCGCAACATGGTCGAGGCCGCCGACCGCACCGACGCCGACCTCGTCTCCGCCCTGTGTGTCCGGGTTCACACCGACAGCCGGCACGACAAGCGGGTCCAGTGGTATCCCTGGCTGTACCGCGAGACCCGCACCCTGGACTCCGTCGCCGAGCTGCCGGACCTGTTCGTCTTCGACACCCTGTCGACGAACAAGTGCTACCGGCGCGACTTCCTCCTCGGCAACGACCTCACCTTCCCGCGGGGCATCCACTACGAGGACCTGCTCTTCTCCGCCCAGGCCTACCTGGCCGCGCGCCGGATCACGCTCATCCCCAACACGGTCTACTTCTGGAACGTGGTCCAGAAGACGGCCGTGAAGTCGATCAGCAACCGGCGCAACGAGATCAGCAACTTCGCCGACCGGGTCGAGATCCACCGCCGTATCGACGCCATCCTGGACCGCCAGGGCCAGGACGAGCTGAGGCTGCGCAAGGACATCAAGTTCCTCAAGCACGACCTGGTGCTGTACCTGCGGGAACTGCCGTTCCTCGACGACGACTACCGGCACCGCTTCGCCGAGCTGGCCCGCGGCTACGTCCAGGACTTCCCCGAGGCCGCCTACGCCGAGCTCGACCGCGTCCACGCCATCTGCGCCCAGCTGCTGCTGCGCGAGGACTGGACCGACCTGATGCCGGCCATCGACACGCTGCTCAACCGCAACAAGATCTCGGCGCCGCTGACCGAGCGGGACGGCCGGATCTACTGGACCGACCGCTACCTCGACGACGACGAGATGCGCTCCGTCCTGGACGTCACCACGCTCGGCTACCACGCCAAGCAGCTCAACCAGATGTACCTGCGCAACCGGCTCACCGACTACACCGCGCGCGGCGGCGACGTGGTGCTCGCCGGCGAGGTCGTCAATCCGCTGCAGACCATCGCCCCGGACGCGAAGCTCACCGCCGAGCTGGAGTTCCGCGCCCGCCGCCGCAGCCTGCAGACCTTCACCTTCCCGGTGCCCGCCCCGCGCCACCAGGGCGACACGATCGCCTGGCGGGCCGAGGTGCCGCTGGCCCGGCGGCTGAGGCCGCTCGGCATCGTCGACGACGTCTGGGACGTCCGGCTGCATCTCACCGCGGACGGCAAGCGGACCACCAGCCGGCTCACCGTCGGCACTGTCGACCTGGAGCACGCCGAGGACGTCCCCGTCCGGCCGCGGCTCACCCGGCTCATGGCGGACCGGCTTCAGGCCCAGGTGTCCGCCAAGGGCCACCTGGCCTTCCGGCTCACCCAGCAGGGCCGGCTCGCCCGCACCGGCCGCGCCGCCGTGGAGCGCAACCTGCACGGCCGCCCCGCGCGCGCCGCCAAGGGCGCCTACCGCAAACTCCGCGCCCTGCGCCGGGACCTGAACTCCGGCCCGCGCAAACTCCAGGTCTACGAGCGCATGTTGACCAGGCTGCCCGTCCGCAAGGGCACCGTCGTCTTCGAGAGCCACCTCGGCAAGCAGTACAGCGACAGCCCGCGCGCGATCTACGAGGAGCTGCGCCGCCGCGGCACGCCGATCACCCCGATCTGGGCCTACGCCGGTGAGCGCCCCCAGGGCTTCCCGAAGGACGTGGAGCTGGTGCGCCGCTGGTCGTGGGGCTATCTCAGGGCGCTCGCCCAGGCCGAGTACTGGATCGACAACCAGGGCTATCCGCTGCGCCTGACCAAGCGCCCGGAGACGACGTACATCCAGACCTGGCACGGCTCCGCGCTGAAGCGGATGGGCTTCGACGAGCCCGGCCTGAGGATGCTGTCCGAGCCCGAACAGCGCTCCTACCAGCAGGCCCTGGACCGCTTCGACCACTTCGTGGTGCGCAGCGAGCACGACGTGCGCACCCTGGCCCGCGCCTACCGCATCCCCGAGCACAAGCTGCTGCGCACCGGCTACCCGCGCAACGACGCCCTGGTGCGGGCCCGGCAGGGCGCCGCGCCCGACCCCGAGGCGCAGCGGCTCGCCGAACGCCTCGGCATCGACCCCGGCCGGCGGGTGCTGCTGTACGCGCCCACGTTCCGCGCCGCACCCGACGGCCGCGTGAAGGACTTCGAGTTCGCGTTCGACGTGGAGGACTTCGCCGCCCGCTTCGGCGACGAGTACACCCTCCTCGTCCGGGCGCACTACCTCAACCGGCTCACCCTGCCCCCGTCCGTGGCCGGACGCGTCGTCGACGTAAGCGCCGAGCCGGACATCACCCCGCTGATGCTGCTCGCGGACGCCCTGATCACCGACTACTCCTCCGTGATGTTCGACTACGCCCTGCTCCAGCGGCCCATCGTGTTCTACGCCCACGACTGGGAGGACTACGCCCAGGACACCCGGGGCACGTACTTCGACCTGCTCGCCGAGGCGCCGGGCCCCGTCCCGCGCACCGCCGAGGAACTCTTCGACGTGCTCGGCGACCTGAGCACCGTGGGCGCCGCCCACGAGGCGCGGCTGAAGGAGTTCGTGGACAAGTACGGTGAGTACGACCGCGGGGACGCCGCGGCGCAGATCGTGGACCGTTTCTTCGGCCCCGCGGGAGAGGCCCGATGACCCAGCGCGACATCTTCTTCGTGGCCAACGAGGTCAACGAACTCGGCGGCGTGGGCCGCTGGCAGACCCAGATGGCCCGGCTGCTGGCCGACCGGGGCCACCGGGTCACCGTCGTCGGCATCGCCCCCGCCCACCATCCGATGGACCTCGGCGAGCCCCCGTTCCGGACGGAGACGCTGTACGCCCGCCGGCCGCCCGGCCGCCCCCGGGCGCGCCGCCTGCTGGGCCCCGCCGACCCGGCCGTCCGCCGGCACGAGGCCCATATGCGCACCGCCGCCGCCCGGCTCACGACGCTGTTCCGAGCCGCCCGGCCCGGCGCGGTGATCATCGTCGCGCAGGTGTGGGCGATGGAGTGGGTGGCGCTCGCGGACACCGCCGGGCACCGCGTCATCGGCATGACCCACGAGTCCTTCGAGACCTGTCGCAAGAGCTCCCGGTTCGCACGGGTGAAGAAGTACTTCCAGGACGTGGACCGGCTGCTGGCCCTCACCCAGGAGGACGCCGACCTCTGGGTCGGTGAGGGACTGAACAACCTCGGCTTCATGCCGAACCCGCTGCCGATCGTGCCCGACACCCCGTCACAGCGCACCGAGAAGGTGGTCGCCAGCATCGGCCGGCTCTCCCACGAGAAGGGCGTCGACCTGCTCCTGGACGCCTGGTCCGAGGCCGTGCAGCGGCAGCCCGGCTGGACCCTGCGCATCTACGGCAGGGGAGAGGCCGAGGCGGAGCTGCGGCAGCGGTGCGCCGACCTGGGGCTGGAGGACTCGGTGGACTTCGCCGGGCAGACCGACGACGTGCCCGGGGCGCTGCGCGCCTCCTCCGTGTTCGTGCAGTCCTCGCGCGGCGAGGGCTTCCCGCTGGTGCTGCTCGAGGCGATGGCCTGCGGCGTGCCCTGCGTGGCGTTCGACTGCGCGCCCGGTGTGCGCGAGATCGTCGGCCACGAGAAGGACGGGCTGCTGGCCCGGCCCGGCAACACCTTCGAACTCGCCCGGCATCTGGTCCGGTTGATGTCCGACGAACAGCTGCGCGACTCCATGGGTGAGCAGGCGCTGCGCAGCGCACGGCGGTTCGACCCGGAGACGATCACCGACCGCTGGGAAGAGCTCTTCGACTTCCTGGAGCGCTGAACCGACCGCCTGGTGACGGTCCGGGCTCTCACACACGCGAAGATCCATCGGCGACACCGACGACGCATGGAGGACGGAGCGCATGACCGTGAGGCATTCCCCTGACCACCGCCGTGAGGGCCGGGACCTGGCGGTCAATCCGCTCTTCAGCCGGGAGCCCCTGCGGGTGCCGCGCTACGCGCTGCCGCAGGGGCAGATGGATCCGGACACCGCCTACCAGGTGGTGCACGACGAGCTGCTGCTCGACGGCAACGCCCGGCAGAACCTGGCGACGTTCGTCTCCACCTGGGCCGAACCGCAGGCGCTGCGGCTGATGGCCGAGTGCGCCCAGAAGAACATGATCGACAAGGACGAGTATCCGCAGACCGCGGAGCTCGAGCTGCGGTGCGTCCACATGCTCGCCCGGCTGTGGCACGCCGAGGACCCGCGGCACGCGATCGGGTGCTCGACGACCGGATCGAGCGAGGCGGCGATGCTCGGCGGACTGGCCCTCAAGCGGCGCTGGCAGCACCGCCGCCGCGCCGAGGGCAAGTCCACCGACCGGCCCAACCTGGTCATGGGCATCAACGTGCAGATCTGCTGGGACAAGTTCGCCGACTACTTCGAGGTCGAGCCGCGCTATGTGCCGATGGAGGGGGACCGGTACCACCTCAGCCCCGAGAAGGCCGTCGAGCTGTGCGACGAGAACACCATCGGGGTCGTCGCGGTGCTCGGCTCCACCTTCGACGGAAGCTACGAACCGGTCGCCGACATCGCGGCGGCCCTGGACGACCTTCAGTCCCGCACCGGCCTGGACGTCCCCGTCCACGTCGACGCCGCGTCCGGAGGGATGATCGCCCCCTTCCTCGACCCGGACCTGGTGTGGGACTTCCGGCTGCCGCGGGTCGCCTCCATCAACACCTCCGGCCACAAGTACGGCCTGGTCATGCCCGGAGTCGGCTGGGCCCTGTGGCGCGACCAGGACGCCCTCCCCGACGATCTGGTCTTCCACGTCAACTACCTCGGCGGCGACATGCCGACCTTCGCGCTGAACTTCTCCCGGCCGGGCGCCCAGGTCGTCGCCCAGTACTACACGTTCCTGCGGCTCGGGTTCGACGGCTACCGGAGCGTGCAGCAGACCTGCCGAGACGTCGCCACCCGGCTGGCCGCCGAGATCGCGGAACTCGGCCCGTTCGAACTGATCACCCACGGCGACGAGATCCCCGTCTTCGCCTTCCGGGTGCGCGAGGACATCGGCAACTTCAGCGTCTTCGACGTCTCCGCCGCGCTCCGGGAACACGGCTGGCTGGTGCCCGCGTACACCTTCCCGAAGGACCGGACCGACCTCGCCGTACTGCGCATCGTGGTCCGCAACGGCTTCAGCCACGACCTGGCCGACCTGCTCCTGGAGGACCTGCGCCGCGTCCTGACCCGGCTGGAGAAGCAGCCGGAGCCGCATCGCAGCGCCGACGACTCCAGCAACTTCGCTCATGGCGCGGAGACGAAGAACGTACGCCGCCCGGGGCGCCACTGACCGAGGAGGTACCCGATGTGCCGCCTGTTCGGCCTCAGCAGTGCCCCGCGGCGCACACACGCCACGTTCTGGCTCCTCGACGCCCCCGACAGTCTCAGCCGGCAGAGCCACCGCGACCCCGACGGCACCGGTCTCGGCTACTTCTCCGCCGACGGCACCCCACACGTGGACAAGGCCCCGATCGCGGCCTACGCCGACCGCGCCTTCGCCGAGGACGCCCGTCAGGTGGAGTCCGCCACCTTCCTCGCCCATGTGCGCTACGCCTCCACCGGCAGCCTGGACGCCCGCAACACCCATCCCTTCGAGCAGGACGGGCGGCTGTTCGCGCACAACGGCGTCATCGAGGGCCTCGACCGGCTCGACGACCACCTGGGCGAGGACCGGGCCCTGGTCCGCGGGGACACCGACTCCGAGCGGCTCTTCGCCCTCATCACCCGGGAGACCCGGCGCCACGGCGGTGACGTCACCGCCGGCATCGAGCAGGCCGCCCGGTGGATCGCCCGGAACCTGCCCGTCTACGCCCTCAACCTCGTCCTCATCACCCCCGACCGGCTGTGGGCGCTGCGCTACCCCGCCACGCACGAGCTGTACGTCCTTGAGCGCCCGGCGGGCGGCCCGCACGGCACGCGGCACCTGGACCACAGCGGCAGCCACGGTCGCATGCGGGTGCACTCCGCCCCACTGGCCGATCGTCCCGCCGTGGTCGTCGCCAGCGAACGCATGGACGACAACCCCGACTGGCGCCTGATGGAGCCGGGCGAACTGCTCCACGTGGGCGCCGACCTGCGCACCACCCGCCGTGTCGTCCTGCCCGACCCGCCGGCGCACCGACTCACCCTGGACGACCTGCGCCCCGCCGCGGCCGCCTCCCAGCAGGCCGCCTAGCCGCGCCACGCGGCTCATCCGATCTGAAGGGGCAGGGCTTCGGCCCGGGCGGCGGCTTGGACCAGGTGCAGGTTGCGCGCCGTCCACCTGGGCGCGGTCTGTGCGGTGCAACTGAGCGCATCCGCTTCCTGGGACCTCGCAGCCGACCTTGCCGCCGTCTCGGAGGCCCGTGAGCACGTCTCGGAGACGCTGACCGAGTGGGGCCTGGAGGACGCCGTACCCACCACGGAGCTCATCGCCGGCGAACTCGTCACCAACGCCCCGCACCATGCCCGCCCACCGGTCCGGCTGCGCCCGATCCTCCACGGCACAGGATTGACCTGCGAAGTCTCCTACGGCAGCAGCACCTCCCCGCATCCGGGGCGAGCCCGCACCTTCGACGAGAGCGGACGGGGACTGTTCATCGTCGCTCAGCTCACCCGGCGCTGGGGCACGCGCTACAACCGCCATGGCAAGATCATCTGGGCGGGAGAGCAACTTCGGACATCAGAGGACGCTCACACCGACGGTCACAACACGTCTGTGCGCGCGGAGCATCGCCCCGTATGACGTGGCCATCATGTGTCCTCCGACTTGCGTCCAGCCGACAACTGATGTCAGCGGTATGGACCTGTGGTGGTTGTGTGGCTCCTGGCCAGCATCTTCGGCGGCATGTAGCGTCGATCGCATGAAGATCCTCATCAGCGCCGACATGGAAGGCGCAACTGGGGTGACCTGGCCCGCCGACGTGCTGCCGGGCACGCCGCAGTGGGAGCGGTGCCGGTCGATGTTCACCTCCGATGTCAACGCCGCCGTGCTGGGTTTCTTCGACGGCGGCGCCGACGAGGTCCTCATCAACGAGGCCCACTGGTCCATGCGCAATCTGCTGCTCGAACGGCTGGACGAGCGGGCCCAGATGCTCACCGGACGGCACAAGTCGCTGTCCATGGTGGAGGGCGTGCAGCACGGCGACGTGGACGGGATCGCCTTCATCGGCTACCACGCGGGCGCCGGCATGGAGGGTGTGCTCGCCCACACCTACCTGGCCAACTCCGTCACCGGGGTGTGGCTGAACGACGTACGGGCCAGCGAGGGCCTGCTCAACGCGCACGTGGTCGCCGAGTACGGCGTGCCCGTCGTCCTGGTCACCGGCGACGACGTGGCCTGCGAGGACGCGCTCGGGTACGCGCCGGAGGCGCTGAAGGTCGCGGTGAAGGACCATGTGTCGCGGTACGCGGCCGTGTGCCGTACGCCGGCCCGCACCGCCGCGGACATCCGGGCGGCGGCCAAGGAGGCGGCCGCCTTGGCGGTCCGGCACGAGCCGGTGAGCGGCGGTCCGTTCACCATCGCGCTGGAGTTCGACGCCGAGCACCTCGCCATGGCCGCCACCGTCGTCCCCGGCGTGGCCCGCGTCGGCGAGCGCAAGGTGGCGTACACCAGCGACACCATGTACGAGGGAATCCGGACCTTCAAGGCGGTCACCACGATCGCCTCGTCCGCGGTGGAGGAGCAGTATGGCTGACGCGCCCGCGCTGGACGAGGTCGTCCGGTTCACGTCCGACCTGATCCGCATCGACACCACCAACCGGGGCGGCGGCGACTGCCGGGAGCGCCCGGCCGCCGAGTACGCCGCCGAACAGCTCTCCGGTGCCGGCCTGGAGCCACTGATGCTGGAGCGCACCCCGGGCCGGACCAACGTCGTCACCCGGGTCGAGGGCACCGACCCGTCGGCGCCGGCACTGCTCGTCCACGGCCACCTGGACGTGGTGCCCGCTCAGGCCGATGACTGGAGCGTGCACCCGTTCTCCGGCGAGGTCCGCGACGGCGTCGTGTGGGGCCGGGGCGCGGTGGACATGAAGAACATGGACGCGATGATCCTCGCCGTGGTCCGCTCCTGGGCCCGGCTGGGTGTGCGGCCGCGCCGCGATGTGGTGATCGCGTTCACGGCGGACGAGGAGGCCAGCGCCGAGGACGGCTCCGGCTACCTTGCCGACGAGCACCCGGAGTTGTTCGAGGGCTGCACCGAGGGCGTCAGCGAGTCCGGGGCCTACACCTTCCACGACGGCGCCGGACGGCAGATCTACCCCATCGCGGCCGGAGAGCGCGGCACCGCCTGGCTGCAGCTGACCGCGCGCGGCCGGGCGGGCCACGGCTCCAAGGTCAACAAGGAGAACGCGGTGACCCGGCTCGCCGCCGCCGTCGCCCGGATCGGCGCCCACGAGTGGCCGTTGCGCCTCACCCCGACCGTCCGCGCGGCACTCACCGAACTCGCCGCCCTGTACGGGGTGGAGGCCGACCTGCGGAACGTGGACGCGCTGCTGGAGAAGCTCGGCCCGGCCGCCCGGCTCGTCGAGGCCACCCTGCGCAACAGCGCCAACCCCACCATGTTCGAGGCCGGTTACAAGATCAACGTGATTCCCGGGGAGGCCGTCGCCCATGTCGACGGGCGGTATCTGCCCGGCGGCGAGGAGGAGTTCCGCGCCACCCTCGACCAGCTGACCGGCCCGGACGTGGACTGGGAGTTCCATCACCGCGAGGTGGCCCTCCAGGCGCCGGTCGACTCGTCGGCGTATCGGGCGATGCGCGCCGCCGTCGAGGAGTTCGCGCCCGAGGGGCACGTGGTGCCGTACTGCATGGCGGGCGGCACCGACGCCAAGCAGTTCTCGCGGCTCGGCATCACCGGCTACGGCTTCTCGCCACTGAAGCTGCCGGAGGGCTTCGACTACAACGCCCTCTTCCACGGCGTCGACGAACGGGTTCCCGTCGAGGCGCTGCACTTCGGTGTCCGTGTCCTGGACCGCTTCCTGCGGACCGCCTGACCACATGGGGGAGAACGTGCAGACCCTGCCGTACGGTTCCTGGCCGTCGCCGATCGACGCGGCCCTCGCCGCCGCGCACGACGGCAGGCCGGAGTTCGTGGGCTTCGTCGGCGACGAGGTGTGGTGGACCGAGCCACGGCCCGCGGAGGGCGGCCGGCGGACGCTGGTGCGGCGGCACCCCGACGGTGCGGAGGAGTCGGTCCTGTCCGCGCCGTGGAACGTGCGCAGCCGGGTCATCGAGTACGGCGGCCGGCCGTGGGCCGGGACGGTCCAGGACGGTGCGCCGCTGGTGGTGTTCGTGAACTTCGCCGACCAGCGGCTCTACCGGTACGAGCCCGGTGGCGAGCCGCGCCCGCTCACGCCGGTCTCGCCCGTCGGCGGCGGACTGCGCTGGGCGGACCCGCGGCTGATCCCGGAGCGGGGCGAAGTCTGGTGCGTGCTGGAGGAGTTCACCGGTGAGGGGCCCAGCGACGTACGGCGCGTCCCGGCCGCCGTACCGCTGGACGGCTCGGCGGCCGGGGACCGCGGCGCGGTGCGCGAACTCACCCGCGAACGGCACCGGTTCGTGACCGGCCCGCGTCTCTCGCCCGACGGGCGGCGGGCGGTGTGGCTGGCCTGGGACCACCCCCGGATGCCGTGGGACGGCACGGAACTGGTGATGGCCGAGGTGACCGAGGACGGCACCTTCGGTGAGAGCTGGACCTGCGGCGGCGGTCCCGAGGAGTCCATCCCCCAGGCCGAGTGGGCCGCCGACGGTTCGCTGCTGTACGTCAGTGACCGCAGCGGCTGGTGGAACCTGTACCAGGCCGATCCCCACCGCGGCTCGCGGCCGCTGTGCCCCCGCGAGGAGGAGTTCGGCGGGCCGCTGTGGAAGGTCGGCCAGCGCTGGTTCGCGCCGCTGGACAGCGGGCTGATCGCCGTCCTGCACGGGCGGGGCGCCGCCGCCCTCGGCATACTCGACCCGGAGACCGGCGAGGTCGTCGACGCGGTGGGCCCCTGGAGCGAGTTCGACGCCACGCTCGCGGCGCACGGCGAGAGGGTGGTGGCCGTCGGGGCCGGTCCGAGCAGTTCCTACGAGGTCGTGGAGCTGGACACCAGGACCGGGCGCACCCGGGTGATCGGCGCGGCCCACGAGGACGCGGTCGACCCCGCCTACTGTCCCGAGCCGCTGATCCGCACCTTCTCCGGACCCGGCGGCCGCGACGTCCACGCCCACATCTACCCGCCCCGCAACCCCGGGTCCCGGGCGCCCGACGGTGAGCTGCCGCCCTACGTCGTGTGGGCGCACGGCGGACCCACCAGCCGGGCCCCGCTCGTACTCGACCTGGAGATCGCCTACTTCACCTCCCGGGGCATCGGCGTCGCCGAGGTCGACTACGGCGGCTCGACCGGGCACGGCCGGGAATACCGCAACCGGCTGCGCGAGCAGTGGGGTGTCGTCGACGTCGAGGACTGCGCGGCCGTCGCCCTCGCGCTCGCCGAGGAGGGTACCGCCGACCGTGCGCGGCTCGCGATCCGGGGCGGCAGCGCGGGCGGCTGGACCACCGCCGCCTCCCTGGCCACCACCGACGTCTACGCCTGCGGCACGATCATCTACCCCATCCTCGATCTGACCGGCTGGGGCACGGGGGAGACGCACGACTTCGAGTCGCGGTACCTGGAGAGCCTGGTCGGACCGCTGGCCGAGGTGCCGGAGCGGTACGCCGAACGCTCGCCCGCCGAGCACGCCGACCGGATCACGGCCCCCTTCCTGCTGCTCCAGGGCCTGGACGACGTGATCTGCCCGCCGGTGCAGTGCGAGCGGTTCCTGTCCCGGCTCAAGGGACGGGGAGTGCCGCACGCGTACCTCACGTTCGAGGGGGAGGGGCACGGGTTCCGGCGGGCCGGGACCATGGTGCGGGCCCTGGAGGCGGAGCTGTCGCTGTACGCTCAGGTGCTCGGCCTGGCACCGGCAGGCATCCCGACCCTGGAGCTCGACACATGAAGGAACTCCTGCGCCCGGCGCGGCTCGCCCCCGGCGCCCGGGTGGCCGTCGTCGCCCCCAGCGGGCCGGTGCCCGAGGAACGGCTGCAGACCGGTCTCGACGTGCTGCGCGGCTGGGACCTGGAGCCGGTGGTGGCCCCTCATGTGCTGGACCGGCACGGCACGTTCGACTACCTGGCGGGCACCGACCCCGACCGCGCCGCCGACCTCCAGCGCGCGTGGTGCGATCCGGCGGTGGACGCGGTGCTGTGCGCCCGGGGCGGCTACGGGGTGCAGCGGATGGTCGACCTGCTCGACTGGGACGCGATGCGGGCGGCGGGACCGAAGGTGTTCGTCGGCTTCAGCGACATCACCGCGCTGCACGAGGCCTTCGCCACCCGCCTGGGCCTGGTCACCCTGCACGGGCCGATGGCGACCGGCATCGACTTCGTCAAGAACGCCCGGGCGCAGGAGCACCTGAAGGCGACCCTGTTCGAGCCGGAGGCGGTCCGCACCATCGCCTCCGGCGGGACCGCCCTGGTCCCCGGGCGGTCCCGGGGCGTCACCCTCGGCGGCTGCCTTGCCCTGCTCGCCGCCGATCTCGGCACCCCGTCCGCGCGGCCCTCGGCGGCCGGGGGCCTGCTCTGCCTGGAGGACGTGGGCGAGGAGACGTATCGCCTGGACCGCTGTCTCACCCAGCTGCTGCGCGCCGGATGGCTGGAGGGGGTGCGCGGGGTGCTCCTCGGGTCGTGGAAGGACTGCGAGGGCCCCGACCGGGTGCGGGCCCTGTTCGCCGACCGGCTCGGCGGGCTCGGGGTGCCCGTCGCCGAGGAGTTCGGGTTCGGCCACTGCGAGGGGGCGTTGACGATTCCCTTCGGGGTGGCGGCCGAACTCGACGCCGACGCGGGCACGTTGACGCTGGACGCGCCCGCCCTGCGCTGACCACGAGGGCGTCGGCGTGTCCGCGGGGCCTTCAGATGTCGTGCCGCCGGCCGGAGGCCACTTGGCGGACCGTCCGCGCTCCACTGAATCTCCGTCAAGAAACCTCCGTCTGAGCGATTGACGCGGTCTGACACGTGTCACAGCATGATTCCGGCCGGTACTTACCGGTAGGTAAGTCGGGTTGCCCTCAGTGTGGAGGCCTTGTGTCCCGTCGTGTGCCCAGATCCCGCGCCGCCCTCGTCCTCGCCCTCTCCGCCGCGCTCACCGCACCCCTCACGCTCACCACCCCCGCGTCCGCCGACGGTCAGTACGGCGTGACCCCGCTGAAGTTCACCGTCCGCGCCGGCGAGCGCACCTGCACCGTCGACGCCGATCTGTACCGGCCGGCCGGCGTGGACCGCGCCCACCCGGCGCCCGCCGTCCTCGCCACCAACGGGTTCGGCGGCAGCAAGGACGACGGCTCGACGGACGCCATCGGCAAGGCCTTCGCCCAGCGCGGATACGTCGCCCTCGTCTACTCCGGCCTCGGCTTCGGCAGATCCGGCTGCCTGATCTCCCTCGACGACCCCGGCATCGACGGCCGGGCCGCCTCCGGGCTGGTCGACTTCCTCGCCGGCAGCCGGAGTGCGGACGACGGCACCCGCGCCGACTACGTCACCCTCGACCACGCCGGCGACCCCCGCGTCGGCATGATCGGCGGCTCCTACGGCGGCGCCATCCAGCTGGCCAAGGCGGCCGTGGACCACCGCGTCGACGCCCTGATCCCGATGATCACCTGGAACGACCTGGCCTACTCCCTCGACCCGAACAACGCCGCCGGCGCCACCGCTGTGCCCGGCGCCTTCAAGTGGCAGTGGACCAACGGTTTCTACCTCATGGGCGAGAGCCAGCCACTGAGCCAGCCCGCCCTGGACCCCTCCCGCGTCAACTCCCTCACCTGCCTGCACTTCGTCACCCGGGCCTGCGACACGATCCGCACCCTCAACTCCGGCAGCTACCCCGCCGACCGCACGGGACAGCTGCTCTCCTACGCCCGCAGCGTCTCCCCGGTGTCCTACCTCGACCGGGTCGAGGCACCCACCCTGCTGATCCAGGGCCAGGCCGACAGCCTGTTCAACCTCAACGAGGCCACCGCCACCTACCGGACCCTCAGGGCCCGGGGCACCGAGACCAAGATGATCTGGCAGTCCTGGGGCCACAGCGGAGGACTCACCGACCCGGCCGCCGGCGAACTGAACCTGACCCGGGGGAACCTGGAGACCAGCTACGTGGGCCGACGCGTCCTCGCCTGGTTCGACCGCTACCTGCACCGGAACCGGCAAACCGACACCGGTCCCGACTTCGCCTACTACCGGGACTGGATCACCGACCCCGACCACACCTACGCCACGGCCGGCCACGTCCCCGCCCTCTCCCGGCGGCTGTACCTCTCCGGCGACGGAAAACTCGTCGGCAACCGCGGCGAGGTCGCGCGCGGCAGCCGTACCTACACCAACCGGCCGATCCCCACGAGCCATTCGGAGAGCTCCCTCGCCGGGGCCCTGGGCCTGCCCGACCCCGCGCCGTACGACACCCACGGCACCTACCTCGCCTGGACCAGCGAGCCGCTGACGCACGCGGTGGACGTGGTCGGCGCGCCGCAGGCCACGCTGAAGGTGAGCTCGCCGGCGGCGGAGCGCACCCAGCGCTCGTCCGACGCCGCCGACAAGCTCGTCCTGTTCGCCAAGCTGTACGACGTGGCACCCGACGGCACCCGGACGCTGGTGCACCGGCTCGTCGCACCGGTCCGTGTGCCCGACGTGACCCGGTCCTTCACGGTGACCCTCCCGGGCATCGTCCACCGCTACGAGCAGGGCCACCGGCTGCGGTTCGTGATCGCGGCGAGCGACGACGCCTACTTCGGGAACCGGGGCGTCAAGCCGGTCACGGTGGCCGCCTCCCCCGGGGACACCGGAGTGCTCCGGCTGCCGGTCGTGGCCCGTTGAACGGGCCCGCATAGAGTGGCGAGATGCAGCACACCGCATCCCGCTACCTCGCCGAGGGCCCCCGCGTCGGCATCCGCCACTTCACGCAGGACGACGCCGAGGAGTTCACGGCCCGCGTCAGGGAGAGCCAGGAACTGCACCGCCCATGGCTCTACCCGCCGGCCACGGCCGACGCCTACGCCGCGTACGCGGGACGGCTGACCGACGATCCGGCGCGGGCCGGCTTCCTCGTCTGCGAGAAGGACTCCGGCCGCATCGCCGGATACATCAACATCAACAACATCGTCGAGGGCGCCTTCCAGTCCGGCGCCCTCGGCTACGGCGCCTTCGCGCACGCCGTCGGGCGCGGGCTGATGAAGGAGGCCCTGAACCTCGTCATCGACCACGCCTTCGGGCCCATGGGCCTGCACCGGCTGGAGATCAACGCCCAGCCGGGCAACACCGCCTCCATCGCCCTCGCCCGCTCCTGCGGCTTCCGCCTGGAGGGCTACTCACCCGACATGCTCTACATCGACGGAGCCTGGCGGGACCACGAACGGTGGGCGATCACCGCCGAGATGCGGACTTGCGGTTGATCTTCACGGTGTCGAGGTCGGTGACGGTCGACCTCAGTCCGCGGAATTCGTAGCCGAGGCCGCGCAGAGCCGTCTCGGCGCGGTCCTCCGCGATCGCGGCGGCCATCTCCTCGCCGTCCTCCGCGTCGCTGACCACCACATACCGCATCGAGAAGTGCTTGAGCGGCGACGGCTCGTACGACAGCGAGCCCTCCTCCGTGAACCGCATGCTCGTCATCCCGTGGTCGGCCGCCTCGGCGAGCAGCCGCGCCCGTGCCTGATCGGTCAGCCCGTCCCAGGTACCCCGGACGATCACCCGGTAGGTGTGCCGTTCGCTCATCGCTCTTCCGCGCTCCTCGCTGTCCGCCGGCATGCGGCGCACTCCTCGCCACCCGCGCGCCCGCGCTGCCGAACGACCGACTGTACGTCGCCCGGCCGTGGCCCGCACACAGGTTTTCGACCCGGCGCCTTTGCGCAATCCTGACCGGTGCCGCCCCTGGTCAGCACAGCGGCGACCGGGTTCCATGGTCGTTGTGACGACGATCCGACGTGAGGTACTGACGCTGCCCGCCGCGCCGCTCGGGCCGGACAACCCGCTGCCCGCGCTGCGCCCGCTCGACGAGGTCCACCACATCGAGGAGCGCGACAGGAACGACCTGCCGCACGACATGGCGCGGCAGGTCGGCTACGCCCCGCTGCACAGCCTGCTGCCGGTCCGGGTCCGTGACGGCTACGGCAGAGCGCGCGAGCCGCGCCGGATCGACGCGCTCGTCCTCGAGAACGACCGGCTGCGCGCCACCGTGCTCCCCGGACTCGGCGGCCGCGTCGCCTCCCTCGTGCACAAGCCCACCGGCCGGGAACTCCTCTACCGCAACCCGGTGTTGCAGCCCGCCAACTTCGCCCTCAACGGCGCCTGGTACTCCGGCGGCATCGAGTGGAACATCGGCGCCACCGGCCACACCACCCTCTCCTGCGCGCCCCTGCACGCCGCCCGCGTGCCCGCCCCCGACGGCGGCCAGATGCTGCGCCTGTGGGAGTGGGAACGACTGCGCGACCTGCCTTTCCAGGTCGACCTGTGGCTGCCGGACGGCTCCGACTTCCTGCACGTCGGGGTGCGCATCCGCAACCCGCACGAGCGGCCCGCGCCGACCTACTGGTGGTCCAACATCGCCGTCCCCGAGGAGCGCCGGGTGCTCGCCCCCGCCGAGGAGGCCTGGCACTTCGGCTACGAGCGCCGGCTGCGCCGGGTGCCCGTCCCGGCGTACGACGGCGTCGATCGGACGTACCCCCTCAACAGCACCTACGCCGCAGACTACTTCTACGAGGTGCCCGACGGACGGCGCCGCTGGATCGCCGCCCTCGACGAGTTCGGCGACGGACTGGTGCAGACCTCCACCGACGTGCTGCGCGGCCGCAAGCTGTTCGTCTGGGGCACGGGCCCCGGTGGGCGGCGCTGGCAGCAGTGGCTGACCGAACCCGGCACCGGCGGCTACTGCGAGATCCAGGCCGGTCTCGCCCGCACCCAGCTCGAACACGTACGGCTGGAGGCGGAGAGCGAGGTGGCGTGGCTGGAGTCGTACGGCCCGCTGGACGCGCCGCCGCCGGCGGGGGAGTGGGACACCGCCGTCCGGCAGACCGAGGAACGGCTCGAGGCCGTACTGCCACGCACCGACGTCGAGGCCGCCTACGCCGCCTGGAAGCCGTACGCCGACGCCGAACCGGGCGAGATCCTCGGCACCGGATCCGGCTGGGGCGCGCTCGAAGTGCTGCGCGCCGGCTGGAAGCTGCCGGGCACTCCGTTCCCCGAGTCCACCCTCGGCGAGGCACAGGAACCCTGGCGGGAACTGCTGCACTCCGGCTCCTTCCCCGAACCGCGCCGGGTCCGGCCGCCCGGCGAGTCGCTGGTCGCCCCGCACTGGCGGGACCTGCTGGAGACGGCCCCGGCCGGCCCGCTCACCGAGTACCACCTCGGCGTCGCCCAGTGGCACGCCGGTGACCGGGCGCAGGCGGTGCGCAGCTGGGAACGGGCGCTGGAACCGGCGCCGTCCGTCTGGCCGTTGCTGCGCTGCCTCGCCGTCGCCGACCAGGAGGCCGGCCACCACGAGCGGGCCGCCGACCGCTACGCCGAGGCCTTCGACGACCTGTGCCACGAGCCGCGGGACGACGGCGAGGCATGGACCGCCGCCACCGCGGCGCTCGGCCGGGAGGCGATCGAGGCGCTGCTACGGGCAGGGCGCCCGGCGGACGCGCGCTCGGTGTGGCGGCGGCTGCACCCGGCGACCCGCGAGCGCGGCCGGTTCCGGCTGCTGGAGGCCGAGCTGCTGCTCGCCGAGGGGCGGCGCGCCGAGGCGCGGGCCGTCTTCGACGAGGGCTTCGAGGTCGCCGACCTGCGGGAGGGCGACGAGCGGCTGGGCCGGCTGTGGGACCGGATCGGCGGCGAGGAACTGCCGCAGGCCTACGACTTCCGGATGCGCCCGTCCTCGTCGTGAGGCGTCACGGGGCCGTCGCGGCCCGGCCGCGGCGGTCCACGTACTCGTACACCGCGCCGTCCGGGTGCATGGCGATCAGGTTGCGGCCCACCGGGGACGGGACCGGGCCCGCCACGATGCGGGCGCCGAGTTCGGTCAGGACCCGGTGGGCCTCGTCGACGTCCTCGACGGCGATGGTCGCCGCCACCTTGCGCAGCACCTCCAGCTGCGACTCGGGGCCGCTCATCAGCAGGAAGCAGCCGACGGCGGCCACCTGGACGCCGCCGCGCTCGAAACGGAGGGCTCTGCCGCCGGCCAGGCGTTCGTAGAAGGGGACGGCGGTCTCCAGGTCGTCGACGCAGACACGCAGGCTGGCTCCCAGAATCTCCATGCCGACGAGCCTAGGGGTGTCTCGCCGATCATGCCGGGCTCGCGCCCTGATCGACGAGACACCCCCCTGGCCGGGGCCCGTATCAGCGCGGCAGCTGCGGCAGCACCTTCGTGCGGTAGAAGTCGAAGAAGCCGCGCTGGTCGGCGCCGATCTGGTTGACGTAGACCCGGTCGAAACCCGCGTCGGCGAACTCCTTGAGCGCGGCCACGTGCTGGTCCACGTCGTCACCGCACACCACGTTCTCGCGGATCACGTCCTCGGTGACCAGCGGCTTGAGCTGCTCGAAGTGGCGGGGAACGGACAGCACCTGGCCCATCTCGCCCGGGAGTTGCTCGTTGAACCACAGGTCGTGCACGGTACGGACGCACTCGTCGCGGTCGTGGCCGAAGCACACCTTCGTGCCGCCGCTGACAGGTTTGGTGCCACCGCCGCCCTTGCGGTACCGGGTGACCATCTCCTCGTTCGGCATCATCGTGATGTAGCCGTCGGCCACGCGCGCCGCGAGCGAGGTCGCCTTCGGGCCGAAGCCGGAGATGTCGATCGGCACGGGTTCGCGGGGGACGGTGTACAGACGGGCGTTCTCCACCGTGTAGTACGTGCCGTGGTGGCTGACCTCCTCCCCGGTCAGCAGCCGGCGTATCACCTGCACCGCCTCCTCCAGCATCTCCATCCGCACCTGCGCGGGCGGCCACCGGTCGCCGAGGATGTGCTCGTTGAGCGCCTCGCCGGTGCCGACGCCGAGCCGGAACCGGCCCTCGGTCATCACCGCGCTGGTCGCGGCGGCCTGCGCCACCACGGCCGGGTGGATCCGCATCGTCGGACAGGTCACGGCCGTCTCCACGGGCAGGGACACCGCCTCGGACAGCGCCCCGATCACCGACCACACGAACGGGCTCTGGCCCTGCGCGTCGTTCCAGGGGTGGTAGTGGTCCGAGATCCACAGCGCCTGGAACCCGGCCTGCTCGGCCATCCGCGCCTGCTCGACGAGTTCCGCCGGGCCGTACTGCTCGCACGACAGGTGGTAGCCGTACTCGGGCATGAAGCTCCTCCACGACGGGGGCGGGTCACATCGCGCACCCGAGTACCCTGCCCCACCGACAAAAACCGGCGCCGTGCCTCCCCGGCCGGGGCCGTGACGTTTGGGTAAGGCGGCCGGGGGGACGCGGTTAGGGCCTTTCGTTCGGATCAGGCCGGATCAGGGCGCGGTGCCAGGCGACCGCGAGCCCGGCGTGATCCAGACGAAAGGCCCTAGTTCCGTACGAGCACGCGACAGTGCCGGAGGCGAACCCGTGACTCGACCCCGCATCGTGATCGTCGGTGCCGGTTTCGCCGGTTACCGTGCGGCCCAGACCCTCTCCCGGATGTCCCGGAACAAGGCCGACGTCACCCTGCTGAACCCGACCGACTACTTCCTGTACCTGCCGCTGCTGCCCCAGGTGGCCGCGGCCATCCTGGAGCCGCGCCGGGTCGCCGTCTCCCTCTCCGGCACCCTGCCCGGCGTCCGCCTGGTCCTCGGTGAGGCCGGCGCCGTCGACATGGACGCGCGCACCGTGCACTACACCGACCCCGAGGGCGTCGGCGGGACGCTGGAGTACGACCGGCTGGTGCTGGCCGTGGGCAGCGTGAACAAACTGCTGCCGATCCCCGGCGTCGCCGAGCACGCGCACGGCTTCCGCGGGCTGCCCGAGGCGCTCTACCTGCGCGACCACGTGACCCGCCAGGTGGAGCTCGCCGCTGCCGCCGCCGACCGCGACAGCTGCGCCGCCCGCTGCACCTTCGTCGTCGTCGGGGCCGGCTACACCGGCACGGAGGTCGCCGCGCACGGCAAGATGTACACCGACTCCCAGGTACGCCGGAACCCGCTGCGGCAGGGTATGCGCCCGCGCTGGCTGCTTCTGGACATCGCCGACCGCGTCCTGCCCGAGCTGGACGAGCGGCTCTCCCGCACCGCGGACCGGGTGCTGCGGGAACGGGGCGTCGACGTCCGGATGGGCACCTCCGTGAAGGAGGCCATGCACGACGGTGTGCTCCTGACGGACGGTGAGTTCGTCCCGACCCGCACCCTGGTGTGGTGCGTGGGCGTACGGCCCGACCCGCTCGTGGAGGACACCGGGCACCCACTGGAGCGCGGGCGGCTCGTCGTCGACCCCTACCTCCAGGTGCCGGGGCGGCCCGAGGTGTTCGCGGCGGGCGACGCCGCTGCCGTGCCCGATCTGAACAAGCCCGGCGCGTACACCCCGATGACCGCCCAGCACGCCTGGCGGCACGGCAAGATCGCCGCCATCAACGTCGCCGCCTCGCTCGGCGCCTGCGCGCGGCGCCCCTACCGCCACCGCGACCTGGGGTTCGTCGTGGACCTCGGCGGCACCCAGGCCGCCGCCAACCCGCTCGGCGTCCCGCTCTCCGGTCCGTTGGCCGGCGCCGTCACCCGCGGGTACCACCTCGCGGCGATGCCGGACAACCGGGTACGGGTGGCGTCGGACTGGCTGCTCAACGCCGTACTGCCACGCCAGGCCGTCCAGTTGGGGCTCGTACGGTCCTGGTCGGTGCCGCTGGAGTCCGCCTCCCCGGAGCTCGCCCGGGTGGCCGGCGGGCCGGAGCGGCCGGGGGCGGGAGCGCAGGTGGGGGCCGGAACGGGTCCGGAGGCGGCGGACGCCGCGGACACCGGCTCCCGGGGGGCCGGCGCGTCCGGGGAGCCGGGAGCCACCGAGATCATCGAGAACACCGAGAAGGCCCAGGCGGCGGGCGCCGAGCCCGCGAGGAACCAGCCGGGCGGGGAGCCCGCGAAGAACCAGCCGGGCGGGGAGCCCGCGAAGAACCAGCCGGGCGGGGAGCCCGCCAGGAAGCAGCCCGGTCCCGGACATCACGAACACCATCCCGCCCCCGGCCCGGTCAAGCGTGACGACATCCCTGCGGAAGGAGACTCATGAACACCGCCGAACTCGTCGACCTCGGGCAGCAGTTGCGTGTCGACAGCGTGCGGGCCTCGGCGGCGGCGGGCTCCGGGCACCCCACGTCCTCCATGTCCGCCGCCGATCTGATGGCCGTGCTGCTGGCGAACCACCTCCGCTACGATTTCGACCGGCCGGAGCACCCCGGCAACGACCGCTTCGTGCTGTCCAAGGGGCACGCCTCCCCCCTCCTGTACTCCGCCTACAAGGCGGCCGGCGCGATCGACGACGACGAACTGCTCGGCTTCCGCAAGCTGGGTAGCCGCCTGGAGGGGCACCCCACACCGCAGCGGCTGCCGTGGGTGGAGACCGCCACCGGATCCCTGGGGCAGGGCCTGCCGATCGGCGTCGGCATCGCGCTCGCCGGCAAGCGGCTCGACCACGCCGACTACCGGGTGTGGGTGCTGTGCGGGGACAGCGAGATGGCCGAGGGGTCGATCTGGGAGGCCGCCGAGACCGCCGGGTACGAGCACCTGGACAACCTGATCCTGATCGTCGACGTCAACCGGCTCGGCCAGCGCGGCCCCACCCGGCACGGCCACGACCTGGACGCCTACGCCCGCCGCTTCCGCGCCTTCGACTGGCACACCGTCGAGATCGACGGCCACGACGTGGACGCCGTCGACCGCGCCTACGGCGAGGCGATCTCCACGAAGGGACAGCCCACCGCGATCATCGCCCGCACGCTCAAGGGCAAGGGCGTCAAGGAGTCCGAGGACCGCGAGGGGCTGCACGGCAAGCCGCTCAAGCACGCCGACGAGGCGATCGAGGAACTCGGCGGCGTCCGCGACATCCGGGTCCGCGTGCACGAGCCGCCGTCCGCCCGCGCGCTGCACGCCGTCGGGGACGGCAGCCTCGAACTGCCCCGCTGGGACCGGGGCGAGGAGGTCGCCACCCGCGACGCCTACGGTCAGGCGCTCGCCGCGCTCGGCACCGCGCGCGGCGACGTGGTGGCCCTCGACGGCGAGGTCGGCGACTCCACCCGCTCGGAGTTCTTCCACAAGGAACACCCCGACCGCTACTTCGAGTGCTACATCGCCGAACAGCAGATGATCGCGACGGCGGTCGGCTTCGCCCGGCGCGGCTGGGTGCCGTACGCCTCCACCTTCGCCGCCTTCCTCACCCGGGCCCACGACTTCGTGCGGATGGCCTCCATCAGCGGATCCGGCGTCAACCTCAACGGCTCGCACGCGGGCGTGTCGATCGGGCAGGACGGGCCCAGCCAGATGGGCCTGGAGGACCTGGCGATGATGCGGGCCGTGCACGGCTCGACCGTGCTGTACCCGAGCGACGCCAACCAGGCCGCGAAACTCGTCGCGGAGATGGCCGGCCTGGACGGCATCCGCTATCTGCGCACCTCGCGCGGGGAGAGCCCGGTGATCTACGGTCCGGACGAGGAGTTCCCCGTCGGCGGCAGCAAGGTGCTGCGCTCCTCCGACGCGGACCGGCTGACGATCGTCGCCGCCGGCGTCACCCTGCACGAGGCGCTGGCCGCCGCCGAGGCCCTGGACGGGGAGGGCATCGCGGTCCGCGTGATCGACCTGTACTCCGTCAAGCCCGCCGACCGGGCCACCCTGCGGCAGGCCGCCCAGGACACCGGCTGCCTGCTCACGGTCGAGGACCACCGCGAGGAGGGCGGCCTCGGCGACGCGGTCCTCGAGGCCTTCCTCGACGGGCGCCCGGTGCCGCGCCTGGTCCGGCTCGCCGTCCGTACGATGCCCGGCTCGGCCTCGCCGGCCGAGCAGCTGCACGCGGCCGGCATCGACGCCGAGTCGATCGCGGCCTCCGCCCGGCTGCTGGTGGAGGAGGCGGTGGTGCCGTGAGCGGCGATGCCCGCACGGTACGGGCCGGCCGGCGCACCGTGGAAGTGCACCGGCCGGACAAGGTCCTCTTCCCGGGCGGCGACGGCGGCGACGGCGGTGAGGACGGCGAGGGAAGCGGCAAGGAGGGGGAGCGCGCAACGGAGTACACGAAGGGCGACCTGGTCGACTACTACCGGTCGGTCGCGCGGTATCTGCTGCCGCATCTGCGCGGCCGCCCACTGATGCTGGAGCGGCACCCGGACGGCCTGGACGGGCCGGTGTTCATGCAGAAGAACACCCCGGAGCACTACCCCGACTGGATCACCCGGGCCGAGGTCGCCAAGGAGGGCGGCACGGTCACGCACACCGTCTGCGACGACACCGCCACCCTCGTGTACCTCGCGGACCAGGCCTGTCTGACCCTGCACCGCTGGCTGTCCCACGCGGGCCGCCCCGGCCGGCCGGACCGGATGGTCTTCGACCTCGACCCTTCCGACGACGACTTCGGGCCGGTGCGGGAGGCGGCCCGGCTGCTGGGCGAGCTGCTCGACACACTGGAGCTGCCCTCGGCGCCGATGACGACCGGCTCGCGCGGACTGCACGTGGTCGTGCCCCTTGACGGCCGCCACGGCTTCGACGAGGTGCGGGAGTTCGCCCGGGACGTCGCGGAGCTGATGGCCGCCGCGCATCCCGACCGGCTCACCACGGCCGCCCGCAAGAAGGACCGAGGCGACCGCCTCTACCTCGACGTGCAGCGCAACGCCTACGCCCAGACCGTCGTGGCCCCCTACACCGTCCGCGCGCGGCCCGGCGCGCCCGTCGCCGTACCCCTCTCCTGGGACCAGCTCGACGCCCCGGATCTCGGCCCGCGGCGCTGGACCGTCGCCGACGCCGTCGACCAGGCCCGGACCCGCCCCTGGGCCGGACTGCCCGCCCGCGGCCGTTCCCTGGGCCCGGCACGACGGCGCCTCGACGCACTGCGCGGCTGATGGGCAGGTTTGGCCGAGGAAGCTTCGGCCACACGGAGGGGGAGAGGTGGCCATGGCGAACAAGGACGACACAGCGCACGACGCGGCGCAGGACACCGCGAAGCCGAAGCGTTCGCAGAAATCACAACAACCACAAGAATCACAGGAAGCCCAGGAGCCACGCACCAACGCCAACACCGACGACGACACGCGTGCGAACGACCACCGTGCGGCCCCGCACCGGCCTCGGCCCATGGAGGTGCTGCGCGAGGCACGCGCCCAGTTCGCGGAGCTGACCGGCCTGACGGCCGAGTCCGTGACGACCTTCGAGCAGACGGAGGACGGCTGGTCGCTGGAGGTCGAGGTCCTGGAACTCGCCCGTGTGCCCGACACCATGAGCCTGATGGCGAGCTACCAGGTCGAACTCGACACCGAGGGCCAGCTCACCGGCTACCGGCGCGAGCGCCGCTACGAACGAGGCCGGGCCGACGCGCACCGGTCCGGCGGCCGCTAGGCCGCCCGCAGGCGCGGACGCCACCCATCCCATACTCAGAGAAGGAGGCACGGTCCGCATGACCGTTGTTCCGGCAGCGACCTCCGGCGGTGGAGGCGGCAGCAGCGGCCTCTACGACGTACTGGAACTCGTCCTCGACAGGGGACTGGTGATCGACGCGTTCGTGAGGGTGTCCCTGGTCGGCATCGAGATCCTGAAGATCGACGTACGGGTCGTCGTGGCCAGCGTGGACACGTATCTGCGCTTCGCCGAGGCGTGCAACCGGCTCGATCTGGAGGCGGGCCCCCGCAAGAGCCCGGGTCTGCCCGAGATCGTCGGCGAGGTCACCGAGTCCGGTGCGCGCGGCAAGTCCAAGGGGGCGCTCTCGGGCGCCGCCGAGACCATCTCCGAGGCCTTCAAGCAAGGTCGGGCGGAGCACTCGGGCGAGGGCGAGGGCGAGGCCCGGCCGCGGCCCCGTAAGGCCACGTCGTCGCGCAGGAGGGAGGAGCAGGAGTGAGCACGTACGTCTACGGGATCATGGCCGCCTCGCACCCTTCGCCGCCGCAGGGCACGGCCGGTGTCGGTGAGCGACCGGTCCGCGTGCTGAAGGCGGACGAACTGGCAGCCGTGGTCAGCGACGCCCCCGAGGAGCTGCGGCCCAAGCGCAGGGACCTGCTCGCCCACCAGAACGTGCTCAGTGAGGCCGGTGCCGAGGGCTGCGTGCTGCCCATGCGCTTCGGCAGCGTCGCCCCGGACGACGCCACCGTCACCGGGGTGCTCACCGAACGCGCCGAGCACTACACCGAACGCCTGCGGGCGCTGGACGGCAAGGTCGAGTACAACGTCAAGGCCGGCCATGTCGAGGAGGCCGTACTGCATCGCGTGATGGCCGAGAACCCGGACATCAGGGCGCAGGCCGAAGCCAACCGGCTAGCGGGTGGCGGCAGTTACGACGACAGGCTCCGGCTCGGCGAGATGGTCGCCGGCGCGGTCAAGGCCCGCGAGGCCGAGGACGGCGCCCAGGTGGTGCGCGCGCTGACGCCCGCGGCCGCCGCGGTCAGCTCGGGCCCGGAGTCCACCGGATGGCTGGTGAACGCGTCTTTCCTGGTGGGCAGGGAGGCGGCGGCGCGGTTCCTGGACGCCGCCGAGCAGGTCCGCAGGGACATGCCCCACCTGGAACTGCGAGTGAACGGGCCGCTGCCGCCCTACAGCTTCGTCGAGCCCGGCCCGTCCGAGCCGGCGGCCAGCACGGCGGGAGCCGACGTGGGAACGGGATGACGCCATGGGACTGATCTCGGAAGTGCTGCTGCTGCCGTTCGCCCCCGCACGTGGCAGCGGCTGGGTGATCAAGCAGGTGCTGCGCGAGGCGGAGCGCGTCTACTACGACCCGGCCACCGTCCAGGCCGAACTCGCACGGCTGGAGGAGCGGCTGGAAGCGGGCGAGATCACCGAGGAGGAATTCGACCGCCAGGAGGACGAGCTTCTGGACCGGCTGGCGGTCGGCATGCGCGGGGGACCGGGAACAGGTGAGGGGACGGCACGATGAACAGGATGGGACTCGGCCTCGCGGTAGGGGCCGGATACCTGTTGGGACGTACGAGGAAACTGAAGCTGGCCGTCGCCGTGGGCAGCCTGGCGGCGGGAAAGAAGCTGAACCTCGGCCCGCGCGCGGTGGCGGACCTGGTCAACCAGCAGCTGAAGGACAACCCCCAGTTCAAGGAGATCGGCGACCAGCTGCGGCAGGATCTGCGGGGCGTCGGCAAGGCCGCCTCCGGCGCCATGGTCGAACGGCAGATGACCACGCTCGCCGACCGGCTGCACGGCCGTACCGCACAGGTCCGCGACCAGCTGGCCGGCGCCGTGCCCGACACCGGCGGCGGGAAGCGGCGCGGCGGTGAGCGGGCGGCCCGGGAACGCGGGAGCGAGGACGAGCACGAGGAAGGGTACGAGGCGGAGTACGACGACGAGTACGACGACCGGGAGGGCCGCGAGGCCGACGAGGAAGCTGAGGCCACCGGTGAGTCCGGCGAGGCCGATGAGTCCGGCGGGCCGCGGCGGCAGCGCGCGCGGAAGGCTCCGGTGAAGGAGACCGCCCAGAAGGCCCGGGCCCGCGCGCCGGGCAGGAAGCCGGCGAAGAAGGCCCCGGCCCGTGAGACGGGCGGGAAGAAGCCGGCCGCGAAGGAGAGGGCCGCGGCCGGCGGCGCGAGCCGCTCCGCGCGGTCCGGGAACTCGAAGGGCGGCGGTGACCGATGACCGAGACCCTCGGCTCCGCGAGGAACGCAACCAGCCGTGCGGCCGGCGCGGCGACCAAGGAGACCCCGCTGGCCGCACTGGCCCACAGCGAGGCCGCCGACCGGCTCAAGGCGGAGGCGCAGGAGTACGTCGCCGCCCAGGCCGAGCGGCTGCTGGCCGGCTTCGGCCACAAGCTCGGCGACGCCACCGGCAAACTGAACGACATCGCCGAGGGCAACAGCCCGGGCTTCGCCCGGCTCGCCCTCGACGCCGGCCGCAAGCTCGCCGAGGGCAAGGGTCCGGTGCGCTCCGTGCTGGAGCTCGGCGCCTCGCGCGCCAAGGACAACGTCATGGGCGCGCTGAAAGGCCTCGGCGGCGGCAAGGGCAAGCGCAAGGGCCGCGGCGGCAACAAGCCCACCGTCATCATCGAGTACATCGATGTCGGTGTGCCGCTGCGCACCGCATACGACCAGTGGACCCAGTTCCAGGACTTCAGCACCTTCGCCAAGGGCGTCAAGAGCGCGAGCCGCGCCGACGACACCACGTCCGACTGGCAGGCGAAGATCTGGTGGTCCAGCCGTAGTTGGAAGGCCACGACGACCGAGCAGATACCGGACTACCGCATCCAGTGGACGTCGGAGGGCGCGAAGGGCAGCACGAAGGGCGTCGTCTCCTTCCACCGGCTGGAGGAGAACCTCACCCGCGTCCTGCTGGTCATTGAGTACTACCCCAGCGGCTTCTTCGAGAAGACCGGCAACATCTGGCGCGCCCAGGGGCGCCGGGTCCGCCTCGACCTGAAGCACTTCGCCCGCTTCATCACCCTCAAGGGAGAGGCGGAGGACAGCTGGCGCGGGGAGATCCGCGACGGCGAGGTCGTCCGCAGCCACGACGACGCGGTCGCCGAGGAGGAGCGGGAGCACGAGGAAGAAGGCCAGGAAGAGGACCGGGAAGACGGCGAGTACGAGGAAGACGAGGACGAGGGAGAAGAGGAAGAGGACGAAGGCGAAGAGGACGACGAGGACGACGAGGACGAGGACGAAGAGCAGGAGGAGGGCAGGGGCCGCGGGACGTACGCGGACGACGATTATCCCGAGGACGAGGACGAGGACGAGGACGACGGCGAGGGCGACGAGGAGTACGAGGAAGAGGAGTACGCCGAGGGCGGGAGCCGCCGATGACGACGCCGAGCCGGCTGCCCGAGCCGTACGGCCCGAGCAGTGGCGCCAACCTCGCCGACATCCTCGAACGGGTGCTCGACAAGGGAATCGTCATCGCGGGCGACATCCGGATCAACCTGCTCGACATCGAACTGCTCACCGTCAAGCTCCGGCTCATCGTCGCCTCGGTCGACAAGGCCAAGGAGATGGGCATCGACTGGTGGGAGAGCGACCCGGCGCTCTCCTCCCGGGCCCGCCGTGACGAACTCGCCAGGGAGAACGCCGAGTTGCGCGAGCGGCTGGCCCGGCTGGAGGAACTGGAGCAGGGCACCGGCCGTAGCCGCGGCCGCACCCACCCGAAGGAGGCATCATGACCGGACTGCGGTACGTCTACGCCGTCTGCCGCCCCCTCGGCGCGCCCCTCCAGGCCCAGCTGACCGGCGTCGTCGGCGCGCCGGTCAAGCAGCTGCCCCACCACGGCCTGATCGCCGTCGTCAGCGAGGTGCCGGAACGGGACTTCGCCGAGGAGCCGCTGCGCGCGCATCTGGAGGACCTGGACTGGCTCTCCGCCACCGCCCGCGCCCACCAGGGGGTGGTCGACGCGCTCACCGTCGTCACCACCCCGCTGCCGCTGCGGATGGCCACCGTCTTCCGGGACGACAGCGGGGTGCGCACCATGATCGAGTCCTGTGAGGAGCACTTCCGCGCCACCCTGGACCGGCTCCAGGGGCGTGTGGAGTGGGGGGTCAAGATCTATCTGGAGGCCGAGCCGCCGCAGGAGGCGGCGGCCCCGGAGCCCGAGCCGAAGGCCGCGTCCGGGCGGGACTATCTGCGCCGCCGGCGGCAGCAGACGATGGCCCGTGAGGACGTGTGGGAGAAGGCGGAGGCGTTCGCGACCCGGCTGCACGAGAAGCTCTCCGCGTTCGCCGAGGACTCCCGGCTGCACGCGCCGCAGAACGCCGCCCTTTCCGGCACCGCCGGACGCAATGTGCTCAACGCCGCCTACCTCGTGCCGCGCGCCCATTCCGAGGAGTTCGTGGAGGTCGTGGACCGGACGAAGGACGACGCCCCCGGGTTGCGCGTGGAGTTGACCGGGCCCTGGGCGGCGTACTCCTTCGCGGGGGAGCTGCCGCAGGAGGGGACATGACGGTCGTCGAACGCCGGGAGATCGCCCTGGTCGACCTGCTCGACCGGCTGCTGGCCGGCGGGGTCGTCATCACCGGGGACGTCACCCTGCGCATCGCGGACGTCGACCTCGTGCGGATCGACCTGAACGCCCTGATCAGCTCGGTGAACCGGCAGGTGCCGTCCCCCTTCGAGATCCCGGAGGTGCCGTCGTGACCCCGCGCAGGCGTGTGGACCTGGAACCCGACACGGTGGAGCGCGACCTCGTCAAGCTGGTGCTGACGGTCGTGGAGCTGCTGCGCCAGCTCATGGAGCGCCAGGCGCTGCGCCGTTTCGACGAGGGCGACCTGACCGAGGAGCAGGAGGAGCGGATCGGACTGACGCTGATGCTCCTGGAGGACCGCATGGCGGAGCTGCGTGACCGCTACGGGCTGCGGCCCGAGGACCTCAATCTGGACCTCGGGCCGCTGGGACCGCTGCTTCCCCGGGAATGACACATGCATCCCCGGGGATGACGTACGCCGGGCTACCACCTGTACCAGCGAGCCCGGCCTCCGCCTGCGGCCGTCCCATGGATCAGGAAGCCCAGCAGCCAGACGACGAGCACCGCCAACGCGATCCACCAGAGCACCTTCACCGCGAATCCGACCCCGAAGAGAACCAGCGCCAGAAGCAGTACGAGCAGAATGGGAACCATGATGACCTCCTGCTCTCCGGGTGTCCCGAAAACGGGACATCATTCCGGTGGGCCGGACGTCAGTCGTCCTTGCGGCACAGAATTTCCCCATGCAGTACGGCGAACCAGCCGTCCTCCCGCTCCCCCCACTCCCGCCACGCCCGTGACACGGCCCGCAGCCGCTCCTCGGTCGCGTGGCCGCCCCCGGTGGCGCGCTCGGCGTACGCCGACGCCAGGGTGCGGTCGGCCCACAGCCCGCTCCACCACTCGCGCTCGGCCGGGGTCGCGTACGTCCAGGTGCTGGACGTGGCCGTGACGGCTGCTTCCGTGAAGCCCGCGGCCAGCGCCCACGAGCGCAGCCGGCGCCCCGCGTCGGGCTCGCCGCCGTTGGCGCGGGCCACCCGCTCGTACAGGTCCAGCCAGTCGTCCAGGCCCGGTGCTTCGGGGTACCAGGTCATCGCCGCGTAGTCCGCGTCCCGCACGGCGACGAAGCCGCCCGGCTTCGTCACCCGCCGCATCTCGCGCAGCGCCCGCACGGGATCGCCCACGTGCTGCAGCACCTGGTGGGCGTGGACCACGCAGAACGTGTCGTCCGGGTAGTCCAGGGCGTGCACGTCCGCGACCGCGAAGTCGACGTTGCCCAGCCCGCGGCCTGCGGCCGTGGCGCGGGCCTGCTCCAGGATGCCGGGCGCCCGGTCGACACCCGTGACATGCCCGTCGGGCACCAGTTCCGCCAGGTCCGCGGTGATGGTGCCAGGCCCGCAGCCGATGTCCAGGATCTTCATGTGGGGCTTCAGCGAGCCGAGCAGGTAGGCCGCCGAGTTGGCGGCGGTGCGCCAGGTGTGCGAGCGCAGCACGGACTCGTGGTGGCCGTGCGTGTAGACGGCCGTCTCCCGCGGTTTCGGCATGGCTGTACCCCTTCTCGTCACCTGGCCCCGCACGGGCCCGCGGCCCCGGGGCGGTACGGATCACGGTACGCGCGTATGTCGAATGTTGAGACCCTCGTTTCGAAATGTGGACCGACGGGTGATCGCGGGCGATCAGCCGGACGGCAGCGGCCGGTACACCGTCAGCGCCTCCGGCAGCTTCTCCAGCCGGACCTCGCCCTCCACCTCCGTGACCTCGCCGTCGTAGGCGAGGAGGGTGCCGGGCGCCAGGCCGGTCAGTCGCAGCCGGCCCACCTGGACGGCCGCGTGCGCCGGGGAGCGGGTGAGCGGGCCCGCGAGGGCCGCGGACAGCAGCCGCAGGGCCGGCCTGCGGCCACCGTGCACGACCCGCACGTCGAGCACCCCGTCCGCCAGGTCCAGCCGGCGGCCCGGCGCGAGGCCCATGCGGTGGTAGGTGCCGTTGCCGGCGAACAGCAGCCACAGCGGGCGGCGGCGCCCCTGGAACTCCGCCTCCAGCGGATGGCGGTCCGCGCGCAGCACCCGCAGCGCCGCCAGCACCCCGGCCGGCCAGCCGCCGATCCGGTCGGCCCAGCGCTCGCGCTCGCGCACCAGCTCCGGGTACACCCCCAGGCTGAAGGTGTTGAGGAAGACGCCCTGCCCGCGCCCGGAGCTGAAGCGGCCCACGTCCACCCGCACGCCCTCGCCCCGTTCCAGGGCCCCGGCCAGGTCCCGCACGTCCTCCACGCCCAGGTCGTAGGCGAAGTGGTTGAGGGTGCCGCCGGGCAGCACGGCGAGCGGCAGGCCGTGCCGCAGGGCGGCCCGCGCGGCCGTGTTCACGGTGCCGTCGCCGCCGCACACCCCGAGCACCCGGGCCCGGCCGGCCGCCTTCTCCGCCTCGGCGGGGAAGTCCTCCGGCTCGCACACGACGACCTCCGCCTCCGGCAGCGCGTCGCGCAGCGCCCGGGCCCGGTCCGCGGTGCCGGAGGCGTTGTTCGTGACGAGGACCAGGCCCTCGCCCCCGGGCAGCGCGGGCACGGCGGCCCGCGGCCGGGCGGGCGCCGCGATCTGCGCGCGCGTCGGCACCAGGCCCCGTACGGCGAACGCGGCTCCCGCGCCGAGCGCCGCGCCCGCCAGCACGTCGCTCGGGAAGTGGACGCCGGTGTAGACGCGGGAGACCGCCACCGAGAAGGCCACCGGTGCCACGGCCGCGCCCCAGCCCGCGGACTCCAGGGCGACGCCGGTGGCGAAGGCGGAGGCGGAGGCCGCGTGGCCAGACGGGAAGGACGTCGTGATCGGCTGCCGCTGGAGCCGGCGCACATGCGGCACCGGGTCCAGCAGGGGCCGGGGGCGGCGCACCGAGCGCTTGCCGAGCGTGTTGATGGTCAGCGACGCCAGGCCGAGGGAGGCCAGGCCGCGGGCCGCGGCCCGGCGGGCGCGCGGCGTCCGGCTCGCCGCGATCGCCGCCGCGGCCGCGAACCACAGCACGCCGTGGTTCGCGCTCCGGCTCAGCCGGGGCAGCACGGGCCCGGCGCCGGGCCAGTGGCGTTCGGCCGCGACCTGGAACAACCGGGAGTCCAGGGCGAGCAGTCGTGTCAGGGTGGCGTGGGCGCCGGTTCGCGGGGCGGTGAGGTCGACATCTGGGCTCATACCGGCACCGTTACCCTGAAGTGGCCGTTTCCTGCGCGCGAAGGCGCGCGGGACGGCGCCACCGCCCCCCTTCCGTTCCGGGAACCCGTATGCGCCTGCTCCTCGTACGCCACGGCGAGACCCCGTCCAACCTGGCCTCCCTGCTGGACACGGCCGTACCGGGACCGGGCCTGACCGAGCTCGGCCGGCGGCAGGCCGCCGCGCTGCCCGAGGCGCTGGCCGATGAGGACATCGAGGCCGTCTACGCCTCCACCCTGGTCCGCACCCAGCTCACCGCCGCGCCGCTGGCCGCCGCCCGCGGGCTCGAGGTGATCGTCCGGGACGGCATCCGCGAGCTGTCCGCCGGCGGGCTGGAGGGGGAGCCCGGCGACTCCGAGCGCGGCCGGGTCTACCTGCGGACGTTCCTGGCCTGGGCCGCCGGGGACCGCGAACGCCGGATGCCCGGACCGGGCGGCGAGACCGGGACCGAGGCACTGGCACGGTTCGACGCGGTCGTCGAGGAGGCCGCCCGCAGCGGGGCCGGGACGGTCGCCATGGTCAGCCACGGCGCGGCCGTCCGCCTGTGGAGCGCGGTCCGCGCCCACAACCTCGACGCCGGCTTCGCCGCCGCCCACCCGCTGCGGAACACGGGCGTGGTGATCCTGGAGGGCTCGCCCGCCGACGGCTGGAAGGCCCTGTCCTGGGCCGGCGCCCTCGTGTCCCCCGCCCGGGAGGGCGGTCCGGCGGGCCAGCCCGTGGACACCGCGTACGACACCCGGCTCGACACCCCGCCGGACACCTCACCCGGCATCCGGCCCGGCGCCCCGTACGGCCACGACGTCCCCTACGGCGCCGAATAAGCGTTTGCCGGGATCCCGGGGGCCCCGTCAGAATGCCGGACCATGGGACATCTGGAAGCCGCGCACCTGGAGTACTACCTCCCCGACGGGAGGGCGCTGCTCGGCGATGTGTCCTTCCGGGTGGGTGAAGGCGCCGCGGTGGCGCTCGTCGGTCCCAACGGTGCCGGCAAGACCACCCTGCTCCGACTGATCTCCGGCGAGCTGAAACCGCACGGCGGCACCGTCACCGTCAGCGGCGGGCTGGGCGTGATGCGGCAGTTCGTGGGGTCGGTGCGGGACGAGACGACCGTACGCGACCTGCTCGTCTCCGTCGCCCCGCCACGGATCCGGCAGGCCGCGCGGGCCGTCGACGCGGCCGAGCACGCCATCATGAAGGTCGACGACGAGGCCGCCCAGCTCCGCTACGCGCAGGCCCTCGCCGACTGGGCCGAGGTGCGCGGCTACGAGGCCGAGACGCTGTGGGACATGTGCACCACGGCCGCGCTCGGGGTGCCCTACGACAAGGCGCAGTGGCGCCAGGTGCGCACCCTGTCCGGCGGCGAGCAGAAGCGGCTGGTGCTGGAGGCGCTGCTGCGCGGCACCGACGAGGTGCTGCTGCTCGACGAGCCGGACAACTACCTCGACGTGCCCGGCAAGCGCTGGCTGGAGGAGCGGCTGCGCGAGACCCGCAAGACCGTCCTCTTCGTCTCCCACGACCGGGAGCTCCTCTCCCGCGCCGCCGAGAAGATCGTCTCCGTGGAACCCGGCCCGGCCGGTGCCGACGCCTGGGTGCACGGCGGCGGCTTCGCCACCTACCACGAGGCCCGGCGCGAACGCTTCGCCCGCTTCGAGGAGTTGCGCAGACGCTGGGACGAGAAGCACGCGCAGCTGAAGAAGCTGGTGCTGAACCTCCGCCAGGCCGCCTCCGTCAGCCACGAGATGGCCTCCCGTTACCACGCCGCACAGACCCGGCTGCGCAAGTTCGAGGAGATCGGCCCGCCGCCCGAGCCGCCGCGCGAGCAGGACATCCGGATGCGGCTGAAGGGCGGCCGCACCGGCGTACGGGCCGTCACCTGCCAGAACCTGGAACTGACCGGCCTGATGAAACCCTTCGACCTGGAGGTCTTCTACGGCGAACGGGTGGCCGTCCTCGGCTCCAACGGCTCCGGCAAGTCGCACTTCCTGCGGCTGCTGGCCGGCGGGGACGTGGCGCACACCGGCAGCTGGAAGCTCGGTGCGCGGGTGGTGCCCGGCCACTTCGCCCAGACCCACGCGCACCCCGAACTCCAGGGCCGCACCCTGCTGGACATCCTGTGGAAGGAGCACTCCCAGGACCGGGGCGCCGCCATGTCCCGGCTGCGCCGCTACGAGCTGACCGGCCAGGCCGAACAGGCCTTCGACCGGCTCTCCGGCGGCCAGCAGGCCCGGTTCCAGATCCTGCTGCTGGAACTGGAGGGGGCCACGGCCCTGCTCCTGGACGAGCCCACCGACAACCTCGACCTGGAGTCCGCCGAGGCGCTCCAGGAGGGCCTGGAGGCGTTCGAGGGCACCGTCCTCGCGGTCACCCACGACCGCTGGTTCGCCCGCTCCTTCGACCGCCACCTCGTCTTCGGCAGTGACGGCAGGGTCCGCGAGACCCCCGAGCCGGTCTGGGACGAACGCCGGGTGGAGCGGGCGCGGTAGCGCCTGGCGTCACCTCCAGCGGAGGATGGCGCCGAGGCCACCGGACGGCGTGCCCTCGGCCGTGGCGGCCACCGGCTCCAGCGACAGCGCGATGGCGTCGGTGGTGACCGCGGAGCGGATCAGGGCGTCGTCGGCGCGGGCCGGCCAGGACCGCTGCTCGCCCAGGGTCTTCAGATCCGTGCGGCGCACCGCCAGCTGGTCCGGATCCTCGCCGATCCACACCTCCTGGTGGGCGTCGGCCCCCTCCGGGAAGATCAGCAGCTCCTCCAGACGGTGCTCGCGGGCCGCCTCGACCAGCGCGGGTACGCCCTCCACGGCCGCCGCCCGGCCCTCGTCGTCCGGGGCGCGGGCCGCCCGGAACCGGTCCAGCTCCTCCTCGACACGCTGGTGCACGTGCTCGGCGCGGATCCGCTCCACGTCCTCGTCCAGCAGCCGGCTGCCGGCGCCGCGGGTGGCCTCCACCACACGGTCGTCCAGCCGCTGCGGCAGCCGCTCGCGCACCTCGCGCCGCTCCCTGTCGTCACCCACGAGGATCAGCAGGTCGGCCTGTGTCTCCTCCTGGCACACGCTGAGCGCGTCGGCGATCTCCGCCGCGTTGTGCTCCCAGGTGTTCTCCACCTTCAGCTGGAAGTGCCGCTCGGACCAGTCCACGTTGCTCGTCCGGTGGATCGGCCACTGCTGCCCGACCACCGTGCCGGCCTCCTTGCGGCCCAGCGCACTGCGCAGCTCGAAGTCCGCGCCCTTGCGGTCGACGTACGCCACGATCGCCACCGGATCCTCGCCCGCCAGCCCCAGCAGCGGTGCCACGCGGGGCAGCGGCGCCCACTCCGCCCAGCTGACGCCCCGGGGCGGCCGGGCCAGGGGCGGGTCGAGGACGACCCTGCCGTCGCGGGCGAACAGGGCCCGTCCGTGCGGGTCGGGGGAGTGGCGCATCTCGTCGATCGCGGTCTCCACGGCCCGGCAGGTGGCCTCGTCCGCGCCCTGCCCCGCCAGCTCTCGGGCCATCGCCTGGGCCGTCAGGCGTATCTGCTGCGCGGTGTCCTCCGCCTTCCGGGAGGTGTCGACGTACACCGAGGCCCAGGGGCCCGGCTGTTCGTACAGTGGATGCAGAAAGGCGAGATCCATGGCTCCCTCCCGGATGCCGCTCGGTGGTAGTGCACGCCGGGCGGGTACCCGTACCGCATGAACGAACACGACGAGCGGGGCATCACCATGACCGGAGTGGAACCGGGCCGGCTGGACGACCAGCAGCTCATGAAGGAGCTGGAGACCATCCACCGCACCCGCCACGACACGCTGCTGTACGGCTCCAACGACGCGCTGCGGGCCCACAACGAGCGCATGGCGCAGCTCGAGGGCGAGTACCTGCGCCGCAACCCCCGCCGCACCGTCGCCGCCGGCCGCACCCGGGAGGGAGCCCGGGAACGCGGCTGCGGCGAGTCGGCGGCTCCTCGTGCCTGAGGCCCCGCCGTCACCCGGCCGCGAGTTGCCGTCACCCGGCTGCGCGTCACCCGCCCGGTCGCGCACCCCGGACGTCCCGCCCTCCGAACGTGCCCGCCGGCGTGCTTCCTGCGGCACGCCGGCGGGCACCCCACGGCCCGGAGTCAGCCGGCCTTCTGCGCGAACACGTCCAGGAACGCCTGGCAGAACGCCTTCAGATCGGCCGGCTTGCGGCTGGTGACCAGCTTGTTCGGGCCGTTCTCACAGACCTTCACCTGCTCGTCGACCCAGGTGCCGCCCGCGTTGCGGACGTCCGTGCGCAGGCTCGGCCACGAGGTCAGCACGCGGCCGCGTACGACATCGGCCTCCACCAGCGTCCACGGCGCGTGGCAGATCGCGGCCACGGGACGGCCCTGCTCGAAGAAGTCCCGCACGAACGAGACGGCCTTCTCGTCCATCCGCAGGAAGTCCGGGTTCGCCACGCCGCCCGGCAGGACCAGCGCGTCGAAGGAGTCGGCGGAGGTGTCCCCGACCACCGCGTCGACGGGGAACGTGTCCGCCTTGTCCAAGTGGTCGAACGCCTGGATCTCACCGGACTTGGTGGACACCAGCACGGTCTCGTGGCCGGCGTCCTGCGCCGCCTTCCGGGGCTCGGTCAGCTCCACCTGCTCGACGCCCTCGGGTGCGGCCAGAAATGCGATGCGCATGATGCTTCGACGTCCTTTCGTCGTCCCTCTTCCTCGCCGGTCAGCCGTCCGGCTTCCCTCGCCGGTCAGCTGTCCGGATTCCCTCGCCCCTCAGCTGTCCGGTCCGTCCGGTCCGCCGTCCGGCTCGGCGCGGCTGATGTCGGCGAGCGCCGAACGCGGATCCCAGGCCTCCGCCAGGTCGCCCAGGCTGACCATGCCGACCGGCATGCCGTCCTCGACGACGGGCAGCCGGCGTACGGCGTGTTCGCGCATGAGCGCGACGGCCGCCGACACCGGGTCGTGCGGGCCCACGACGAGCGGATGGGACGTGCACACGGCCCGCGCGCTCACCGCCTGCGGATCGAGGCCCTCCGCCACGGCCCGCACCGCGATGTCGCGGTCGGTGAGCATGCCGACGATGTCCTGCCCGTCGGCCACCACCACGTCGCCGATGTCCTGGGCGCGCATCAGCCGGGCCGCCTCGACGAGCGAGGCGTCGGGGCGGACGGCCACCACGCCCGGTGTCATGACGTCCCTGACGTATTCAGCCCTCACTGAGGCCCTGCCTGCCTTTCCGCCCGGCGCCGGGTCTACGCACGGTCCTCCCGGGCGGGCCGCTCCGTGTGGGTGAGTTCCTTCGCCAGCTCCTGCACGTTGGCGTACTGAGCCTTGCGCGGCAGCCGCTCCAGTGCCTCGATCAGCGCGTCGGGCGCGTTCTTGCGGCGCAGTGTGCGCGCCAGTTCGCCCGGGCCCGCGGGAAAGGCGCTGCGGCCCAGGATTCTGGCCAGCTCCAGGCGCACGGTCTCCAGGGAGGCCCGGGACGCGCCCGGCGCCACCGGTCCGCCCCAGACCTCCGGGTCGTCCTCGGCGGCGGGCTCCGGGTCGTGCCACTCCTCGGTCCGCGTGGGATGACCTGACCTGAGCAGGCCCTGCAACTCGTGCTTCATCTCGTCGTCACGGTGGACACTCAGCCGGTCACTGCCTCGCTGCATGTCTCCCTCCACATCGTCGGGGGTGGCCACCGCGTACCCGTGCACGCGGAGCCGACACGGCATTTCCGCACCGGATGGTGGCTCGAATGCCACACGCCCCGGCCCCGGCCGGGGCGGGCGCCCGCGGCCGGGCGTTTGGCGCCGGAGGCCGGGGGCAGGCGCAGATCCAGTGCTTCGGACCTCAGGCACGTCCGTGGAGGCGGCGCGCGAGTCCGCGCGCGTGGGCGGCCGCTCCGGATCCGCGTCCGCGCTGCCACGGTCACCCTCCACTCAGAGCACTCCAAGGGAGCTGCGAGCACCATGCTGCATACGCGAGCGAACGCGAGGCACCACCCGCACGACGACGCCCCGGACACCTCCGAGGCCTTCCGCCGGCTGGCCGAACTCCCCCCGGGACGGCGGCGCGACGCCGTCCGCGACGAGATCGTCGAGGCCTGGCTGCCCATGGCCGAGCGGATCGCCGGCCGCTTCCGCAGCCGCGGCGAGAGCCTCGACGACCTGCGCCAGGTCGCCGCCCTCGGCCTGGTCAAGGCGGTCGACCGCTACGACCCCGGACGCGGCAACGCCTTCGAGAGCTACGCCGTGCCCACCATCACCGGCGAGATCAAGCGCCACCTCCGCGACCACATGTGGACGCTGCACGTACCGCGCCGTGTGCAGGACCTGCGCAAGCGCGTCCGGTTCGCCCAGCAGGAGCTGTCCCGGACGGTCTCCGGCCGCGGCCCGACCGTCGCCGAGATCGCCGAGATCGCGCACCTGAGCGAGGAGGACGCCCGGGTCGGCCTGGAGGCTCTGGAGAGCTCGGCCGCCCTCTCCCTCGACGCGGAGCTGTCCGGCAGCGAGGAGGGCCACCGCCTGGTCGACGCACTCGGCTCACCCGACCCCGCGCTGGACACCGTCGTGGACCGCGAGGCCGTCAGGCCACGCCTGGCGGCGCTGCCCGAGCGCGAGCGGGCCATCCTGTACATGCGCTTCTTCGGTGACATGACGCAGAGCCGGATCGCCGAGCAACTGGGCATCTCCCAGATGCACGTCTCCCGTCTCATCACCCGCTGCTGCGACCGAGTCCGCGACCAGGTGATGCGGGACATGCCGTAGGGCCCTGGGGGGTACCTCCCACGCCGTTCAGGCAGTGGGGGAGCATGGCAAGGCGGAGGAGGGAGTCGATGCGGTGCATCGGCGACCGACGACAACGCGGCGAGGCGCGGTGCCAGGCGCCGCGAGCCCGGCGCGATCGGCGACACACCTCTGGACGCCGGCGGCTCGCGCAGGCGTCACCCGATAGGCCGTTGGCGTCCCGCGAATGGGGCTCGGCATCGCGCGGCCCGTGGCGCCGGGGGCTGTGATGGCTGGGACGGCCCGAACGCCGTACGTCCGCCGCCCCCGGCCCGAGGAGCCCCGCAATGCGCCGCAGCACCCTCCACGCCCTGTCCGCCGCCGTCCTGGCCGGCCTCATGACGGGCACCGCCGCGTCGGCCGCCGTCGCGGTGGAGGCGACGGAGGCCGGACCGACCCCGAACACCCTCCGGCAGGCACGTGGCCCGGGAGACCTTCCCGGCCCCGGATCCCGGCCGCAGGCGGCACCGTCCCCCGACGCGGCCAACCCCGGGACGGTGCTTCCCGGCCCTTCCGAGGACCCCCTCCTGCTCGGCCCGCCGACCCTCGACCAGCAGACCCTGCCCCTGCTGCCTTCCACCCCGGACCAGCCGCCTGGTGACCCCGGCAGCTACCCGCGCGACTCCGGCAGCTACCCGCGCGACTCCGGCAGCTACCCGCGCGACTCCGGCGGCCACCCCCTGGCCTCCGACCCGACGGACCACTCGGCCCACGGCCCGACCGACCCCATCGGCCCGAACGGCACGACGGGCGGGACGGACTCGACGGGGAAGACCGATCCGAACGGCGGGATCGAACCGAACGGCACGTCCGACCCGACCGGTAAGTCCGATACGTACGACCCGTCGCGCCCCTCCGATCCCTTCGCCCCTTCCGGATCCACGGACTCCACCGGCTCTTCCCACTCCGCCGGCTCCTCCGACACCGCCCCGTCCCGCGGCGACAGCGCGCAGGACTCCTCCGGCGGTCGTCAGGACACCGACGAGTCGGGCGGCCACGAGAGCTCGGACACCTCGTCCCACGGATCGGGGTCCGGCGACTCCGGCGGGTCGGACAGCGCTGCCCAGCACGGTGTGGAGGCCGGAGCGGGCGGGGCGTTCACCGGATCCCTGCCGGCGCTGATCGGCGGCGGCACGCTGATCGCGTCCGCCCTGGGCGCCGCCGGGCACCGGATGTGGCGCCGCCGGAGCGCCGACATCTGACCCGTACCCGTCCCGGCACCGGGGCCGCAGGACACCGCACGGGCCCGCACCACCGGGTGAGTGGCCTTCGCGACGCGGCAGGGCACCCATGGGACGGCGCCCGCCTGGGTACCCGCACGCGCAAGGCCCGACGGCGAGCCCAGGCCCGGCGGGGAGACGACACGGCGGCGAGGACTGCGCGGAGGTTGCCATGCGGCGGACGGACCCGGAAGGGCACGGCCCCGTCCGCTACGGGCCGTCGGCCCTCCCCGGCGACGGACTGCCGGTGCTGCCCGAACTGTCCGCCGCGCTCGCCGCGGCCGCGGGCCGGACCCGGGCCCGGGACAGACCGATCGGCGGCGGCACCGCGCTCCTGGACGCGGCCGGCGGCTACTGGCGGCGGCGCGGCCTGCCCACCCGGCCCGAGCACGTGGCGGCCGGACCCGGCGCGCCGGCCCTGCTGCTGGCGCTGACCGCGGCGCTCGACGGCGACGTTCTCGTCCCCCGGCCCTGCGCCGCCTGGTGGGCGCCGTACGCGCGTCTGCTCGGCAGACCGGCCTTCCCCGTCGCCACCCCGGCCGAGTGCGGCGGCGTACCCGACCCCTACGCGCTGCTGGAGACCGTCCGCAGGGTCCGCGCGGAGGGCGGCGACCCCCGGCTGCTGGTGCTGTCCGTCGCCGACGACCCCACCGGCACGGTCGCGCCGCCGGAGGTGCTGCACGAGACCGTCGAGGCCGCCGCCGGCGAGGGCCTGCACCTGGTCAGCGACGAGACCTGGCGCGACACCTGGCACACCCCGCACCAGGCGATGCTGCTCAGCCCTGCCGAGATGCTGCCCGAACGGGTCACCGTGGTCACCGACCTGGCCGGCGCCTTCCTGCCCAGCGGCTGGCCCGCCGCGATCGCCCGCTTCCCCGCCGGAGCCACCGGGGACGCGCTGCACGCGCGCGTGCTCGACATCCTCACCGCGCTGGACGCCCGGATCGCCGAGCCCGTCGCCGCCGCTGCCGCCTACGCCCTCGACGAACCCGAACCCGTCACAGCGCGCCTGACCGCCACCGTGCGGCTGCACGCGCGCGTGGCCCGCGCCCTGCACGCCGCCGTCGTCGCGGCGGGCGCGCTGGCCCGGCCGCCGCAGGCCGGCCGTCACCTCTACGCCGACCTCGGCCCGCTGCGCCCCGCCCTCGTCGCCCGTGGCGTCGGCGACGCGCAGGAACTGGAGGACTTCCTCGGTGCCCTGCTGGGCATGCCCACGCCCGGCGGCCACCGCTTCGGCGACGACCTCGGCGCGCTGCGCGTGCGGCTGTCCACCACGGAGCTGCTCGGCGACACCGAGGAGGAGCGCACGGAATGCCTCTTGTCGCCCACGCCGTTGGAACTGCCGCACCTGCAACGCGCGTTGATCTCCTTGAGGTCCGTCTTCGACGATCTTCGCGACGACGCTCAGCGATGGGAGCCTCCTCGATGACGCAGCAGTCCGAGCCGACCACGTCCCCGTCCGCCACCGCGACCACGTCCACGCACACCCGGGAGGCCGACGACGCCGCGCCCCCGGCCCGCCTCGCGTCCCGGCGGACCGCCGTCCCGTTCCCGCCGCAGGCCGAGCCCCGGCCGCCCGCGGAGCGGCGGCTGTGGCCGCGCACCTTCCACGACCGTCTCACCGCCCCGCTGCCCGGCCTGAAGGCCTTCGCCCGGTTCGCCCGCGAGGGCGCCGTACGCCCCGGCAAGGAGGGCCTGGCCGACATCCCTCTGCTGCCCTACGAGCCCGGTCCGCTGCCCCGTGTGGACGCCCGTACCGTCGCCGTCACCTGGGCGGGGCACGCCAGTTGGGTCCTCAGGATCGGCGGGCTGACGGTGCTGACCGACCCGGTGTGGTCCCGCCGCATCATCGGCACCCCGGCCCGTATCACCCCCGTCGGCGTCGCCTGGGACGCGCTGCCGCCGGTCGACGCCGTCGTCATCAGCCACAACCACTACGACCACCTGGACGCGCCCACCCTGCGCAGACTCCCGCGGGACACACCGGTGTTCGCGCCGGCCGGACTCGGCCGCTGGTTCCGGCGCCGCCGGTTCACCCGCGTCACCGAGCTGGACTGGTGGGAGGCGTCCGAACTGTCCGGGGTCCGCCTCGACTTCGTGCCCGCGCACCACTGGTCCAAGCGCACCCTCACCGACACCTGCCGCAGCCTGTGGGGCGGCTGGGTGCTCACCGACCCCGACGGACAGCGCGTGTACTTCGCCGGCGACACCGGCTACGGCCACTGGTTCTCCCGTATCGGCCGCCGCTACCCCGGCATCGACCTCGCCCTGCTTCCCATCGGCGCCTACGACCCGCGCTGGTGGCTCAGCGACGTCCACTGCGACCCGGAGGAGGCCGTGCGGGCAGCCCAGGACGTCGGCGCCCGCCGCATGGCTCCCATGCACTGGGGCACGTTCGTGCTGTCCGCCGAGCCGGTCCTGGAACCCCTCACCCGTGTCCGCGCCGCCTGGGACAAGGCGGGCCTGCTTCGGGAGGACCTGTGGGACCTCCCGGTGGGCGGCTCCCGGATCCTGGAGTGACTCCGCGGACGGCCGCGGTCGGCCGGTCGGCCGGTCGGCCCGTCAGCCGGTCAGCCGGACCGGTGGACGGCGGCCGTGCGCCGGACGCGGCGCCAGACGCCCGGAGCCGCACCGATCAGCACGGTCAGGGCGACGGCGGCCACCACACCCTCCCAGGGCTCCGGGAACAGGGAGCCCCCGAGGATGCCGATCACCTGGTACGTCGCCGCCCAGGCCAGACAGGCGGGAAGGTTGCCGCGGGAGAAGCGCCGCAGCGGCCACTTCGCCAGCAGGCAGGCCAGCATCACCGGTACGCGGCCGGCCGGCACGAGCCGGGACAGCACCAGCACGGCCACTCCGTGTTCGGCCAGCTTCTCCTGGGCCTGCTCCAGTCGGTCCTGCGGTGCGCGCGAGCGGATCGCCTCCAGCCAGCGCGAGCCGTTCCTCGACCCCAGCCCGCGCCGCCCCAGCCAGTACAGGGCCGCGTCCCCGCAGAACGCGGCCAGTGACGCCGTCGCGAACACCAGCGCCAGCGAGAACGGCGCCGTCTGATGCACCGCGACCACCGCCGCCGAACTGACCAGCGCACCCGTCGGCACCACCGGCACCAGCGCCCCGATCAGCACCAGCAGGAACAGCGACGGATAGCCGATCGCCTGCTGGGTGGACTCCGTCGGCACCACCGTCGCCGCGGCGGCGGCCAGTCGTATCACCGGGCGACCTCCAGGCGCACACTCTCCCCGTGCCCCAGCCGGTGCACGGCCACGCCCGGAGCGCGCAGCGCCGCGAGGCGCACGAACTCGTCGCCCGGCGCATGGAACTCGTGGGGGCGCACGGCATCCATCCCGATCGGCCAGTACGTGCCGTAGTGCACCGGCACCGCGCAGCGCGGCGCGAGCCGGGCCAGCGCCTGCGCCGCCCGCCCCGCGTCCAGATGCCCCTCGCCGAGGTACGGACCCCAGCCGCCCACCGGCAACAGCGCCACGTCGACCGGGCCGACCTCCTCGGCCATCGTCTCGAACAGGCCGGTGTCACCGGCGAAGTACGTCCGCGCCTCACCCTCGACGACGTAGCCGAGCGCGGGCGAGCGATGCGGGCCCACCGGCAGCCGCCGCCCGTCGTGCCGGGCGGACACCGCCCGCACCACGACGGCACCGACCGAGACCCGCTCCCCGGGCGCCACCTCGGTGATCCGCAGCCGCCCGGGCCGCGCGAGGCGGCGCAGCCCCGGCACCGCCCGGAGTGCGCCCCGGGGCACCAGCAGGTGTGTGCCCGGGGCGAGGCGGTCCAGCGAGGGAAGGTGCAGATGGTCGGCGTGCAGATGCGAGACGAGCGCCACGTCCGTGTGCCAGGCGCCCGGCGGCGGCAGCGCGCCCCGGCGGCGCCGCAGATGCGCGAGCCGGCGGGCGAACAGCGGATCGGTCAGCGCACGGACGCCCGAATCCTCGACCGTGCATGTCGCGTGACCCCACCAGGTGATCTCCACCGGCACCTTCTTTGCCTCCTTCGCGCGACTCCCCCTGAGCCTACGTGCGGCGGTAGGGTCGGCGGCGCAACCCGGAGGTGAGGGGGACGCCATGGGAGAAGTGCGCGATGCCCGCGGCGAGGCCGCCGCGACGCCGGTCCGTGTGACCGCGATCGCCAGCCTGACACCCCTGGAGGAGCTGAACGACGAGCCGTTCCTCGTGGACTCCCGCGGCCAGCACGCGATGTGCGCCCGCTGGGCGGCCGAGCACGGCTATGTGGTCGCCCGTGAACTCCTGGTCCGCGGCCTGCGCCCGGACCACTGCGCCCTGTGGGACGGCGTCCGTCCCGGCGTCGACGTGTTCGTCGCGCCCAGCCGCCGGGTGCTGGAGCAGGCACTGTCCTCCGTCGAGGAGTTCACCGCCGAGTGCGCGCGACGCGGGGTCCGGGTGGAGACCGTGGGCCAGGCCGAGCCGTCCTACGACGCCCAGATGAAGGCCCGGGTGCACCGCCGCCTGTCCATGCCCACGGCCGGCTACGACGGCGGATAGCGCCGCGGAACGGGCCGGCCGCCCGGCGCGCACCGGGCCGCTCCGGCGCGGGGGGCTCCGCCGGACGTGTGACAAGCTGGGGCAGGTTCGTGCAGAAGTCCGGCCCGGAAGGTGAGGAGCGGCGGCGTGCGTGGCGGGTGGTGGCGGCGGGCCGCCAGTCAGGTCGGGCGGAGCGTCGCCGTGTGGGGCGTCTCCACGGTCACCATGCTGGTGCTGGCCGGGATCCTGCCGGACTTCCGGCTCCAGTCCGCCGACGGCGACAGCGCCACCACCATCGCCGTCACCGCCGCGCTCGGCGCCGGTGCCTTCGGTGTCCTCTCGGCCGTCGTCTGGCCGCTGCTGGTACGGCTGCTGCTGCTCGTGCCCGCGCTGGTCCTCGGGCTGCTGGTGTTCTTCCTCAACGGCTCACTGCTCCTGCTCGCCCTGCGCATCAACCCCTCCGGCCAGCCCCGGGCGGCCCCCGAGACCGCCGTCATCGTGGCCGCCGCGATGTCCGCCGTCGCCTCCGCCACCGGCGCCGCCCTCGCCGTCCGCGACGACGACGCCTACCGGCGCCGCCTGGCCCGGCTCGCCGACCGCCGCCGTGGGCGCCGGCCACCCTGCGACTCCACTCCCGGCACCCTGGTCGTCCAGCTCGACGGCGTCGGCCACGACGTGCTGCGGGACGCCGTGGACAAGGGGCTGATGCCGACCGTGGCGCGCTGGCTCGGCGCCGCACCCGGCCGGGAGGACCAGGACCAGCCGGAACCGACCCACCGGCTCGTCCCCTGGCGCACCGACTGGTCCAGCCAGACCGGTGCCAGCCAACTCGCCATCCTGCACGGCACCAACCACGACATCCCCGCCTTCCGCTGGTACGAGAAGGACACCGGCGAGGTGATGGTCTGCAACCGCCCCACCAGCGCCGTCGAACTCCAGCGCCGCGCCGTCGCCCGCACCCGCGACGGCGGGCTGCTCACCGCCGACGGCGCCAGCCGCGGCAACCTGTTCAGCGGCGGCGCCGGCGAATCCGCCCTCGTGCTCTCGGTGTCCGCCCGGCGCGGACCCGGCAACCGCTCGCGCGCCGGCTACTTCGCCTACTTCTCCGACCCCGCCAACGCCGTCCGCACCGCCCTGTCCTTCGTCGCCGAGGTCGCCCGCGAGATCGGCCAGTCCCTGCGGGCCCGGATCCGCAGACAGCGCCCGCGCGTCTCCCGGGGCGGCCTGTACCCGCTCGTCCGCGCCTTCGCGACCGTCGTCGAACGGGACGTCGTCGTGGCCGCCGTGATGGGCGACCTGCTCGCCGGGCGCACCGCCGTCTACGCCGATCTCGTCGCCTACGACGAGGTGGCCCACCACTCCGGTCCGCGCAGCCGGGACGCGGCGAAGGTGCTCGAGCGCCTGGACCGCGCGCTGGCGCTGATCGAGAAGGTCGCCGAGCACGCCCCGCGCCCGTACCGGACCGTCGTCCTGTCCGACCACGGCCAGAGCCCCGGCGAGACCTTCCGCGCCCGCTACGGCCTCACACTCGGCGACCTGGTACGGGCGGGCTGCGGACTGCACGTCCCGCGCCGGGCGGAGGGCACCCGCAGCGGCGCCGAGGCCCGGGCCGCCGTACGCGCCGCCCTGCGCCGCCCGGTCGAGGAGGGCGGCGAGCACCACCGGCCCGCCCGCCACTCGGAGCCGCTGGTGCTGGCCTCCGGCAACCTCGGCCTGGTCTCCTTCCCGGACGTGCCGCACCGGATGAGCCGGGAGGAGCTGGACGCCCGCCACCCCGGGTTGCTGACCACCCTCGCCAACCACCCCGGCGTCGGCTTCCTGCTGGTGCGCAGCGAGGAGCACGGCGGCCTGGTGCTCGGCGCACGCGGCGCCGAGATACCCCTGGACGAGCTGGACGGCAACCCCGGTCCGCTCGCCGCCTTCGGCCCCGGCGCCGCCGACGCCGTCCGCCGCACCCACTCCTTCCCGCACGCCCCCGACATCCTGGTCAACTCCTTCCACGACCCGGCCGACGGCGAGGTCCTCGCCTTCGAGGAGCAGATCGGCTCCCACGGCGGCCTCGGCGGCGCGCAGACCCGCCCGTTCCTGCTGGCGCCGCTCGCCTGCTCCCCGCCCGTGGCGGAGGGCGGGGAGCTCGTCGGCGCCGAGCGGATCCACCGCGTACTGCGCCGCTGGCTGCGCGAGGCCACCGGCCCGCAGGTGCCGCTCCCGGCGGAGGCGGAACCGGGACCGCGGGAGCGGGCCGCCTGACCGGTACGTCGGCGGACAGCGGCGTCAGTACCGGGCAGGGGCGTCAGTACCGCGGCCAGAACCCCGACCGGACCTTGCCGAAGTCGTTCATGGCGACGACCGCCGTCGCCATGCGCGAACCGGGGGAGGTGTCGCTGAACGACACCACCGTGTCCAGCGAGTCCGCGAGCGTCATCAGCTTCCGCAGGGTGACCTGGTCGTCGCGGAACTCCTTCGCCGGCAGCCGGCTGTGGACGCCCTGGAGCACCTGGATGTGGTTCGTCAGCCGCTTCTTCGCCGAGTCCCGGTCGCGCTCGTACAGGTCGTCCAGCGCGTGGAAGGTGACCTCGCTGGTCCACAGGCCGACCGCGTGCACGGTCACGGTCTCCTCGGCCAGCGTGAAACCCGTCGACAGGTCGATCTCGTGCCGGTGTCCCTCGCGGGTCACCGTGTCGACGTACTGCACGGTGGCGGAGCCCGGCTCCGGGGCCTCGCCGCCGGAGGGGACGGCGAGTTCCAGCACGATCCAGTACGTCTCCCCGAAGGCGAGGTCGGGCGCGAAGATCCGGATGCCCTTCTCCTCGGTGACGAGGTCCGGCAGGGGCTCGGCACCGTAGTCCGCGCGGGCCTGCTCGGCCGCCCGGCCCACCTCCCGCAGCACCGCCGCCCGGGCCCGGGGATCGGTGACCAGGTCGTGGCCGTACAGGTGCCGGATCTCCACGTCCGGCGCGATGTCGAGTCTGAGCTGGATGTCGATGGCGGCCAGGTGGTCGCGCCGGTTCAGGTCGGCGAGGAGGTCCGCGCCCACCTGCTCGGGCCGGGTGACGAACGTCGAGTGGCCGCCCGCGAGCCCGGCCAGCGCGGCCAGTTCCGGCATCCGGGCGTCGGAGCCGAAGCCGAAGCACGACAGGGTGAGGTCCCCGCGGAGCTTGGCCGCGACGTTGGTGCGGATGCGGATCCAGTCCCGTTCGCCGGAGGTCGGGTCGCCGTCGGAGAACAGGTACAGGCAGTTGACCGTGCGCCCGCCCACCGCGTTGCGGCCGATCTCGTCGATGCCGTACTGCACCCCGAGATTGATGTCGGTGCCGCCCTCGGCGCTCAGCGCGGACACCACCTGGGCGAACCGCTCGGGCGGCAGGTCCCGCTTGGCGGTGGCGGCCAGCACGGTGCGCACCCGGTGGTCGAAGGTGATGATGCCCAGGCAGTCCGAGGGACGCAGCTTGTCGTAGAGGGCCTGGAGGGCCGCCTTGACGCAGTCCAGTTTCTCGCCGTACATCGAGCCACTGGTGTCCACGACGAACACGAAGTTGACGGGCAGCGGCTCGGCCGGGATGTCCTCGGGGTGGGCCTCGCCGGCCTTGAGGGTGATCTCCAGGAAGTGGGTCGTCGCCTCGTCCGCCTTGTACTCGCCCCGGACCGCGGCGAGTCCGTGACTCACCGCGACGGCCCGGCCGGGCGGCGGTCCGGGCACCTGGTCGGTGCGGGCCGCCACGAAGTCGTCGAACCGGATCTCGTCCTGCCCGATGATCACGCCCTGCTCGATGAGATCCCGCACCCCGAGCGGGGAACGGGTGCCGAAGGCGTTGTTGCGGCGGATGAACAGGCCGTCGTGGGGGAGGGGGCCGCCGGTGCGCCGGAACGGGGGAGGACCGTAGCCGGAGGCGCTCCGCCGGAGAGGGGCATCGCGGGCGCCCTGGCGGACACGGGCATGCTGCGAGGAGCGACGCAGCTCCCAGGGCTGCACGCTGTCCAGGTGTGCTTCGCGCGCCTGCTCCTCGGCCATCCACTCGGCCTCCGCGACAGGCCGCATCGCCGCCCGTGGGGGCATGCCGGCGGGGTCCTGCCACGGAGGGGCACTGCCCGGCTCCGGCGTGTCGGGCGGAGGAGGGGCGGCAGCGGCGGTAGGGAGAGGCTCGTCCGTGGGGGAGGCCATGGCGGGAGGGCCGAGTCGCCGGTCCTCCCGCCGCGCGTCGTCCGCGGCCGCGGCGGGCAGGAGCGGCCACGCTCCCGGCCTGATCTCACGCCCGTCCCGCAGCCACCGCCACAGCAGCCCGTCCGGGCTGTCGGGATCCGGCTCGGTGACGTCCGGGTGGACGACGGCCGTCACACCGCTCGAGCAGGAGAACATTCCGCGTGCCCAGTCGCGGGGGGACTCCGTGAGCGTGTACGCGTCCCGCAGGCCGTGCCGTACGGCGTGGGCGCGGCACTCCGCCTCGCGCCGCGCGTGTCGGTCCGTGCCGCCGTGCGCCGGTGCGTCCGCGCCCAGCAGCTCCACCACCAGGAACGCGTCCCGGCCGATGTGCGCGACGGACGACGGGGGCGTTTTCGCCGATCCCCCCTCGCACAGCCGTAACACGGCACCGCAGCACAGCAGGGCCCACAGCGCGCGGCCCGGTGCGGGCAGGCGGCCGTATCGCTCGGTGCCGGGATGCACCACGAGGACCGCGTCCGGGTGCTCCGCGAGCAGTGCCTGGGCCTGCGCCGGCGTGGTGGCCGTGTCGGACAGGGGGACCAGCCGGGACGCGTGGGCCCGCGATCTCGCCTCCCGGGCCAGGTCGTCGACCGTACGACCCAGGCCGGCGACGGCGGGCGGACCGACATACACGACGGCCTTCCGCCCACGGTCGCCGCTGTGGTGCTCACTCGGCATGGACATCCTCCGTGGTACGGGCGGGGAGCGGGCACCGGGCCTCGAGTCCCGTGCGGGTGCGCACCCCACCTCCGAACATTCCCTCGGCCCGCAACTGCCGCAGCCACGCGTCGAGTTCGCCGCTCAGGCCGGTGCTCTCCCCGGCCAGGCGCGCGGCCCGGTCCCGCCGCTCGGGGTCGTTGGCCAGCAACAGCAGTTCGATCTTGAGCGCGATGCTGTACGGGTCCCGGCCGTCGAGTTTCAGCGCCTCCTCGACGTAGCCGGACGCCACGTCCAGGTTGTCGCGGGTCAGCGCGATCCGGGCCTTCCAGTACCAGAAGACCGACGAGTCCCGTGCCAGCCGGGACGCGTCCAGGGCGCGTTCGGCCTGGTCGGGTTCGCCGCCCTCGACATGCCGGCGCACCGCGGTCAGGGAGCGCTCGGCGGGGCTACGGCCGCCGTCCTTCGCGCGGGCCGCCTGCCCGGTGACCGTGCGCACCGTGATGAGCAGCACGGCCAGCAGGAACAGCAGGAGCATGCCCACGAGGACGACGAACTGGCGGACGCTCTTGCTCTCGGCGAGTGTGGCGAAGATCCCGAGGATCGCGACGGCGAAAGCGAGCACGACGACCGCGCCGAAGAGGGCGGTCGCCTGCCCCGAGGTGAGGGTCCGGAACATTCGCCTGCGGATGATGTCGCGCACGAGGTCCCGGTAGAGCAGGTACAGGACGCCGAGAGCGACCCCACCAAATCCCGCGATTCCCCCGAGGACTTGGAAGAGTTCGACCATGGAACGGACTGTAGGCCCTCACCGCACCGCCCGGCAGGGGATTCGCCGACCTTCTCCGGCAGGTCGTGGCCCGTTCGACGGGTGTGCGCGGCGTCGATGTGATCGGATGGAGGGCAGGCAAGCCCGGGAAACGGGCACCTAGGCGAAAGGTATGGAACACACCGTGGCAACCACGCGCACCGCTCACACCGTCTGGGAAGGCAATCTGCTCGAGGGCAACGGCGTCGTCACCTTCGACTCCTCCGGCATCGGCCGGCAGCCGGTGTCGTGGCCGTCGCGCGCCGAGCAGGCGAACGGGAAGACCAGCCCCGAGGAACTGATCGCCGCCGCCCACTCCAGCTGCTTCTCCATGGCGCTGTCGCACGGCCTGGCCGGTGCCGGCACCCCGCCCACCAGGCTCCAGACCAAGGCCGACGTCACCTTCCAGCCGGGTGAGGGCATCACCGGCATCCACCTCACCGTCGAGGGCACGGTCCCCGGCATCGACAACGACGCGTTCGTCGCCGCCGCCGAGGACGCCAAGAAGAACTGCCCGGTCAGCCAGGCCCTCACCGGCACGACGATCACCCTGGAGGCGAAGCTGGCCTGACCCGCCACGGACGGCTCGACCAATGCTGAGCGCCGCGCCCCGATCCGGGGCGCGGCGTCGTCGTTTCCGGGCACCGGGGTACCCGGACCGCAGGCGTCACGGCGGCGTCGCGCGGGGACGGCGACCGGCGTCGCAACCCGGCATTGACAACGCCACACTCAGGTTTTGTGCTGGACTACGGGACGGTGCCCTGCTGGAACCGGCGGAACAACCGGCGGTGGAAAGGGGACGGAGATGACACGCGCGGTCGGGATCGATCTCGGGACGACGAACTCGGTGGTGGCGGTCCTGGAGGGCGGCGAGCCCACCGTCGTCGCCAACGCCGAGGGCGCGCGGACCACGCCGTCGGTGGTGGCGTTCGCCAAGAGCGGGGAGGTGCTGGTCGGCGAGGTCGCCAAGCGGCAGGCCGTGACGAACGTGGAGCGCACCGCCCGCTCCGTCAAGCGCCACATGGGCGAGGCGCAGTGGCGCTTCCCGGAGCAGGGCTCCGTCGACGGCACCCGCTACCAGGCCCAGGAGTTGTCCGCGCGGGTCCTGCAGAAGCTGAAGCGGGACGCGGAGGCCTACCTCGGCGAGGACGTCACCGACGCGGTGATCACCGTACCGGCGTACTTCGACGACGCCCAGCGGCAGGCGACCAAGGAGGCCGGGGAGATCGCCGGCCTGAAGGTGCTCAGGATCATCAACGAGCCCACCGCCGCAGCGCTCGCCTACGGCCTCGACCGGGGCGAGGAGCAGACCGTCCTCGTCTTCGACCTCGGCGGCGGCACCTTCGACGTGTCCCTCCTGGAGATCGGCGAGGGCGTGATCGAGGTCAAGGCCACCAACGGCGACACCCACCTCGGCGGCGACGACTGGGACCAGCGGGTCGTCGAGCACCTGGTCAAGCGGTTCAAGGGGCAGTACGGCGTCGACCTGGCGGCCGACAAGATGGCGGTGCAGCGGCTGCGCGAGGCGGCGGAGAAGGCCAAGATCGAACTGTCGTCGTCCTCGGAGACCACGATCAACCTGCCCTACATCACCGCCTCCGCCGAGGGCCCGCTGCACCTGGAGGAGAAGCTCACCCGCGCCCAGTTCCAGGAACTCACCACCGACCTGCTGGACCGGTGCAAGCAGCCCTTCCACCAGGCGGTCAAGGACGCCGGGATCAAGCTGTCCAGCGTCGACCACGTGATCCTCGTCGGCGGCTCCACCCGCATGCCCGCCGTCACCGACCTGGTGCGCGACCTCACCGGCAAGGACCCGCACAAGGGCGTCAACCCCGACGAGGTGGTCGCCGTCGGCGCCGCCCTCCAGGCGGGCGTGCTGCGCGGCGACGTCAAGGACGTCCTGCTGCTCGACGTCACGCCGCTGTCCCTGGGCATCGAGACCAAGGGCGGCATCATGACCAAGCTGATCGAGCGCAACACGACCATCCCGACCCGGCGTTCGGAGATCTTCACGACGGCCACCGACAACCAGCCCTCGGTGGGCATCCAGGTCTACCAGGGCGAGCGGGAGATCGCCGCGTACAACAAGAAGCTGGGCGTCTTCGACCTGACCGGTCTGCCGCCCGCCCCGCGCGGGGTGCCGCAGATCGAGGTCGCCTTCGACATCGACGCGAACGGCATCATGCACGTCTCGGCGAAGGACCTGGCCACCGGCCGCGAGCAGAAGATGACGGTGACCGGCGGCTCGGCCCTGCCCAAGGAGGACATCGACCGCATGATGCGGGAGGCCGATCAGTACGCCGAGGAGGACCGCAAGCGCCGCGAGGCCGCCGAGACCCGCAACCAGGCCGAACAACTCGTCTACCAGACCGAGAACTTCATCCGCGACAACGGCGACCGCATCCCCGCGGACACCAAGTCCGAGGTGGAGGCGGCCGCCGCCGAGCTGAAGACCCTCCTGGAACAGAACGCCGACACCGCCCCCCTGCGCACCGGCGTCGAGAAACTCGCCTCCGTCAGCCAGAAGATGGGCCAGGCCATGTACGCCCAGTCCCAGCCCACCTCGACGGAGACCACCGGCCAACAGCAGAGCCCACGCCCCGACCAGGAGGACGAGGGCGTGGTCGACGCCGAGATCGTCGACGACGAACGAGACACCAAGGGCGGAGCCGCCTGACCCCGCGCCCCCGAGCCCCGCGAACGCCCCGGCCCGGACGGCCGGATGACGTGACGAGGCCCGCGCCCGCACACCCGGAGCGCTCGGGCGACCGGGGCGGGCCCGGTCCGGCTGCGCGGTTGGGTGGCCCGCGGCATGGCGTGGCGGGGTGGTCTCGGGGCCTGTCCTGGTGGCGTGGGTGGCAGGCCGAGTATGGCCTTGCCCGCGCGTGGGCGGGTGGCGCCGGGGTCGGGCCTGCGCGCCGGTGATGGGTCTGCCGGGGCGGTTGGGCGGCCGCGGCCGGCCCGGTCCGGTCCGGCTGTGCGGGGTGGTGGCCTGGGGTGTGGCGCGGTCGGGTGGTCTCGGGCGTGGTCCTGGTGGCGTGGGTGGCAGGCCGAGTACGGCCCTGCCCGCGCGCGGTCGGGCAGGGAGGGCCGCGTACACGTGTTGATCCAGGGGCGGTGGCCCGGGACGGGTCCGGCCGCCCGGGGCGCAGCGAACGTGAGCCGCGAGCGGTTCCGCACGGAGCCGCCCCCGGCCGGGCCGGTGGCCGGTCAGGGCTTGATGGCCACGCCCGCGTAGACGGGCACGATGCCCTCCGTCTGGGCTGCCACGTCCTCCGGTTCCGGGCGCCAGCCGGTGACCGGGATGACGCCCGGTCCCAGCAGCCGCAGGCCGTCGAAGAAGCGGGCGAACTCGGCGAGGGAACGGGGGTGGAAGGGGGTGCCGCCCTGGCGGAACAGGCCGGCGGCCTTCGCCACGGCCTCCGGGTTCAGGTCCGGTGTCACCTGCGACAGGATCAGATGGCTGCCCGGCGCGAGGGCGTCGACGTACCGCTTCAGCAGACCGTGCACGTCGTCGCCGTCGGCCGCGTCACCCAGGTAGTGCGTCAGCGCGACCAGCGACAGGGCGACCGGCCGGGAGAGGTCCAGCGTCTCCGCGGCCGCCCGCAGAATCGTGTCGGGGTCGCGGACGTCGGCGTGCACGTACTCGGTGCTGCCCTCGGCGGAGCCGCGCAGCAGCGCCTGCGCGTGCCGCAGCACGATCGGGTCGTTGTCGGCGTACACGACCCGCGACTCCGGCGCGATCCGCTGGGCCACCTGGTGCAGATTGGGCTCGGTCGGGATACCGGTGCCGATGTCGAGGAACTGCCGGATCCCGGCCTCGGCCGCCACCCGGACCGCCCGGTGCATGAACCGGCGGTTGGCGCGCGCCCCGCGCACGGCGGTCTCGTCGACGGCGAGGATCCGGCGGGCCAGTTCCTCGTCCACCGGGTAGTTGTCCTTGCCGCCCAGCCACCAGTCGTACACCCGCGCCGGGTGCGGGCGGCCGGTGTCGAGACGGACGGGCGCTGCGTCGGATCCGGTCATACGGCTGTGACTCCTCGGCTCGGTCGGGGCGTTGGAAGTGGGAAGAAGGACAGCGAACGGAAGGTCTCAGAAGTTCTCGCGGCACTCGCGCAGCAGCTTGCGGGTGCGCTCCGCCGACGCGGCGCGCGCCGTCATGTGGTCCAGCACCTCCAGATGCGCCGCGACCTCCTTGCGGGAGTCCAGGTACAGCGCGCCGGTCAGATACTCGGTGTAGACCATGTCCGGCAGCTCCGGCTCGGCGAAGCGGAACAGCGAGAACGGCGCGTACGTACCCGGGTGGGGACCGTCCGCGAACTCGGCGATCTGCACCGTCACCCGGTCCCGCTCGGTGTACTCCAGCAGCTTGTCCAGCTGCCCGCGCATCACCGCGCCGCGGATGCTCACCGGCCGCCGCAGCACCGTCTCCTCGACGATCACCCACAGGTGCGGCGCGTCGTCCCGCTCCAGCAGCTCCTGCCGGGCCATCCGCAGCGACACATGCCGCTCGATCGACTCCGGGCCGGTCTGCCCGACCGTCCCGGCCTCCAGCACGGCCCGTGCGTACTCCTCGGTCTGCAGCAGTCCGGGCACGAAGTGCGGCTCGTAGGAGCGGATCAGCCGGGCGGCGCCCTCCAGGCTCACATACAGGCTGAACCAGTCCGGCAGCACGTCGTGGAACCGCTGCCACCAGCCCGGCTGGTTGGCCTCCTCGGCGAGCCGCACGAACGCGGCGGCCTCCTCCTCGCCCACCCCGTACGTCGGCAGCAGCATCTGCACGTACGGGATCCGCAGCGCGACCTCGGCCAGCTCCATGCGCCGCACGGTCGCCGCGGCCACCCGCAGCACCCGCGCCGCTTCCTCGCGGGACAGGCCGGCCGCCTCCCGCAGTTCCTGAAGCCTCCTGCCGAGCACCACCTGGCCCACGGTGGGCGCGGGCCGCCGCTCACTCACGCCACGCCTCCCCGAACGCGCCGAAGTCCAGCCAGCAGTCTCTCACGGTGCCTCAAGACACCATGGAGTGAAGGTACTTCACCGTCGCCGGGTCGGCCGGCAGAAACGTCTCGATCGCCAGTTCCGCCACCGTCACGTCCATGGGCGTGTTGAAGGTGGAGATCGACGAGACGAACGACAGCACCCGCCCCTCGTGCTCGATCCGCATGGGCAGCGCGAAGTACGGCACGTCCTCCTCCGGCTCCTCCACGACGGCGCCGTCCGTCTCCGGCACCGGGAAGGCCGCCACCTCCTCGTACAGCGCGCGCAGCGCTCCCGAGCGGTGCAGCGCGATCTGACGCCCCATCTGCGCCAGCAGATGCCCGCGCCACTCGCGCAGGTTGCGGATGCGCGGCGCGAGACCCTCCGGGTGCAGGGTCAGCCGCATCGCGTTCAGCGGCGGGGTCAGCAGCGCCTCGGGGACGCCCTCCAGCAGCATGGTGATGCCCCGGTTGGCCGCCACCACGTCGTACACGGCGTCGACCACCAGCGCGGGATACGGCTCGTAGCCCCGGATCAGCCGCTCCAGGCCCTCCCGCAGCGCGCCCAGCGCCGGGTCGTCCAGCGCGGTCTCCGGGTAGTGCGGTGCGTAACCGGCGGCCAGCAGCAGCGCGTTGCGCTCCCGCACCGGCACGTCCAGGTGCTCGGCCAGCCGCAGCACCATCTCCTCGCTGGGCCGTGACCGGCCGGTCTCGATGAAACTGATGTGCCGGGCCGAGGAGTCGGCACGCAGAGCGAGTTCCAGCTGACTGACCCGCCGCCGCTCCCGCCAGGCCCGCAGCAGCGGGCCCACGCCCTGACCGGCGGGGGCGGTGGGAGGCACGGGGGCACCGGTCGCGACAATGGTCATGAGTACGACCGTAGTCGAACAGCTGTCGATGAGGGGGCGCACATGAACGGGCCATGGAGGCCGTCCTGGGAGGCGACGGCGGTGTACCGGGCCAGAGTGCGCGGCTGCCTGCTGGGCGGTGCCGTCGGGGACGCCCTCGGCTACCCGGTCGAGTTCAGCTCCCTGGACCGCATCCGTGCCGCGCACGGCCCGCACGGCGTCACCGGCCTGGTGCCCTCCCCGGGCGGCGCCGGGGCGGTCGGACTGATCAGCGACGACACCCAGATGACCCTGTTCACCGTGGAGGGCGTCCGGCAGGCCCACGAGCGGGAGCGGCGCAAGGGCATCGGCGGCGGCTGGTCCCGGATGGTGCGCTGGGCCTACGCGCGCTGGCTGGAGACCCAGCTGCGCACCGGCCCCGAGGACAGCGAGCTCGCCCGGCCCACCGGCGGCGGCTCCTACGCCGGTCCGCGCGGCGGCCTGGTCACCGAGCGGTGGCTGTATGCGCGCCGTGCCCCCGGCAACGCCTGCCTGTCGGGCCTCGCGCAGGACTTCGTGCCCGACCTCGAGGCCGAACTCGGGCGGCCCGGACCCGTCAACTCCGACTCCAAGGGCTGCGGCGCCGTGATGCGCTCGGCGCCCTTCGGGCTCACCCGCACCGACCCCGGGACGGCCTTCTCCATGGCCGCCCGCTGCGCCCAGATGACCCATGGCCACCCCACCGGCTACTACGCGGCCGGCGCGCTCGCCGCGATCGTCGCCCACATCGTGGCCGGGGACTCCGTCGAGGGCGCGGTCCTGCGCACCCTGCGGCTGCTCGCCCGGCATCCCGGCCACGAGGAGACCACCGCCGCCCTGGAGCAGGCCCTGGACCTGGCCGCGCAGGGCAGCCCCACCCCGGAGAGACTCGAGCGGCTCGGCGGCGGCTGGATCGCCGAGGAGGCGCTGGCCATCGGCGTCTACAGCGCGCTGGCCGTCCCCCGTGTGGCGGACGCGCTGCTGCTGGCCGTCAACCATTCGGGCGACAGCGACTCCACCGGCTCCGTCTGCGGCAACATCCTCGGCGCCCGGTACGGCGACCACGGCCTGCCGCACGCCTGGGTGCGGCAGGTCGAGGGCCGGGACCGGATCGCCGCGCTGGCGGACGACCTGGCCGCCGAATGCGTGCCCGACTGAGGGGTCCTTGCACTATGCCCGCCCGGGTCGCGCGGCCTGGCACCGCACCTCGCCGCGTTGCCGAAACGCCCAGGTAGCTCCGCTACCAGGGCGCTCCGGCGCCTTGCGATGCTCCCCCGCTGCCCGAACGGCGTGGGAGGTACCCCCAGCACCAGACCACGCGACCTGATCGGACGCTCATAGTGCAAGGACCCCTGAGCCCCGAGGCACGCGCGGCCCCTGCGACCAGCGACGCACCGCCGGTCTTGTGGCAGTCTGAACAGGACCGCGCAGGTGCCGTGACGTCCAGGAAGGGAAACGCGCCCATGCCCGTGGAACCGCTGTCGCAGAAGGAGATCGAGGACCGTCTGGCCGAACTGCCCGGCTGGTCCGTCGCAGGCGACCGCCTCACCCGTTCCTTCCGGCTCGGCTCGCACTTCGCGGCCACCGCGATGGTGGTGCACATCGCCCAGGTGCAGGAGGAGCTGAACCACCACTCGGACCTCACCCTCGGTTACAACACCGTCTCCCTCGCCGTGAACACGGACAGCGCGGGCGGCGCCGTCACCGACAAGGACTTCGAACTCGCCCGCCGCGTCCAGGACCTGGCAGGGGTCCACGGGGCGAGCTGAGCCGCGCCCGGAGGGGGGAGCCGCGTGCTGGACTACGACAAGGAAGCCGAACGCTACGACGCCTCCCGCGGCGGCGAGCCCCGCGCCGCCGCCGCGGCCGAGGCGGTCCTCGGCCTGCTGCCCGAGGACACGCGGCGACTGCTGGACGTCGGCTGCGGGACCGGCATCGTCACCCGCCGCCTGGCCGCCGCCCGCGACGGGGCGCGGGTGACCGGCGTGGACCGGGCCCCCGCGATGACCCGGCAGGCCGCCACCCGCCTGCCCGGCGCCGTCGTCCTCGCCGACAGCCGCCGCCTGCCCTTCCCGGACGGCCGGTTCGACGCGGTCACCAGCGTCTGGCTGCTGCACCTGGCACCCACCCCCGCCGACGCCCGGGCCATCGTGGCCGAGTGCGCCCGGGTGCTCGAGCCCGGCGGCGTGTACGTCACGACGGTCGACAAGGCCGCCGCGCACAACGTCGGCAGCGACGTCGACGCCGTCCTCGCCGCCCGGCCGCCCAGCCCGGCCGCCCGCGACGCCGCGGACCGCGTCGCCGGATACGCGGCCGAGCACGGCCTGGTGCCGGCCGGGCAGGCCCGCTTCACGGGCCGCGGGCAGGGCCGCAGCCCCCGCCGCACCATCGCCGACCTCAGACGCGGCTGGTTCGTCACGCTGCCGCCCGGTGAACCTCTCGCCGAGAGCTTCGCCGCACACCTGGCGGCGCTCCCCGACCAGGACCGCCCGCGCCCCGACCCGGTGTTCACCCTGCGGGCGTTCCGCAGGCCGGCCGGCGCCTGAACCCGCCGTCCGCCCGAACGCGGCCTCCGCCGAACCCACCCCCCGAGCGCGTGGTGGCGCCCGCGGTCGGGCTGGTCAGCACGGTGATCGGCGGCTGGTGCGCGCCGGCGCAGGTGGTGCCGTTGATCGCGAAGCCGGTGGGAGCGGTGTTGGTGCCGCTGTAGCTGAACTGGGCGCCGGTGTTCACCGCGGCCCCGGCGGCGATGGTCCCGTTGTACGAGGCGTTCTTCACGGTGACCGACTGCCCGGATTGCGACCAGCTGCCGTTCCAGCCGTTCGACAGCTTCTGGTTGCCCGAGTAGGCGTACGTCAGGGTCCAGCCGTTGATGGCGTCGGTGCCGCGGTTGGGGATGGCGAGGTCGGCGGTGAAGCCGGAGCCCCAGTCGTTGGTCCTGTAGTCCACGCTGCACTGAAGTCCCGCCGCGTGCGCGGCGGTGGAACCCGTGGCCAGCATGGTCGTCGGGAGCGCGAGGGCCGCCACTAAGGCGGTCCACAAACGCCGTGTGCCGCGGCGTCTGCGTCTGGAGTGCATGTGCTGGTTCCTCCTTGCGGCTCGGAGAAGAAGGTGGGGGAGGAGCAACAAGCCGTGAACCAGTGGGAGCGCTCCCATAGTGCGGACGGGGGTGGGGCCGGTCAAGTACTTGAAGGGTCGAAATGATTCGCCCGCCGGCCGACCCCCTCCTGTGCTGCACGGTTGAGGGAAAGTCGGCGAAAATCCGTGACCCCCCTGTTCTTTGCCGTCACTTGGCGCTACCTTCACTCGCACCAGTGGGAGCGGTTCCATCAGTCGACGCGTCCGTCACGGCACGCCCGATCTGCAAGGAGTCGCTCATGCGACACCCCCCGCATTCAGTACTTTTAGCCGTCGCCGGTGCGGTCGCGCTCGTCGGGAGCGTGGTGGTTCCGGTGGTCACGGCACAGGGAGCCACACCCGCCTGCACGGTGGAGTACTCCGTCACCAACCAGTGGGCGACCGGTTTCCAGGCCGCCGTGAACATCACCAACAACCGTGCCGCGCTGACCGGCTGGAGCCTGACCTTCGACCTGGCCGACGGCCAGAAGGTCACCCAGGGCTGGAACGCCAAGTGGTCCCAGTCCGGTACGACGGTGACCGCGGCCGACGAGAGCTGGAACGGCTCCCTCGGCACCGGCGCGAGCGTCAGCGCCGGGTTCCTCGGCTCCTCGTCGGGCGCCGGCGCCGTGCCGACCACGTTCAAGCTCAACGGCACCACCTGCAACGTGGATTCCGAGCCGACGACGCCACCGCCGTCGACACCGCCGCCGACGGACCCGCCGGCGAGCGGCACGGCCCCCGCGCTGCACGTCTTGGGCAACAAGCTGGTGGACGCCGACGGCAGGAACCGCAGGCTGCTCGGCGTGAACCGGTCCGGCGGCGAGTTCATGTGCGTCCAGGGCTACGGCATCTTCGACGGCCCCGTCGACGACGCCGCCGTCAAGGCGATCGCCGACTGGAAGGCGAACGCCGTCCGTATCCCCCTCAACGAGGAGTGCTGGCTGGGACTTTCCGACATCAAGCCCGAGTACGCGGGCGCGAACTACATCGGCGCCGTCAGGGACCTGGTGGCCCGCGTCGAGGCGCACGGCATGACCCCGATCGTCGAACTGCACTGGACCAACGGCCAGTACACCGGCAACTCGGCGGGCTGCTCCGACGTGCACGCCACCTGCCAGAAGCCGATGCCCGACGCCCAGTACACCCCGTCGTTCTGGAAGTCGGTCGCGAGCACCTTCAAGGACGACCAGTCCGTCGTGTTCGACCTGTTCAACGAGCCGTACCCGGACCGGGCGACCTCCAGCGTCACCGACGCCTGGAAGTGCTGGCGCGACGGCGGCACCTGCCCCGGCATCGGCTACGAGGTCGCCGGCATGCAGGACCTGGTCGACGCGGTGCGCGGCACCGGCGCAAAAAACGTGATCATGGCGGGCGGGCTCGCGTACTCCAACGACCTGAGCCAGTGGCTGACGTACAGGCCGACCGACCCGGCCGGCAATCTCGTCGCGGCCTACCACGTCTACAACTTCAACACCTGCTCGAACGAGAGCTGCTGGAACTCCACGATCGCCCCGGTCGCGGCCCAGGTGCCGCTGGTCGCGGGGGAGATCGGTGAGAACACCTGCTCGCACGGGTTCGTCGACCAGGTCATGAAGTGGTTCGACGACCACAACCTGTCCTACCTGGGATGGACCTGGAACACCTGGGACTGCTCCTCGGGTCCGTCCCTGATCTCCGACTACGACGGTACGCCCACGGCGTACGGAGCCGGGCTGCGCGACCATCTGCGCGCCCTCAACCCGTAAGTCGCCTCGGCAAGTTCCCCAACAGGAGGAAAACCCCACATCATGAGCCGCAGCAGAACAGCGATGCTCGCCGCCCTGACCCTCGTCGCCGGGGGCACGGGCATGGCCCTCGCCGTCGCACCCGCCAACGCCGGCACCTCCGCCGCGCCCTGCACCGTCGACTACCAGGTGCAGAACCAGTGGTCCACCGGCTTCACCGCCGCCGTCACCATCACCAACAACAGTGCCGCGATGTCCAGTTGGTCGCTGAAGTGGTCCTACGCCGGCGACCAGAAGGTCACCAGCGGCTGGAACGCGAAGATCACCCAGAGCGGCACCGCCGTCACCGCCACCAACGAGAGCTACAACGGCACCCTCGCCACCGGCGCCTCGACCAGCTTCGGCTTCCAGGGCACCTACAGCGGGACCAACGCGATCCCCGCGACCTTCACCCTCGACGGCGTCACCTGCAACGTCGACGGCGGTGGCGGCGATCCCACCACTCCGCCCCCGACCACGCCGCCCCCCACCACCCCGCCCCCGGGCGGCAAGCTCGACAACCCGTACGTCGGCGCCAAGGGGTACGTGAACCCCGAGTGGTCGGCGCACGCGGCGGCCGAGCCGGGCGGCAGCCGCGTCTCCAACCAGTCCACCGCCGTCTGGCTCGACCGGATCGCCGCGATCAACGGCGTCAACGGCGGCATGGGCCTCAAGGCCCACCTCGACGAGGCCCTGAAGCAGAAGGGCTCCGGCGAGCTGGTCATCGAG
>NZ_JAVACL010000032.1:0-96550 GCF_032658145.1 Streptomyces sp. MK7
TTAGCCACGGCATCCGTACGGCATTGAACGCGCACCAACTCGTCTGGATCATGCTCTGACCAGCCCGGACAAACCTGCAAACCGGCGGTTCCACCACCGTCGGCCAGCAGGATAAGTGCGATTACTCGCCAGAAGGGTCAGGACCTTGCCACCGGCGTTGCTCGCCCCTGTGCCAAACTCCAGGAGTAGGGTTACTGGCCTCGTGGATTGCGCGCCTCCTCTGCAGCACTTCGTCAACCTTCGCCGCCTGCAAAGCGGACTCGATCACGAAGAGACGGCCGAAATGGTAATCATCGACGGTGAGGGCCTTGTGCCCCTCCTCGATGATGAAATCCGTACGCTCACCGATGTAACGCAGGATTGCCGGTGTCACGGTTTCGAACTGCACATAGCGGGTGTAATCGATCCCGAGGGCCATCACTTGCATGGCCCGGCGCATGTCCTTTGTGGCCTTAGTTAGTGTGGCGACCTGCTTCGACATGTCCTTAACCAACCCTGCGAAACGCGAAAGGTTGGCCTTCCTGACATCTCGGTCTCCGGATATCTTGGAGCCCTCGTCTCGATAATCGCGAAACTTCCCTCCGAACCGGAAGGGCGGACGGTAGGACAACTGCCGGGACTCGGTGTAGTGCTCGATGAGTTCGGTGAACGCGATCGCGAGCCCCGCCATTGCCTGTAGTAGGTCGCCGCTGTCCACGCAAGTTTGCGCATACTGCAGGAACCTCACGGTCTGTTGGCGGTTCACCAGGTCGAGCATGTCGATGCGGCTGAAGTCACCTCCGAAGACCAGCGGTGTCGCGTCGGTGAAGAAGGTAAGCACGTCCGCACGAACCTGTTCGATGTCCGTCGGAGACGGCACAGCGCCGTGGTGCTTGAGGCTGACCCGGAGCTTGTTCATCCGCTCCATAGCCTTCTTGCTCGGCAGCTGTGTGTTCGGAGGCAAGTTGGGAGCGAGCTTGTCCCAGTACTGGGCGAACTGAATCTGAGTGGGAAGGCTGACTTGAAGGTGTTCGCCCGCCAAGACAAGAAACAGTTCAACAGCATCATGGAAGGACAGTACAGACGTCGCCGCGAGAGGTTGCGGCTGCCTGGACTGCGCCACACCCTGTTCGTGAAGAAACCGGATGAAGGCGAGCCGTTGAACAGTCTGAGGCGTGAGCGGACTTGTCGGGGTGACCATGGAGACTCCGGAGCGTACGAGAGACAGACGACAGGGGTACGGCGGCGCCAAGCTACGCCGATCCGAAACCAAGAAAACTCAGGTCTTGGTTCACGCGGAGAGCCCGTTATGCGGAGCTGCGTCACGAATGTGCACCATCGGTGTCTGTATACGTTTCGGAAATCACCATCGTGCCGTCAGAGAGGGACGGCATACTCGAATCAGCTAGCTTCATTATCAATCCGGCTTGAAGACGAGCCTTAGTCTCCTTGTCGTCCATATGAGACAGCAACAATAGAGCCTGATCGGTTGCCCTTTCTCGGCGCATGTCCTCGCGAAGCGACCCAGTCTGATCTGCCATATGCCTCAAGGCGATGTCTGCACGCCTATGGAACAACTGGCCGATCAGGGTTGTCACGACGCCCACAGAGCTGGTCACTATACCCAGATACAGATCTCCGGTCGTTTCTGTGCGCCAAACTGCTAGGGCAATTCCGAGTAGCAGAATTGATGTTCCCAGGCCAGCGAAACGCTGACTGGCCACAAAGCTACTTTTTGCTTGAGCGAGCCCGTACGCGTAATACTCTCCAAGCAACTCGGCGAAGCGTTCATCTTCAATATGCCGCCGCGCCGCTGACTGTGGATCAACCTGCTCGGTAAAGATGTGCACTTTAGAACGCTCAGTAGGGGCCTCAGTTATGACTGCGTGCTCTCCAGTGACTACTGAACCCTCGCCCGCTGCAACGACAGAATTTTCCCCGGCGGCCTCGACCCACCCGCGGGCGTGAGATCTCTCAAGCGTCGCGTTGATTCGCTTTCGCTCTTCAGCAAGCCCGTCCTCAAACTCTACGCGCTGCCGCCGTACGAATCCGTAGACAGCGAAGGCGAGACTGGCTCCAGAGATCACCATCCCCGTCGCCGTGGACACAAGCCCTGCGAAGTCCATGCCAGCCTCCCCCGTCTGGTTGACGAAGCCGATGCTACTCGCCGTCCAACCATGGGGCGTAGCAGCACAAGAGGCTGAGCGGCAGACGGAGTCGGCCGTCTCAGTTCCCGTCTCATCCAACCCCGTGCGCGGCAGTCCGATGCAGTTCACCGCGCGCCGATGGGCTCATCGCTCGTACGCCAAGGACGCTGACGAACCTGCTTGATCATGCACTGGCCCTGCACAGACAAACCTGCAAAGCGTAGACACGCTGGGACGGCAAGGTTGGCGGCTCCTCGTCTTCAGAAACGGGGAACCACCAACCTAGAGTCTCGGTGGACTACTCGTTCGGGCCAGTGCGAGAGAAGGCGCTCACCTTGAGGAAGCGCTTCCCGCCGTTGCCATCCGGCAGGTGCAGGGCCGGCGGCTCGCCCTCCGTGGCGAAGGGCTCCAGCTTCTTGGCGCAGATCTGCGCGAAGTCGCACTCGGCACACTTGGTACGTGAGCCGCGCTGCGGAAAGTCACCTTCGGTGATACGACTCACCGCCCATTCCACGTTGGCGACCGCGGCGTCTACCGCGTCGGCGTCAACGGGAACCTGAACACGCTGGCCGTCCTTGAGCAGGTGCACAGCGCCCGTCCGTGCATTCATGCCGTGAACCACATCGGCGCCCCGGCCGTAGAGTTGCACCTGGAGAGACAGATCCTCCCAGTTCAGGTCAGGGTTGTTGGTCGGTTCCGGCCCCCCTGCCATGGTCTTGAAGTCGATGACCTTGGCCTCATGGATCTTGTCCGAGCTGTCCATACTCAGAAGCAGGTCGATGGCCCCCGAGATGACAGCTCCCTCCACGGGAATCTCGAAGGGAAGCTCGACCTGCCGCTTGAGCTCGAAGTCGGTGCCGTACTTGTCCGCGTAGTCGGAGACGATGTCCGACGACTTCTGCTTGGCTCGTTCGTAAGCGCCTGGACGATTGATCGGGTCGGAGCTGGGGGCCACGTGCTTCAGGTGGAACATGTTCTCGGCGATCGCCCGGGCTTCGTCGGGTGTGGGGGCCTTGTCCCTGTACGCCTGGTGGAGCTTCCCCACGGCCGCGTGCACAGCGCGGCCGAAGCCGAAGAGCTCCGGGATGGCCGGTGAGAAGCCGTTGACGACGCTCAGCTTGTAAGCCTGGGGGCACCGCATGAAGGTATGGATCTGAGAGTACGTCGTCGGAAGGACCGACTCGTCACCGCGCCGGCGCTGCGCTGCCGCCAGCGGCGCGACACGCGGCGGAGCGGTCGGGTCCAAGAGATCTCGCCTGATCTCCGAATGGTCCAGCCGAGCAGCGTAGTGAGATTCCTTTGTCAGCCGCTTGCCTCCGGGAAGGAGTGCGGATCCTGTGACGTAGAGATATCGCTCGGCTCGGGTGATCGCCGTATAGAAGAGGCGTGCCTGATCGTGGTCGCCTGTCTGGTAGGAGCCGTTGTCGATGGCCTGCTGAATCAACACCTCCGGCATCCAACCGTCATACCCTCGACGTCGTCCGGGGAAGCGGCCGTGCTCTACATCCACGACGAAAACGACGGGGAACTCCAGGCCTTTGGCCTTGTGGACCGTAGAAACGGTGACGGCATCGGGCCGGGCCATCATCTGGTTGTCGGTGTCATAGCCGTCGCCAGCTACGTTCTGCAGGAAGTTCAGAAGCTCACCGAATCGCGACTTGCCGTCGATGGAGAGGTAGACGGTCTCGACGTCCTGCAGGATGCGGCTGAAGGTGCCCAGGTCCGCCATCACACCGTCGTCGAACCCGCTGTGAGCGACAGCGAGGGCTTCGAGGAGGTCGTGCAAGAGCTGCTGAGGGAAGAGCCGCTGGCGCGAGAGTCCCGGTCCGGCAGGGGCGTGGATACGAGGGCCCCAGTCGGCGAAGACACGGATGACGCGGCCGAGATCGGCTTGCGGGAAGGCGGGCTTCAGTTCCTTTTGGAAAATCTGCTCCACCTGAGTGCGGTCGGGTGTCGCCTCGCGCAAAAGCTCGAAGGCGCTCCGAACCGCTGCGGGCTGCGCGCGGTCGAAGAGCTGTCCGCCGGCGTTCAGGTCGTACGGAATGGCGCGGGCTTCAAGTGCCCGAATGTAAGCCGTATGGCGCTTGGTGCCGTCCGACTCTGGCTGTCCCGTTGAACGCATGAGGATGGCAAAGTCGGCAGGAGTCAGTCCCCGGACAGTGCCGTCCGACTCCGTGTAGGCAGTACCGAGCAGCTCATCGATGCGCTCGGCAACGAACGCCGCTTCCATGGCGCGCACGGGGAAGTTCAGTACCGCGAACTCGCGCGGATCACGGTTTGCAGCCGCCTGCAGTTGCTTCGGCAGCCTTGCGGGACCCAGCGTCTCGGCTGCGAACTTGCCAGCGGCCTCGACGATCGCCGAGGTGGAGCGGAAGTTCGTCAGCAGCTTGTGGACTGCAGCCTTGGGGTATCGACGGTTGAACTCCAGGATGTTCGTGACGTCGGCGCCGCGCCACCCGTAGATCGCCTGGTCGTCGTCACCGACGACGAACAGCGTCTCGGAGTTCCGGTGCATCAGGCCGATGAGCCGCTCCTGTACGACGTTGACGTCCTGGTACTCGTCCACGAGGACGTGGCGGAGCGGCGCGAGGGCCTGGATGGCACCGGGCTCCTCAGCTTCGAGGGCCTCGACCACGAGGCGCTGCATGAGGGAGAAGTCGATGAAGTTGTCCTGCTCCATGTGGAGACGGAGCCGCTCCAGGGCGTCTCCCAGAGCGGGGTCTTCGGCAGCGACCTGCGCGGGGTCGAGCAGCTCGTCATTCATCATGTGCCAGGCACGACTCAGCTCCTTGAGCGTCTCGAAGTACCCCCGTCGCTTCCCCTTCGCCGTGAGGTGCGCATCTCGCAGAGGATTGATGTTGAGCTTGGGATATCGGGAGATCAGGTAGACGAGGAACTGCATCTCGTCCAGGACATCGAACTGACGGTAGCGAGCGTCCATCTCACCGAGAACGCGATGGCACCAGGCGTGGATCGTCCCGATGTACATGCCGCCGACCATGAGCGGGTCCACCCCGCACACCTTCAGGGCTTGGGCCACGCGCGTCTTGATCTGCTCTCCGGCCTTCTCGGTGAAGGTGAACGCGACGATCGACTCCGGGCCTGCTCCGTTGGCGACCTTATGGGCAACCCGTCCGGCCAGGGTCCGCGACTTGCCGGACCCGGCACCCGCGAGCGCGAGAACCTCATCCTCCGGCGCGACGGCGGCTGAGAACTGCTCCGGCGTGAGCCACCCTTGGAGCGCCTGCTCAACATCCATGTCCATGCTCTCTTCTTTGAGGGCTAACTGACGCCACGAAGGATGCCAGGGGGGTCTGACAATCGGCCGAGATCACCAAATCACCGCAGATGATGGGCCGTTCCGGAGTATCTTGGCCTCCGGCTGCCGCCGTGCCGTTCTCACTTCTGCGCCCGATTGGAAGGCGCCGAGGCGGCCGTCTTCTGGTCGCTGGCGCCGTCTCAGTTTCCGTCTCATTCGTCCCCGTACACGGCCGTCCAGAGCCGTACACGCCGCATCAGAGGACGCTGCATCCGTTCGAGGTTGAACGTCGGTGAACGCGTCCGCATCATGCCCTGACGAGCGCGGACAGACCTGCAAAGCGAGGTACGCGGGTTCGATTCCCGCCACGGCCTCCCAGCGTGCGGTGCAGCAGCCAGAGGCTGAAGGCGAGGGTGGAGACGTCCTCGTCGAACGGGTGGAGCGTGGCCTCGGACGCGCTCCAGTTCCACACCTCGCCCGTGGCTCCGTCGACCACCAGGCTGTTGCCCTCGGCGAAGTGGCCGAGGCGTATCAAGCGGTCGGCGTGGGAGGGAAGTCCGCCGGGCCGGTAATCGCCCGGGTGCTCGTCGGCGTAGTACTCGGCGAGGGTGCGCAGGGGGATGTCGGTGTCCAGCCCGAAGAGGATTCCGTCCTCGGGCAGGCCCCTCTCCCGCAGGAAGCGGCGGGTCGGCTCGTGGGTGAGTGTGGCCGGGAAGTCGACGTCCTCGAAGCGGACGACGCGGCCCCGGCCGAACTCCTCGTCCAGGAGGCGGACGGGCAGGCGCAGCGTCAGGCCCGGGTTCAGGTCCCCGGCCTCCCCGGCCCCCTCGGCCCGGGCGGTCACCGCGGTGCAGGTCGTGCTCATCGTTCCCCCGTGTTCTCCGAAGCCGTCGTACCGACTGCCCGACTGCCGAAAACACTACGACGCGCCACTGACAACGCCCCCGACCTGCGGAAACGGCTGGTTTCAGCCGCTCACTGGCCCGTGACGACCGCCGCCTGCGGGCGGATCGGCAGGCGGTTGACCGGGCGGCCGGTGGCGGCCCGGACCGCGGAGGCGACGGCCGCCGGGGAGGTGACCACCGGGACCGCGCTGACCGCCTTCGCCCCGAAGGGGGCCACGACGTCCCGCTCCTCGACCAGTTTCACGATCTGGATGTCGGGCGCGTCCAGGGCCGTCGGCAGGGCGTACCCCGTCAGGTCGGGGTGGCGGACCAGGCCGCGCGGGGTGCGCAGGTTCTCCGTGAGCGCGATGCCCACGCCCTGGGTGACGCCCGCCTCGATGCGGGAGGCCAGCTGTGCGGGGTTGAGGACCCGGCCGACGTCCTGGGCCACCGCGAGCTCCACCACGCGGACCGAGCCCATCTCGATGTCCACGTCCACCACCGCGCGGATCGCGCAGAAGGCCAGGCCCACGAAGGCGTCGCCCTGGCCGGCCTCGTCCAGCGGCTCCGTGGGGTGCGGGCGGCACTGGGCCGTCGCCCACAGCTCCTTGCCGTCCATGGCCTCGGTGACCGTGGTCGACAGCACGCCGTCGTACGACGTGATCTTGCCGTCGGTGATCTGGAGCAGCTCGGTCGACATGCCGAACTTGTGCGCGAGGGGCTGGAGGAGCTGGGTGCGGACCATCTTCGCCGCGCGCTCCACCGCGCCGCCGGACACCCACGTGTGACGGCCCCGGCAGCCCGCCCCGGCCGGGGGCTGGTCGGTGTCGACGGGGGCCACGTGCACCTCGTCGATGCCCAGCGTCTCCTGGACGATCTGCCGGGCGAGCGTCGTGAAGCCCTGGCCGGTCTCGACGGCCGCGCACAGCACCGTACCGACGCCGTTCTGGACCTTCACCGTGGCCGTGGAGACCTCGTCCGCGCCCTCCGCGCCGAGCATGTGCACCATGCCCAGGCCGTAGCCCACGCCCCGGCGCACCGCGCCCGGCTCGCCCGCACCCTCGGGGCCGCCGGGCAGCAGCCACTCGTCCTCGGGGGTGTCCTTGGGCAGCGGGGGCAGCGGGTGGTCCCGTACGGCCTGGAGCAGTTCGGCGACCGGGGCCGGGCAGGTCACCGTCTGGCCGGTGGGCAGGACGTCGCCGGTGGCCATCACGTTGCGCAGCCGCAGCTCCGCCGGGTCGACGCCGAGCTTCTTGGCCAGCTTGTCCATCTGCGCCTCGTAGGCGGCGCACACCTGCATGGCGCCCTCGCCGCGGACGTGGCCCGAGGGCGGGTTGTTGGTGCGCACGGCCCAGCCCTCGATGAAGGCGTTCGGGACGACATACGGTCCGCAGGCGAAGGAGACGGCGGCGGCCAGGGCGTCGCCGGAGGTGTCGGCGTAGGCGCCCGCGTCCAGCAGGATCTGGGCCTCGACCTTGACCAGTTTGCCCTCGGCGTCGGCGTGGTGGCGGTAGCGCAGGAGGGTGGGGTGGCGGTGGGCGTGCCCGAGGAAGGACTCCTCGCGGGTCGCCGTCAGCTTCACCGGGCAGCCGGTCTTCAGCGCCAGCAGGCCCAGCGGGAGCTGGAAGCCCTGGTCCTCGCGGTCGGCGGTGGCGCCGGGGACGCCGGTGACGACGATCTTCACGCGCTCGGGCTCCAGGCCGTAGCAGGCGGCGAGCGCGTCGCGGTCGGCGTGCGGGTCGGTGGAGCCCAGGTACAGCTCGACGCCGCCGTCCGGGCGGGGCACGGCGAGGCCGGCCTCGGCGCCGATCGGGGCGGGGTCCTGCCGGCCGATGCGGTACAGGCCCTCGACGACGGTCTCACCGGCCGCCTCCGGGTCGCCGTGGCGCAGCGGGATGTGCCGGACCAGGTTGCCGTCGGGGTGCAGCGGCTCGGCCTCGAAGGCCTGCTCGGGGTCGGTCACCGCGTCGAGTACTTCGTACTCGACGATGACGGCGGCGGCGGCCATCCGCGCGGTGTCCGGATGGTCGGCGGCGACGGCGGCGATGGGCTCGCCGTGGTGGCGTACGACGTCGGAGGCGAAGACGGGGCGGTCGACCGTGCCACGGCCGTACAGCGGGCGGCCGGGGACGTCCTCGTGGGTGACGACGGCCCGTACGCCGGGCATCTCGCGCGCGTGGGTGGTGTCGATGGACACGATGCGCGCGTGCGCGTGCGGTGAGCGCAGCACCGCCGCCCACAGCAGGCCCTCGGCCCACAGGTCGGCCGCGTACGGGAAGGTGCCCTCCGTCTTGGCGCGGACGTCGGCGGGCGGCAGCGAGGAGCCGATTCCGTGCGGCAGCGGCTCCGGCGCGGGGGCGGTCTCCGTGGCGGCAGCGGTGGCGGCTTCGTTGCTCACGCCTGGCCTCCGTCGTGGCCGTAGGGGTCATGCGGGTCGTGATGTCCGTGGGGGGCCTGGTGCCCGTGCGGATCGGGGTGCCCGTGCGGGGCCGGTGCACCGAACGCAGAGGGGTGGATGCCGCCGGAACCGGGGCCCGCCTGGTGCGGGATACGCGGCTCGCCGGCGTCCGTCTCACCGCCGTCGGCCGGGGCGTGCTCCGCGGCGGCGTGCGCCTCGCGCTCGGCGACGACCTCCTCGACCGCCCGCAGGACACCCTTGTAGCCCGAGCAGCGGCACAGGTTGCCGCACAGGGCCTGGCGCGTCTCCAGTTCAGTGGGGGCCGGGTTGCCCTCCAGCAGGTTGTGCACGGTCATCGCCATGCCGGGCACGCAGAAGCCGCACTGCACCGCGCCGCAGCGCGCCAGCGCCCGCTGCACGTCCGACGGCTGTCCGTCGACGGCCAGGCCCTCCACCGTACGGACCTCGCTGCCGGCCGCGGTGACCGCGGGCACCAGGCAGGAGGCGACGAGACGGCCGTCCACCTGCACGTTGCAGGCGCCGCACTCGCCCTGCGAGCAGCCGTCCTTGGCGCCCGCGAGACCGAGCCGCTCGCGCAGCACGTACAGCAGCGACTCGCCGATCCAGGCGTCGGTGACGGGCCGGTCCACGCCGTTGACGCGCAGCACGTAGGAGGCGAGCGGGTGCTCGTCCTGCGGCGGCGCGGGCGGCGGGCCCTCCGGGGCGGCGGCCTCCTGGTGCGCGTCGGCCGGGTCGGCCGGGTCGGCGTCCGGGGCCGTGGGGCCGGAGGCCGTGACGGGCTCTTCGGCGGCCCGGCGCGGGTCGGCGGACTCCTCGGCCGGGTCCTGGGCGGCGGGGCGCCCAGCGGCGCCCGTGGCGGCCTCCTCGGGCGCCTGGACGCCCTCGCGTACGCCCTCGGGGGACTCCTCGGCCCCGGTAGCGCCGGAAACCCCGGAAGGTTCGGCGGTGGGCTGCACGGCCTCGGCGTCCCGTGCGGCGCTGTCCCGCCCGGCGACGGGTCGTGCCTGCCGCGGTGCGGCCGCCGGGATCGCGGCGGGGCCACCGGACACCGACTCGGGCCCCGACTCGGGGTGCCGGCGGCCCTCCGGGTGCTCGGCGCGCGCCGCCGGTGCCTCGGGGTGCGGGGCGGTCGTCGCGGGCTCGGCCGGATACGGGTGGGCGTCGGGCTCGCCGTCGTAGGCGCCGCCGTCGTACGCACCGTCGGCGGGGTCCTGCGGCGGGCGCGCCCACGGCTGACCGATCGCCTCCGTCGCCCAGGGGGCGGGTGCGCCGCCCGGGAGGGTGGGCGGAGGGGTGCCGCCCCACTGCTGGACCAGGGACGACGTGGTGAACTCGCCTGACTCGTCCGGGAGGTCGCCGCCGGCGACCGGGATCGACCACTCCCCCGTGACGTCGTGCCCGGGCGCCGGGGACGGGACCTGCGCCTGGGAGTGCGCCTCGGAATGCGCCTGCGCCTGCCCCTGCGCCTGGGAATGGTCGTCCTGGAAGGTCCACTGCTGGGTGGCCTCGGGGTGGTACGCGAACCGGTCGTCCGCGCCCGCGTCCCCGGTGCCGTCCTGCGGCACCGCGTTCGGGTCGGGCCACTGGGCGCCCTCGGCGGGCGCGGCGGGTACGGCCCAGCCGCCGGTGGCCGCCGGGTCGGTGGCCGCGGGCGAGGCGGGGGTGACCGTTATCTGCGGTGGCACATAGCCGTGGCCGGGCGCGGCCAGCGGGCTGTCGGCGGCCAGGAGGGCGTCGATGCCGCCCTCGGGGAGCTTCACGAACGCGGTGGCGCCGTCGTCGTAGTCGCCCTGGGGCAGCGGGTTCCAGCGGCCGCCGCTGCCGGGCGTGCCCTCCGCGTGCTGGTCGTCGGTCACGACAGCGCCCTCCCCAGTGCTCGTCGGGCCAGCGCGGCGACGGTGCGCCGCAGGTGGAGTACGGCGGGTGGAAGCTGCGGCACGGACCCGTCCGGGGCCGGGACCGGGTCGGGGATGCAGGCCGCGGCGACGTACTCGCCGAAGGCGTTGAGCGCCTCGGGCACGATCGCGCGGTCGTTGTCCCAGTCGATGAGGTGGGCCACCCACTGCTCGGCGTCCAGGGGCCTGAGCGGCATCGGCGCTATGGCACCGACCGCGCAGCGCACACCGCGCCGGGCCGGGTCCAGGACCAGCGCCACGGACGCGACGGCGCGGCCGGGGCCGGTGCGGCCGGTCGCCTTCACGAAGACCTGTGGAGCGTGCAGCAGCGGTACGCGCACGTAGCCGATGAGCTCGCCCGCGCGGAGCATCTCCACCCCGGCGAGCAGGTGCGACACCGGGATCTCCCGGCGGGCTCCGCCCTGACCCGCGATGATCAGGGTCGCCTCCAGGGCGGCCAGCACCGGCAGCGCGTCCCCGGTGGGGGCGGCGGAGGCGATATTGCCGCCCAGGGTGCCGGCGTTGCGGATGTGCGGGGGGCCGGCGGCGCGTGCGGCGGCGGCGAGCGCGGGGATCAGGGCGGCGAAGTCGGGGCGCCCCATGCGCGCGTGCGTGAGGCCGGCGCCGAGCAGCGCGTGGCCGTCCTGGTACTGCCAGCCGCGGATCTCGCTGATGCGGCCGAGGCCGACCAGCGCCGCGGGCCTGAGCTGCCCGGAGTTGACGGCGGCCATGAGGTCGGTGCCACCGGCCACGGGCACGGCGGCGGGCATGGCGGTGAGTGCCGCCACGGCCTCGTCCAGTGTCGTGGGCAGCGTGACGGCCTGCGCCACCTGCGGTGCGTGCGTGGTCAAACCGGCTTGCCCCTTCCCGCTGCCCCACTGGTCCCACCCGTGTTGCCGTACGGTACGACCTGACAGGGCGGACGTGGCAACTCTGGCACATCTTCGCAGGGGGCGAGGACACGGGTCCGCCAGGAGGCATTCGCCCACCTCATCGGGGACATCGTCCGTTTTGAAACGGCATCACCGCTGCGGGCGAATTCCCACCCTTCGCTGACTCTTGCGGATTTTTTCCGCTGTCAGTTCGAGAAGCGCGCGGCGCGGCGGGGGCCGGGAAGCGGAATGCCGGAGACCCGGAATCCGGGGAGGGCCGCCGACCCGACCCGCCGAGGCCGCCCGACCCGCCGGGGGGCCACCCAACCCGACGGGGACCGCCCCAACACCGGCCGGAAACTCGCCCACCGGCCGAAGGCCCCCCGGCCGGGACCAACCCACCGGCAGAGACACCGCCCACCGACCAGGACCCGCCCCACCCGCCGAAGCCGCCCCACCGGCAGGGGACCGCCCACAAGTCAGGGCTCGCCCACAAGTCAGGGCGCGCCAACAGTCAGGACGCGCCCATCAGCCGCGGGCCCGTCTCCACCCGTCACCTGGCCGGTGGCGGGCCGTCGATCGGGCGGCCCAGGACGCCGGGGCGGCGTTGCCAGGGGTGAGGGCCGGTGGGAGGCCGGTAGGCGACGCCCAGGGCGTCCAGGCGTCGGTAGTGGGTGGTCATCCGGCGTTCGAAGTCGGCGAAGTCCCGTCGCGAGGGCGCGGGCAGAGCGCTCCAGGCGACCTCGGCGAAGGCGGCCAGTCTGGGGAAGGTCTGGTAGTCCACGCGCGCGGAGTCCTCCATCACCTCGGTCCAGACGTTGGCCTGGGTGCCCAGCACATGGCGGGCGTGCTCCGCGTCGAGTCCCGGCGGCACCGGCTCGAACCGGTAGACGTCCTCCAGGGTCCGTACGTAACCGATGGGCACCGGCTCGTCGGCGCCCGCGTCCTGCCGGTGGTCCAAGTACACCTGCTGCTCGGGGCACATGACGACGTCGTGGCCGGCCCGCGCGGCGGCGATCCCGCCCGCGTATCCGCGCCAGGACGACACGGCGGCACCGTCCGCCAGCCCGCCCTCCAGGATCTCGTCCCAGCCGATGAGCCGACGCCCGCGCGCGGCAAGCCACTTGTCGAAGTGGCCGACGAACCACGCCTGCAACTCCTCCTCGTCGGCCAGCCCGAGTTCCCGGATGCGGGCCTGCGCCGCAGGTGAGGCACGCCACTGGTCCTTGGGACACTCGTCGCCGCCTATGTGGAAGAACTCCGAAAATCCCGTGGCGCCCGTGGCGTTCGCCGGGAACAGGTCGAGCAGTTCCTCGAAGACGCCCTCGTAGAAGCGCAGGGTGTTGTCAGTGGGGGCGAGTACGTTCGGGTTGATCCCCCAGTTGTCCCAGACGGTGAGGGCGGTGGTGTCGATGACGTCGGTGTTGCCGAGTTCCGGATACGCGGCGATGGCGGCCTGCGAGTGCCCGGGTACGTCTATCTCCGGTACGACGCTGATATGCCGCTCGGCGGCGTAGGCGACGATCTCGCGGATGTCGTCCTGGGTGTAGTGGCCGCCGTGCGGTTTGTCCTCCCACAGCGGGGAGGCCCGGTGACCGACCTTGGTGCGGGAGCGCCAGGAGCCGGTTTCGGTCAGTTTCGGGTACCGCTTGATCTCCACCCGCCAGCCCTGGTCGTCCGTCAAGTGGAGGTGGAGCACGTTGAGTTTGTGCGCGGCCATCAGGTCCAGGTAGCGCAGGACGCCGTCCTTCGGCATGAAGTGCCGGGCCACGTCCAGCATCAGCCCGCGCCAGCGGAAGCGGGGCGCGTCCTCGATGACCTGGGCCGGGATGGCGTGGGCGGCGCCCGGTCGCACGAGGGCGCGGCGGAAGGCGTCCGGGCCGAGCAGCTGGCGCAGCGTCTGCGCGCCCCAGAAGACCCCGGCCGGGGCGCCGCCCCGGATCTCCACGCTCCGGTCGGTCACACAGAGCCGGTAGGCCTCGGGCTCCAGGGTGTCGTCCAGGAGCAGCCGCACCGAGTTCGCCGCCTGCTCCGGACCGACGGCCGACGGGGTGGCCGACGGGGTGGCCGGCACAGCGGCCGGCGCGGCGGCCGGCGGCCCGCCCGGCCTGACGGCCGGCAGCGGCAGACCGAGGGCCGCGCCGAGCGTGGCGCGCAGCCAGCGCTCGGCGGTGCCCGTGCCGGGGGCGGCCCGCAGAGTCGTGTCCTGGTCGAACAGGAACGCGCCCCGCACCGGGCCGGCGGCGGCGCGCGCCGCCGGTATCACATCGTTCTTGATCTCGTCCTGCGCCACGGACGGAGCCTAGGGACTACCGCGGGCACCCACAAGAGGTCTGGACCAGTGAGGTCTGAACCACTCCCGGCGACTACTTGCCGCCGCCCTTGCCGCCCTTGTCGTCGCCGCCGCCGCTGCTCATGGACTCGTAGATCTCCTTGCACAGGGGGCACACCGGGTACTTCTTCGGGTCGCGGCCGGGCACCCAGACCTTGCCGCACAGCGCCACGACGGGCGTCCCGTCCAGGGCGCTCGCCATGATCTTGTCCTTCTGGACGTAGTGGGCGAAGCGCTCGTGGTCGCCGTCACCATGGGACACCTGCGGCGTCGGCTCTACGAGGGTTCCCGTACCAGTCCCGCGCTCGGGCTCGAGAGTGCTCATACGGCAAGGGTACTGAAGCGTCCGGAGTTCAGTTGAGCGATGGGTCGTCCGGATATGTGGCGACCATCGCCAGTTCGTTGCGCTGCCGGCGCAGCACCTCGCGCCAGAGCCGCTCAGGGGACGGGGAGGACACGTCGCCGGGCTCCGACTCGACGACGTACCACGCCCCTTCCACCAGCTCGTCCTCCAGCTGGCCGGGGCCCCAGCCGGCGTACCCGGCGAAGATCCGCAGCGATCCGAGGGCGGAGGCCAGCAGCTCCGGCGGGGCCTCCAGGTCGACGAGTCCGATCGCGCCGTGCACCCGGCGCCAGCCCAGGGGGGCGCCCTCGCCGGAGGCGCCGCCAGGGATGACGGCGACGCCGAGCGCGGAGTCCAGCGACACGGGGCCGCCCTGGAAGACGACACCGGGCTCCCCGGCGAGGTCGGCCCAGCCCTCAAGGATGTCGGCCACGTCGACGGGCGTGGGACGGTTGAGGACGACACCGAGGGAGCCCTCCTCGTCGTGGTCGAGAAGGAGCACCACCGCACGGTCGAAGTTCGGGTCCGCCAGGGCGGGCGTTGCCACGAGCAGCCGCCCTGTGAGCGAGGACACCTCGGTCATGCCAGACATGATCCCGCATCTTGCCCGGGTGTGGGGAGCCAATCCGGCTACGGGAGTGAGGGCTGCTCACGGGGCACGGGAGCGCCGAGGGCGCACGGCCCGAGCGGTGACCCCATGTGCCCGGTCTGGAACGGTTCGTGTTGTGACACAGCCATGACGTGGCTGGGTGGTACTCGGGCTTACTTCAGGGGGGTGCACGGCGATTACTCTGTCTTCCCCGGCCCTGACCGAAGTGATCGGCCGCGCCCGGCCACCCCCCTGCCCACCTCATCGGAACGCGAGATACATGAGCGTCAACGACGATGTCCTGCTTGTCCATGGCGGTACCCCGCTGGAGGGCGAGATCCGTGTCCGCGGTGCGAAGAACCTCGTGCCCAAGGCCATGGTCGCCGCTCTGCTGGGCAGTGAGCCAAGTCGGCTGCGCAACGTTCCGGACATCCGTGACGTGCGGGTCGTACGCGGTCTGCTGCAACTGCACGGGGTGACGGTCCGTCCGGGTGAGGAGCCGGGCGAGCTGGTGCTCGACCCGACCCGGGTGGAGAGCGCGAACGTGGCTGACATCGATGCCCACGCGGGCTCCAGCCGCATCCCGATCCTGTTCTGCGGCCCGCTGCTGCACCGGCTGGGCCACGCGTTCATCCCCGGCCTCGGCGGCTGCGACATCGGCGGCCGGCCCATCGACTTCCACTTCGACGTGCTGCGCCACTTCGGCGCGGTGATCGAGAAGCGGGCCGACGGGCAGTACCTGGAGGCGCCCAAGGGGCTGCGCGGCACGAAGATCCGGCTGCCGTACCCGTCCGTCGGCGCGACCGAGCAGGTGCTGCTGACGGCCGTACTCGCCGAGGGCGTCACGGAGTTGTCCAACGCGGCCGTCGAGCCGGAGATCGAGGACCTGATCTGCGTCCTGCAGAAGATGGGCGCGATCATCGCGATGGACACCGACCGCACCATCCGCATCACCGGTGTGGACAAGCTCGGCGGCTACACCCACCGCGCGCTGCCGGACCGTCTGGAGGCCGCCTCCTGGGCGTCGGCGGCGCTGGCGACCGAGGGCAACATCTACGTCCGCGGGGCCCAGCAGCGCTCCATGATGACCTTCCTGAACACCTACCGGAAGGTGGGCGGGGCCTTCGAGATCGACGACGAGGGCATCCGCTTCTGGCACCCCGGCGGGCAGTTGAAGTCCATCGCGCTGGAGACGGACGTGCACCCCGGCTTCCAGACCGACTGGCAGCAGCCGCTGGTGGTCGCCCTCACCCAGGCGACCGGCCTGTCGATCATCCACGAGACGGTGTACGAGTCCCGTCTGGGCTTCACCTCCGCGCTGAACCAGATGGGCGCGCACATCCAGCTGTACCGCGAGTGCCTGGGCGGCTCCGACTGCCGCTTCGGCCAGCGCAACTTCCTGCACTCGGCCGTCGTCTCCGGCCCGACCCGGCTCCAGGGCGCTGACCTGGTCATCCCGGACCTGCGCGGCGGCTTCTCCTACCTGATCGCCGCCTTGGCCGCCCAGGGCACCTCCCGGGTCCACGGCATCGACCTGATCAACCGCGGCTACGAGAACTTCATGGAGAAGCTCATGGAACTGGGCGCGAAGGTGGAGCTGCCCGGCCAGGCGCTCGGGTAGCGGTCACCCGCGGCTGCAGGCGCGTACGACGATGGGGCGGCCCCCGGTGAAGGGGGGCCGCCCCATTGACGTCGGTGCCGGACCTAGCGGGCCGCGTACGCCGTCCCGAGGCGTACCAACGGCAAGGTCACTTGCCCTTGGCGGCTTCCTTGAGCTTGCTGCCCGCGGAGACCTTGACGCTGTAGCCGGCCGGGATCTGGATCGGCTCGCCGGTCTGCGGGTTGCGGGCGGTGCGAGCGGCACGGTGGGTGCGCTCGAAGGTGAGGAAGCCAGGGATGGTGACCTTCTCGTCCCCCTTGGAGACGATGTCGCCGACGACGTCGGCGAACGCGGCCAGCACGGCGTCGGCGTCCTTGCGGGTCACCTCGGCGCGGTCGGCCAGCGCGGCCACCAGCTCACTGCGGTTCATGTTGTTACTCCCGTGTTCTTCTTGCCGTTGAGGCGTACCACGCGGCGAAGCCGCATGTTGGGCCAGCGAAGCCGATGCTGCCAGGGTCCTCGGTGGGTCCCCGGACCCGGGTCCCTCGTCAGACCCTCGCGCCCAGGGAGGCATCCTGCCCCCACCTGCGGCGGGAAAGCCAATCCGGCACCCGTAGGAGTCGTGAGAACACCCTTGGGAGTCACACGAAAAGAGGGCCTGCGCCTGGCGGCCACGATAAGGCGCGCCACTGACAACGCGTTCGGCGACGCGCCGGTTTCAGGCCCACCGTGGCCATCGTCACGTCCGGGAGCCGCCGCCCCCGGACGCCTGTTTTCAGTCAGTATGACCCGTTTGTCAAGTGATGCTCGGAGCAGATGCCCAGAGGAGGTACTCGGCGGAGACGCTCGGAGCGGGTGTCAGACGACGCTGGTCGGGCTGGGGCTCACCGGTGCGGCCCCGGCCGCCTTGGCGGCCTCGCGTACCGCTCCGGCGACGGCGCCGGCGACCTTGTCGTTGAAGACGGACGGGATGATGTAGTTCGGGTTCAGCTCGTCCTCGGTGACCACGTCGGCCAGGGCCTGCGCGGCGGCCAGCATCATCTCGGTGTTGACGGTGCGGGACTGGGCGTCCAGCAGGCCGCGGAAGACGCCCGGGAAGACCAGCACGTTGTTGATCTGGTTGGGGAAGTCGGAGCGGCCGGTGGCCACAACTGCGGCCGTCTGCCGGGCGATTGCCGGGTCCACCTCGGGGTCGGGATTCGCGAGCGCGAACACGATCGCACCGTCAGCCATGGCGGACACGTCCTCGCCGTCGAGCACGTTCGGGGCCGAGACGCCGATGAAGACGTCGGCGCCGCGCACGGCCTCCTTCAGGGTGCCGGTGAGGTTCTCGGGGTTGGTGTTGTCGGCGATCCAGCGCAGCGCCGACTCGGGGGCGGCGTCGACCAGATCGTGACGGCCGGTGTGCACCACGCCGTGGATGTCGGCGACGACGGCGTTCTTCACACCGGCCGCGAGCAGCAGCTTGAGGATGGCCGTACCGGCGGCTCCGGCGCCGGACATCACGACCCGGACGTTCTCGATCGGCTTGTCCACCACGCGCAGCGCGTTGGTGAGGGCGGCGAGCACGACGATCGCGGTGCCATGCTGGTCGTCGTGGAAGACGGGGATGTCCAGGGCCTCGCGCAGCCGGGCCTCGATCTCGAAGCAGCGGGGCGCGGAGATGTCCTCGAGGTTGATGCCGGCGAACCCGGGGGCGATCGCCTTGACGATCTCCACGATCGCGTCGGTGTCCTGGGTGTCCAGGCAGATCGGCCAGGCGTCGATGCCGGCGAACCGCTTGAAGAGGGCCGCCTTGCCCTCCATGACCGGCAGCGCGGCCTTGGGGCCGATGTTGCCGAGGCCCAGCACGGCGGAGCCGTCCGTCACGACCGCAACGGAGTTGCGCTTGATGGTCAGGCGGCGGGCGTCCTCGGGGTTCTCGGCGATCGCCATGCAGACGCGGGCCACACCCGGCGTGTAGACCATGGACAGGTCGTCACGGTTGCGGATGGGGTGCTTGGACGCCATCTCGATCTTGCCGCCGAGGTGCATCAGGAACGTACGGTCGGAGACCTTGCCGAGCGTGACGCCCTCGATGCCGCGCAGCTTCCCGACGATCTCGTCGGCGTGCGCGGTGGAGGTGGCCGCGATGGTGACGTCGATACGGAGCTTCTCGTGGCCGGACGCGGTGACGTCGAGGCCGGTGACCGAGCCTCCGGAGGACTCCACGACGGTGGTGAGCTGCGAGACGGCGGTTCCGCTCGCGGGCACCTCCAGCCGGATGGTCATCGAGTAGGAGACGCTGGGCGCCGTTGCCATGGCCGACTTCCTCTGCTTTCACCGTGTCGCGAGTTGTAGCCGTCCGATCGTCGCACCTACCCCTGAGTACGTGGTAGTCGCCCCGGATTGCGGACGTTTTGTTCACAGCGGAGCGCGCACTTTCGGAAAACAACTTCCACCATACGAGAAACGATCGCACAAAGAAAGAGGCCCACGTCACTCGGTGACGTGGGCCTCTCACACGTTCATGACACCGACCCGCCATGCTCGCCTCGCGGCAAGTGGTCCCTCGAAGGGACGAAGGTTGGGCCCGGGGGCTTGGATCGAGCCGGTGTCACGGTCAAGGCTAACAAACAGATGCCGCGGGGCCATTCCCGTAGCTCCCGCTTCTGGCGGAATCAGTCCCTGAGCAGGTTCGCGGTTCAGTCCCTGAGCAGGTCCGGCACCCCGGCCGCGTCCGGTTCGTCCCGCTCCCCCGAGACCACCGTCAGCTGCTGGGTGGCCCGGGTCAGGGCGACGTAGAGCACCCGCAGGCCGGCCGGCGACTCGTCGGCGATCTCCGCGGGCGAGACGACCAGCGTCGCGTCGTACTCCAGGCCCTTCGCCTCCAGGCTGCCCAGGGCCACCACCCGGTCCCCGAGGCCGGCCAGCCAGCGCCTGGCCTCCTCCCGCCGGTTCATCGCGACGACCACGCCGACCGTGCCGTCCACCCGGTCCAGCAGCCGCTCGGCCTCCTCCCGTACGGTGCTCGCCACCGAGCCCCGTACGACCGCGAAACGCGGCCGCACACCCGTGGAGCGCACCGCCGACGGGGCCCGGGAGCCGGGCATCGCCAGGGCGAGCACCTTCGCGGCCAGCTCGGCGATCTCGGCCGGGTTGCGGTAGTTCACCGTGAGCTCGAAGCGGCGGCGCGGTCGGGTGCCCAGGGCCTCGTCGCGGGCCTCGGCCGCCTCGTCCGGGTCGGACCAGGAGGACTGGGCCGGGTCGCCCACCACCGTCCAGGTGGCGTGCCGGCCGCGGCGGCCGACCATGCGCCACTGCATGGGCGTGAGGTCCTGCGCCTCGTCCACGATGACGTGCGCGTACTCGGTGCGCTCCTGCGCGAGGCGCTCGGCCCGCTCGCGCTGCGACTCCTGGCGCACCGGCATGAGCTCCTCCAGGCCGGTGAGCTGGTCCAGCGGGTCCAGCTCGCGCTTCTTCCTCGGGCGGGCCGGGGTGCCCAGGATCGCCCGGAGCTCGTCGAGCATCGCGATGTCGTGCACCGAATGCCCGTCCCGCTTCAGCGCACGGGCGACCCTGCGGACCTCGCCGGGGTTGAGGACCCGGCGCGCCCAGCGGCCCAGCCGCCGCTCGTCGGCCATGGCGGCGAGCACGGCGCGTGGGGTCAGCTCGGGCCACCAGGCGTCGAGGAAGGCGGTGAAGGAGTCCTCGCTCGTCACGTCCTCGTCGAAGGAGGAGCGCAGCTCGGCGGCCAGCTCGGGATCGGTGTGCCGGGCGCCGGCGCCGGACCGCTCCCACAGGGCGTCCAGCAGCAGCTTGCGGGCGCGCGGGCGCAGCAGGTTGACCGGCGCGGTGCCGCCGAGGGCGGTGCGCCGGATGCGGTCCAGCTCCTCGCCCTCCAGCTCCAGCCGGCGCCCGAAGGCCACCACCCGCAGCCGGGTGGGCGGTCCGGCGGGGGTCTGCGGGGCGGCAGCGCCGTCCGTGTCGTCACCGAGGGCGAGCTGCCCCGCCGGGGCGGCCGCGGCCGCCACCGGACCGGCCGCCGCGCCCGATCCGGGGCCCAGCTCCAGCGCGCCGCGCGCCGCCTTCCGCAGCACCTTCAGCATCCGGTACGAGCCCTTGGCCCGCGCCACGGACGGCGAGTCGTACAGCGTGGCCTCGGCGCCCTCGACCAGCGAGCCGATCGCACGGATGGCGACCTGGCCCTCCTCGCCGAGGGAGGGCAGCACGCCCTCGGTGTACGCCACGAGGAGCGGGGTCGGCGAGACGATCAGGATGCCGCCCGCGTACCGGCGCCGGTCCTGGTAGAGCAGGTAGGCCGCCCGGTGCAGGGCGACCGCCGTCTTGCCCGTGCCCGGGCCGCCCTCGACGTACGTCACCGAGGCGGCGGGCGCGCGGATGACCAGGTCCTGCTCCGCCTGGATGGAGGCGACGATGTCCCGCATGGTGTGGGTGCGGGCGCGGCCGAGCGCGGCCATCAGCGCGCCGTCGCCGATCACGGGCAGCTCGCGGCTGTCCAGGAAGGCCGTCAGCTCGGGCCGCATCAGGTCGTCCTCGACGCCGAGCACGCGCCGCCCCTTGGAGCGGATCACTCGGCGGCGCACGACCCGGCCGGGGTCGACCGGGGTGGAGCGGTAGAAGGGGGCGGCGGCCGGCGCCCGCCAGTCGATGACGAGCGGGGAGTAGTCCTCGTCGAGGACGCCGATCCGGCCGATGTGCAGCGTCTCGGCGATGTCGGCGGTGTTGTCCTCGCGCACCGCGCCCTCGGCGGGCTCCACGGCGGTGTACGCGCCGTCGGGCCCCTTCTTGCCGTCCTTGCCGGGGAGCAGGTCGATACGGCCGAAGAGGAAGTCCTCGAACTCGTTGTTCAGCCGGTTGAGGTGGATGCCCGCGCGGAAGACCTGCGCGTCACGCTCGGCGAGCGCGCCGGGGGTGCCGACCTGGCCGCGCTTGGCCGCGTCGTGCATGAGGAACTCCGCCTCGTGGATCTTCTCCTCGAGCCGGCGGTACACCCGGTCCAGGTGTTCCTGTTCGCCGCGGATCTCCCGCTCGCGCATGGAGTCGTGCGCGGCGTCCCGCGCGGCGTCCCGCGCTGCGCCGTGAACCGATTCGACCGCGGAATCCTGTTGAGCCTGAGCGGCCACCGGGCCCCCTTCTGACGTGCTGGGCAGCCGTCAACCGTACGCGAAGGGGACCCGTCGGCGGAAGCCGGGCGGCGGCCCGGGCACCTCTTGGGCTGTTCGCTAGGCGTCCACCTGGACCAGTCGCTTGCCGTCGAAGGTCATGACCTCGAAGTGATCGATCTGGTTCGGCTGGAAGGCCGCGCCACCGCGGATGTAGAGGGGGTTCTTGGCCTCCTCGGTCTTGGCGTTCGGAACGCCGTAGCCCCAGCCGGGAACGGACCAGGACGTGATGGTCTCCCGCTCGCCGTTCTTGCCGACGGCGATGAGCGAGCAGCGCTCGGGGCCGGTCACGTTCTTCAGCTGCAGGACCGCGTTGGTCCCCCAGTCCTTCTTCTCCAGGGCAACGGTCGCGGTGACGTGCGTGGCCGGATCGGTGGCCGTCACCTTGTCGGACATGGTGTCGAAGGCGGCCTTCACGGGGCTCGCGGCGACCGTGGGCGTGGAGCCGCCGTCCGAACCGCTGACCGCGTACACCGTCAGCGGGCCGCCGATGATCAGTGCCGCGGCCGCCGCGACCAGGTAGAAGCCCTTGCGGCGCTTCCGGGCGCGGTGCTCGGAGACCTCGTCGACCAGTTTCTCCACCAGCCGCGGACTGGGCTTCGCCGACAGGGACTCGCCGATCGCGGGGCTGCCGGCGCCCGGCAGGTCCGCGAGCGCGGCCAGCATCGGCTCCATCCCGGCCAGCTCGTCGAGCTGCTGGGCGCACCACTCGCAGGTGGCGAGGTGTGCCTCAAAAGCGGTTGCCTCGGCGTCGCCGAGGATTCCGAGGGCGTAGGCGCCGACGGTCTCGTGCTCGTTCGGGGCCGGTGATCCCTGCATGGACCCTGACATACCCGAACCACCCGGGCCGAATCCCTGGTTTCCCCCGTAGATGCTCATCACGCCGTCACCCCCCGCTCCTCCAGAGCCAGCTTCATCGAACGCAGGGCGTAGAACACCCGGGAGCGGACGGTGCCGCTGGGGATGCCCAGCGTCTCGGCCGCCTCGTTGACGGTACGCCCTTTGAAGTACGTCTCGACGAGGACCTCCCGGTGGGCCGGCGTCAGGTCGTCGAGCGCGTCCGACAGCGTCATGAGCCACAGCGCCTTGTCGATCTCGTCCTCCGCGGGGATGACCTCCAGCGGCGACGGATCGACCTCCTGCGGCCGGGCCTGCCGGCTGCGGTGGCCGTCGATGACGATGCGCCGGGCGACCGTCACCAGCCAGGGGCGTACCGAACCGGTCGCTCGATTGAGCTGGCCGGCGTTCTTCCAGGCACGGATGAGCGTCTCCTGCACCACGTCCTCGGCACGCTGCCGGTCTCCGGCGACCAGCCTGAGGACGTACGCGAGCAAGGGTCCGGCGTGCTCGCGGTACAGCGCGCGCATCAGCTCCTCGTCAGGTTCCGAGGGCTGTGAGGACATGCGATGTCGGGCCCTCGATCCACGTTCATTGGCCACGGCCGCATCCTTGCGCACGCCCACCTCCGGTGTCCGGGGGTTCCCCCAGTCGGTCGCTCGTGCACGGGTACGGATACGGAACGCCCCGCGTTCAAAGCGAGCCCACGGTTTTCTTCCGGGCGACCTGACGAGGGAGGACATGAGGGCACATTCCCCCCACCCGTCCTTTACGTTTCCGCCACACCGATGAGGCGAGCCGTGCTGCCCGCTCACCCCGGCACCCAAACGATGTGTTGCCCAAATCACACGCGGCTGGGCACGACCACCGAGGCGGGCTGCCCCTCACCGCCTCGGCGCACCCCACCATCTCCCGCGGCGGTGACGGACGCGATTCCAGTCTTCGACGGGGGCATCGTCGGGCACGGCTACGAGCATCGATTCGGCTTCGTCGCCCACACGCCCCACCTGAGCCGCGGTCAGACGCCGGCACTTCCACAGCAGCCCCGCCATCTCGGCCGCGAGCGGACCACCGGGCCGCGACGGCTCGCGGAGTTCGACGCCGGTGACGGCGGCGAGGTCACCGGCCGGGATCACCTGGGCAAGCCGGAACTTCCGGCTTGCCCAGGACCGAGCGTGGCGGTGGCTCCCTAGCAGGCCGGGCCGGCGTCGCGGAAGCCGGACTGCGATGGGTCGGCCCTCGCCCCACGGCGGCGACGCACAGCGCACGCAACCAGCGCGGCCGGCGCGTCTCTGGGGCGCGGAGGGCCTCTCAGGCGCGGGCGAGGGCCGCGCGGCGGCGGTGGCGGGCCACTCGTTCGCGGTTGCCGCAGACCTCGCTGGAGCACCAGCGCCTCCTGCGGCCACGAGAGGTGTCCAGGTACACGATCGGGCAGTTGTCGCCCGCGCACTGGCGCAGGGCCGCCCGGGCCACGGGGTCCGTGAGCAGGTCCAGGGCGTCCCTGGCGACGGCCGCGAGCAGCGCGGCGCACTCGGGCGGGCCGGCCAGCGCGCGCACCAGCGTCCCGTCCGTGTCGCGTACGGCGCGGGGAGCGGGCGGTGCGGGGCGGGCGAGGTCGTTGAGGCGGGCGAGCGCGAGATCGTGGGGACGGGCGTCCCCCGCGAGGTGCGCGCGCACCAACTTCCCCACGTCGTCCCTCAGTCCGTGGAAGCGGGGTGCCCAGGAGGCGTCGGTGTGCGTCAGCGCCGTACCCGGCGGCACCAGTCCCGAGCCGGTGATCCAGGCACACAGCGCGGGCGGGGAGTCCAGGCGTTCGCCGGGATGGGTGGTGGCGAGGAGATCCAGGCAGATCCGCCCGGCGTCGAAGCGCAGCTCGTACGGGACCGTGGCCGTACCCAGTGTCATGTGCCTGCCACCGCCTAGGACAGGGAACCTTCACCTCCCACAGTGCCTGCCCGCTCCCGCGTCCGGAACCCCCCGTACCGGCGAGAGGAAGTCCGCCCATGCGGAGGGGGTGACGGTGAGGTGGGGCGCGGTGGGGGTCTTGGAGTCTCGGATGTGGATGGTGGTGGGCGTGGTGGCTATCTCGACGCAGTTCGAGCCGTCGGGGCTGTAGGTGGACTTCTGCCAGCAGAGGGTCGGCATGGTTACTCCTTCAGGTCCTGGATGCGTTGGTGGATGAAGTCGCGCGTCACGGCGGGGTTGAGCGCGCAAGCCTCCATACGGTTCAGCACCGCCCGGTACTTGTTCAACTGGGCTTCGGCGTCGATGAATTCGCAGGCGCCGTGGTGTGAGTCCAACTGGATGGTGTCGAGCTGCGGGACAGGGCCCTCGACGTAGTCGAAGGGTTGGCCGGTGGTCGGGAAATGGTCCGCACCGAAAGGGATCACGCGCACGGTGACGTGCGGCAATTCACTCATGCCCAGCAGGTGCTTGAGCTGGCCGCGCGCTACGGCGGAGCCGCCGAAGTTCATGCGGAGCGCCGCTTCGTGGATGATCGCCGCGTACGGGGGCGGATCCGACCTGTGCAGAACGCCCTGCCGCTTCATGCGATGCGTGAGACGGTACTCGATCTCGTACTGCCGCATCGGCGGCGCTGCCGACCGGAAGATGGCACGGGCATGGTCGGTGGTCTGCAGCAGCGCCGGGATGTGGATCATCAGTGCCACTCGCAGCGCGGAGGCGTGATGCTCCAGCTCGGCGAGATCGATCAGTGCGACCGGCACGTGCTCGCGGTACTCCTCCCACCAGCCGCGGGTGCGTTTTCCCGTCATCGCGGCAAGGGCGTCGATGAGCGCCCCGTCCGAGCAGTCGTAGAGGTGCGCCATGGAGCGCACCCGATCGGCGCTGATGGGCGTGCGGCCGGTCTCGATCATGCTGACGCGCGCCTGGTTGACGCCCAGCAGCTCGGCGGCGCTGGTGGCGGTGAGCCCCGCTCGTTCCCGGAGCTTGCGCAGCTCTGTGCCCAGCCGTCGCTGCCGAAGCGTCGGGCTGTTGGTGGGCGGCACGGCGTCTCCTTCCTGGCCGCGACGCGGCGCAACGCTCCCTCACACGAGTGAAGAATGGACGGATCCTACGCATTCCGTTAGATGCATCTAACCAGCTGCCCTACGGTAATCGCGTCCCGCTCAACTCCACGAACCTGTAAGCCGGAAGCGCACCTCCCCAGGCAGAGCCACCGCCGGGCGGAGTGGTTGAGCGAGCCCGAGTCCCTTCTCTCGCTGGAGGTTTCCATGGGCACCGTATCCCCGTCCGACACCTGGGTGTACGCCCTTCGCCTGCCGCATGATCCCCGCGCGGCACGCGTCGCACGTATGACCGTACGGGCGGCTCTCAGCAGCCACGGCAGACAAGAACTCCTCGACCCCGTGGAGCTGTTGGCCTCCGAGCTGGTCACCAACGCCTATCGGCACACGAAGGGCCCCGCCTCCCTGCGGCTGACCGCCCTCGCGGACGGCCGGTTGCGGGTCGGGGTGTGGGACAGCCATCCGCGTATCCCCGCGCCCTTCGGGGAGCCGCCCTGGGATCGGGTCACGCCCGCCCCGGCGGAAGCCGAAGGCGGGCGGGGGCTGGGTCTGGTGCAGGAGTACGCCGACTCCTGGGGCAGCTGGTCGCTCCGCGACAGCCCGCTGGACCGGGGCGCCGGGAAGCTGCTGTGGTTCGAGGTGGGCGGGCGCCGGGACGCCACGCCGTTGTCCGTGGCGTGCCACCAGGGGACGTACCCATGAGCGGGAGCCCGCGGCTGAGCCCCTACGCCTGTGCGTACTTCTCCTCGGTCGCCGGGTCCAGGGCCAGCCGGTAGCCGCGCTTGACCACCGTCTGGATCAGTTTCGGGGTGCCGAGCGCCGTGCGCAGGCGGGCCATCGCGGTCTCCACCGCGTGCTCGTCCCGGCCCGTACCCGGCAGCGCGCGCAGGAGGTCGGCTCGGGAGACGACCCAGCCCGGCCGCCGGGCGAGCGCCCGCAGCAGCGCCATGCCGGCCGGCGGCACCGGCTTCAGGTCCTCGTCCACCAGCACCGCGTGGCCCCGGATCTCCACCCGGTGCCCGGCGATCGGCAACGCCCGTGCCCGTCCCGGCAGTTCGTGGCACAACAACTGCACCAGCGGCCCCAGCCGGAACCGTTCCGGCTGCACGGTGTCGATGCCGTGCGCCTGCAACGGCACCGCGGTGACGGGGCCGACGCACGCCGGCAGCACGTCGTGGCCGAGCGCGGTCAGCAGCTCGGGCAGCAGCCCCCGCACCTCGGCCCGCGCCAGCAGGGACGCGGCGGCCGGTGCGCTGGTGAAGGTGAGCGCGTCCAGGCCACGGGAGACGGCGGCGTCCAGCAGGCGGTCCAGCGGACCGGGGTCCTCCGGGGGCAGCCAGCGGTACACCGGTACCGGGACCACCTCCGCTCCCCCGGCGCGCAGCGCCTCCACGAACCCCGGCAGTGGTTCGCCGTGCAGCTGCACGGCCACCCGGCGCCCGTCCACACCCTGCTCCAGCAGCCGGTCGAGCACCTCGGCCATGGACTCCGAGGAGGGCGACCACTCCTCGCTCAGCCCGGCCGCCCGGATCGCGCCCTTCACCTTGGGCCCGCGTGCCAGCAGCTCGGTCTGGCGCAGCCGGGCCAGCAACGCCTCGCCGAGTCCCCACCCCTCGGCCGCCTCCACCCAGCCGCGGAAGCCGATCGCGGTGGTGGCGACCACCACGCCGGGCACCTGGTCGATGATCTCCTTGGTGGCGGCGAGGAGCTCCCCGTCGTCGGCGAGCGGAACGATGCGCAGGGCGGGCGCGTGCAGGACGGTGGCACCGCGCCGCTGGAGGAGGGCGCCCAGCTCGTCGGCCCGGCGCGCGGCGGTCACGCCCACGGTGAATCCGGCGAGCGGCCCGTGCTCGGACCGTTCGGCCTGGTGCTCTTCGTCGTACATGTGCTCGCTCTCCTAGCTGACCGGCACGCCGCCACCGAGCCTGTCAACGGCGCATGACGGGCTCGGTTCGGCTTCATTGCACCGGTGTTACGTCACACCTCGGCGTAGCTGAGCTGCGGCTTCGTCTCCGCTGCCACCGTAGACACAGCCTGCCCCGCCGGGCGGCGAAGGTATACGGCCCAGGTGACGGCGAAGGCCACACCGTAGAAGACGAGGAAGGCGACGAAGGCGCCGGTTCCGGAGCCGTAGGAGAGGAACGACTGCCGGAAGGCGAGGTTGATGCCGACGCCGCCGAGCGCTCCCATGGCTCCGATGAGGCCCATGGAGGCCCCGGACAGCCGCCGCCCGTACGCCACGGCCGCCTCACCCTCCAGCCCCTCGGCCAGGGCCTTGGTCTGGAAGATCCCGGGGATCATCTTGTAGGTCGACCCGTTGCCGATCCCGGTGAGCGAGAACAGCACGACGAACGCGGCGACGAACAGCGACAGCGACTTCTGCATGCTCGCGACGACGAGGACCATGGTGGCGGCGGCCATGACGACGTAGTTCCACAGGGTGATCCTCGCCCCGCCGTAGCGGTCGGCGAGCCGGCCGCCGACGGGCCGGATCAGGGAGCCGAGCAGCGGCCCGATGAAGGTGAGGTACGTGGCCTGCAGCGGCGTGCGCCCGAACTGGTTCGTCAGCACCTGCCCGAAGGCGAAGCTGTAGCCGATGAAGGACCCGAACGTCCCGATGTAGAGGAACGACATGATCCAGGTGTGGGCGTCCTTGGCGGCGTCCACGGCGGCACCGGTGTCGTTCTTCACGGTGGCGAGGTTGTCCATGAACAGCGCGGCGAGCACGGCGGCGACGACGATCAGCGGAATGTAGATCCCGAGCAGCACACGCGGCCCGCCGCTCGCCCCGATGACGGCCAGGGCCACCAGCTGGATCGTCGCCACGCCTACGTTGCCGCCCCCGGCGTTCAGCCCGAGCGCCCACCCTTTCCTGCGCATCGGGAAGAAGGCGTTGATGTTGGTCATGGAGGAGGCGAAGTTGCCCCCGCCGATGCCGGCGAGCAGCCCCACCCAGAGGAAGGTGGAGAAGGAGGTGCCGGGCTCCATGACCGTGAAGGCTGCCACGGTCGGCACGAGCAGCAGACCGGCCGAGATGATCGTCCAGTTCCGTCCGCCGAAGACGGCCACCGCGAAGGTGTACGGCACCCGGACCACGGCCCCCACCAGCGTCACCATGGAGGTGAGCAGGAACTTGTCGGCGGGGCTCAGCCCGTACTCGGGCCCCATGAACAGCACCAGCACGGACCACAGCGTCCACACCGAGAACCCGATGTGCTCGGAGAGCACGGAGAAGAACAGGTTCCGGTTGGCGATCCCGGCGCCCTTCTCCTCCCAGAAGACCTCGTCCTCCGGATCCCAGGCCTCGATCCAACGGCTGCGGCTGGGACTGCGGCTGGCTGTCATGAGTCCTCCACGGTGCGGTGCGCTGGGATGCGTTCAGTGGCTGCCTCCCGAAGGTAGGAAGACGGCGTTTCCGCGCTGTGGCTGTGGGTGACCGACAGGGAACGTTGCTCTCACCGCGGGGCGGGCGGGGATGAGAGGTGGTGCCGGGGACGGGCGGCCCCCCTCCCGCTCGGCCACAGCCGTGGCCTCCGTTTCGCCGCCAGGTCCTCGATCCAGCCGAAGGCGAGGATCGCGGCGGCGATCAGCGGCCACACCAGGACGAACATCCACAGGCCGTAGGTCGAGTCCAGGAACGCCGACGCGCGGTCGCCCCGCAGGAAGGGCAGATTGTAGGCCTGGTCGAGGAGGGGGACGGTGAGGGCGATGAGCAGGTTGTGCCAGAGGTAGATCGTGACCGCACGGTTGTTGGCGAGGGTGATCAGCGGCTCCCAGCGGCGCAGCCGGGCGGGGAACCGCTGCCAGGACGGGGAGTACTGGAGCAGGATCACGACGACCGCGAAGGACCAGGTCGCCTGGGCGAGCGGGATGTCGTTCAGGTCCCAGCCGTCGGGGCCCTGGTGGCCGGACGCCCACCACAGCGCGAAGGCCATCAGCACGGATGAGAACGAGACCGCCGCATAGCGGGGGATCCTCCGCAGCAGTCCCTCGTGGTGGGCGATGCCCAGGATCCAGCAGCCGCCGTAGACCGCGAAGTCCGTCACCGCGTCACCCGTCTCGCCGGGGATCGTCACCAGGCCGGTGCCGACCACCGCGGTCAGGGCGAGCGGGGCGAGCAGGGTCGGCCACGGGGCGCGGCGGAACGCCCGCAGCAGCAGGGGTGACGCCACGACGAACCACAGATACGCCCGCAGGTACCACAGCGGACCCGCCGCGTCGTCCGCCCAGGTCGCGTCCAGCAGGCCGGAGTCGGAGCCCAGGTGCTCGGGGTACGGCGGGGCGCCCACCGGGACGACGTAGGTCAGGAGCTTCACCAGGCCGGCCGCGCCGCCGATGTCGGGGTCCTTCACCGGGTTCCAGCCGGCCGCCAGCATCAGGGGCAGGAGGATCGCGCCGAACGCCCACAGCGGCGGCAGGAGCCTTCTGAGCCTGCCCTTGATCACGCTTGCCGCCGGGCGGTCCAGCGAGCGTGCCATCAGGGAGCCCGCCAGCGCGAACATCACGCCCATCGACGGGAACAGCACCGTCAGCCAGGCCCAGCCGAAGACGTGGTAGAGGACCACCCGGAGCAGGGCGAGGGCGCGCAGGAGGTCCAGGTAGCGGTCCCGGCCGCCGGCCGGTTTGCGGCCGGCCGCGTTCTCCGGGGCGAGGGCCTGCGTCATGCCACCGGCCTCCGATCGGTCGTCTCGAAGGTCCCGGTCGTCTCGAAGGTCTCCGTCGCCTCGAAGGTGCGGGTCGCCTCGGACAGCTCGGTGGTCGCCCTCACGCGCTCGCGCGATGCCGGTCCGCCGGGTGCCTCCACCACGCCCGTGCGGCGCAGCTTCTGCCAGCGCAGCCGGCCGCCGGTCAGTGCGGTGATCCAGGACTGGAGCAGGACGACGTACATCAGCTGGCGGTAGAGGATCTGCTGGAGCGGCAGGGAGATCAGGTGGGTCATGCGTTCGCGGTCCAGGCGGAAGGCGTACGCCGCGCAGGTCGCCTGGATGGTCAGGACGCCCAGCCAGGCCAGGATCGTCTTCTGCGTCGGGCCGAAGACCACGCCGTACAGCAGGAAGATGTCGATCAGGGGTGCGAGCAGCGGGGCCACCACCATGAACACGGACACCAGCGGCAGGCCCACGCGGCCGAAGCGGCCGGACGGCCCGCGGTCCAGCAGGGCGCGGCGGTGTTTCCAGATCGCCTGCATGGTGCCGTAGGACCAGCGGTAGCGCTGGGACCACAGCTGCTGGACCGACTCGGGTGCCTCGGTCCAGGCGCGGGCGTTCTCGGCGTACACCACCCGCCAGCCGGCGCGGTGCAGCGCCATGGTGATGTCGGTGTCCTCGGCGAGCGTGTCGTCGCTCATGCCGCCGACCTGCTTCAGGGCGGACCGCCGGAACGCCCCGACCGCGCCCGGGATCGTCGGCATGCAGCGCAGGGTGTCGTACATGCGGCGGTCGAGGTTGAAGCCCATCACGTACTCGATGTGCTGCCAGGCGCCGATCAGCGAGTTCCGGTTGCCGACCTTGGCGTTGCCGGCCACCGCGCCGACCCGTGGGTCGCCGAAGGGCTGGACGAGCTCGCGGACGGTGGACGGTTCGAAGACGGTGTCGCCGTCCATCATCACGATCAGGTCGTGCGAGGCGTGCGCGATACCGCGGTTGAGGGCGGCCGGCTTGCCCGCGTTGGGCTGGCGCACGACCCGTACGCCGGGCAGGTTCATGGCCTCGACGATGTCCGCGGTGCCGTCGACCGAGCCGTCGTCCACCACCACGACCTCGACCGGGTGCTCGCTCGCCATCAGGGAACGGACCGTGTTCTCGATGCACTTGGCCTCGTTGTACGCCGGCACCAGCACCGACACCGGTTCGGTCACCGGCTCTCCCCAGCGGAAGCCGGGGCGGCGCACCCGGCGGGCGTGCGCGCCGGAGAGCAGAAGCATCAGGGCGAAGCGTGCGATGACCAGCCCGCCGACCAGCGCCAGGCAGATGCCCAGGCCGCCGGTGATGCCGTCGGCGGCCTGGACCAGGAAGATCCAGGCCTTGCCCTTCCACAGGTCGGGTCCGGTGACCGGGGTGAGCGCGCTGGGCGCGCCGAGTGCCTCGGTGAGGTTGTCGAACCGGTAGCCGCGCGCCTGGAGTTCGGGCAGGTAGCGGTCCAGTGCCTGCACGGTCTGGTGGCGGTCGCCACCGGAGTCGTGCATCAGCACGATCGCGCCCTTGCCGCCCTTCGGGGCGGCCCGCCGGATGATCTCGTCGACGCCCGGCTTCTGCCAGTCCTCGCTGTCGACGGTGTTGACCACGGTGATGTAGCCGCGGCTGCCGATGTACTCGGTCACCGGCCAGGACCGGTTGTCCATGGCGTCGGCGAAGGAGGAGTACGGCGGCCGGAACAGCGAGGTCCGCACGCCGGCCGCGCCGGTGATGGCCAGCTGGTTCTGCGACAGCTCCCAGTCGATGCGCTTGTAGGACTGGTAGGAGAGGTCGGGGTGGTTGAAGGTGTGCAGGCCCACCTCGTGGCCCTCGGCCACCATGCGCCTGACCAGGTCCGGGTAGCGGGAGGTCATGGTGCCGGTGACGAAGAAGACCGCGTGGGCGTGGTGCTTCTTGAGCACGTCCAGCACCTTCGGCGTCCAGGCCGGGTCGGGGCCGTCGTCGAAGGTGAGGACCAGGCGGTGGTCGGGCACGCGCAGGCTGGTCGCCCGTCCGCCGCGGGTGTCGATGACCGGGCCGCCGTCGAGGATCTTCTCCGGCACCTTGTCGGTGGCGGCCTCGGGGCGGATGCGGTGGTCGGCCAGGATCTCGCTGTGCACATAGCCGCGCAGCATCAGCATCGCCATCAGCGCGGCCAGCACGAGCGTGGGCAGCAGGTGGCGCAGGGGCAGGCGCGCGGCAGGACGGTTGCGCGCCGCGGGACGGCGGGCGGCAGGACGGCGCCCGGCAGCGGCCCGGCGGTCGGCGGGGCGGTCGGCGGGGCGGTGGTCGGCGGGGCGGCGTGCGTCGCCGCGACGGATGCGGGCCGCCATCAGGCGAGGTTCCCCGTGGACGCCGGGGCCGACGCATCGCCGGAGGCGCCGGAGGTCCCGGCGGGACCCGGCGCGGAGGTGGGTCCGGGTGCCGTCGTCGGGCCCGGTCCCCCGCTGGTTCCCGGTGCCGGCTCGCTCGTCACGGGCACCGGGGAGCCCGGCCCCTCCGCGACCGTTCCGGAACCAGGTCCGGAGCCGCTCGTGCTCCCGCCGCCGCCTCCGCCGGAGGACGGCGACGGGTCGGACGAGGACGCGCCACCGCTGCCGCTGGGTGTCGGGTCGGGTGAGGTGGAGGCCGACGGCGGGGTCGGACCGACGACGGGTCCGGTCGAACCGCCGGCACCGGGCGGCTTGGGCCCGCCGCTCGCCGTGCCGCTCGGCCCGGGAGAGGCCGAGGCTCCCGGCCGGAGCGGACCGGCGGAGGACTGGGGCGCCGTGGCACCGGGGCCCGCGGACGGCTTGCCGGAGCCGGAGGCCGACGCGGAGATCCCCGGCACGTTCGGCACCCCCGATACGCCCGGCACTCCTGGTACGGCGACGCCGCCTCCCGTGCCGGGCGGTCGTACCGGTTCCGAGGGCACCGGGGAGGTGTCGACCTTGCCGGCCGGCCGGTCGTCGGCCTGTCCGGGCACCGGCAACCAGGGGGCGTCGGAGTTGCCCGAGAGGAGGGTGACGACGATGACGACGGCGTAGACCGCGCAGGCGAGCCCCACCGCCATGCCGAACCGGCGGAACCGCCGGCTGCGGCGGCCCGACGCGTCGACGAAGACGGGTCCCTCGGAGCCGCCGCCCTCGCGGCCGTCCGGGTCGCGGGAGGTGCCCGTGTCGTCCGGACTGCCCTCGACACGGTCGAGGCGGACGGTCAGCTCGCCCGGGTCGGAGCCGTCGTGTCCGGGCTCCTCCCACGGGTCCTCGACCCGCAGCGCACGGCCGGTGCCGGTCTCCGGGAACGTCTGGGCGTCCTCACCGGCGTCACCGCCGCCGTCGTCTTCGGCGGCGGGCACCGCTCCGGTCGCGGACGCGGCCGCGGGCCATTCGGGTTGGGCCTCTTCCGGCCCCTTGTTCACGCGCACGTAGCTTCCCCCACGGGAGTCTTCCGGGTGCGCGTTCGACTCCGAGCCCCACGTCGCCGGAACAGGCCCCCACCTGCCCGAGCGCCCCCGTTGTCCCACCGTGCTCGGCGGTCACGAACGTACGCCCGCGGAGGTCGTCAGGAATCGTGAAGATCAATGGTGAACGGAATTGACCGATTCGCCGCTGATTCGTCAATGGCTGGAATCCATCCTGTTTCGGGTCGCCGGAACCATCCTTCACGTGCCGCCAGTTCCGCCGCCGCGCGTCGCAGGGCGTCGAACGCGGGATGCACCAGTCCCCTGCGCCACACGAGTGACACCGGTGACAGCGGAACCGGGTCGACGAGCGGCCGTACGACGGTCCGGGGCAGGGGCGGGAAGCCGACCACCGCGAGCACCGGGTGGCCGGTCTTGGCCATCAGCCGCTCGAACTCCTCGACCCCGACGGCCAGCGGAGCCGGCGGCGCGACCGCGATGCCCCGGCCGTCGAACAGGCGGTGCGCGAGATCGGTCCACTCCGGGGTGCGCGGGTTCCCGGCGCCCGCGTACACGGTCTCGCCCTCCAGCGCGGCCAGCGGCACCTGGGGCAGCGGGGCCAGCGGGTGGTCCTCGGGCAGGACGACCGCCATCGGCTCGTACCGCACGAACTGATGGTCCAGCAGGGACCGCAGCGCCGGGTCCAGGCCCGCGTACCGGCCGAAGGAGGCGTCCAGGCGGCCCGCCAGCAGCTCGGCCGCCGCGCCCGTCAGGCCGCTCTCGAAACGGGCCATGATCTCGTGCTCCGGGGCGAGTTCACGGGCCCGCTGGAGCACGCGGCGGCCGGTGGCCAGGCCCGGCGAGTTCAGGTCGACGAGCAGCGGGCGGGCCTGCCCGAAGGCGGCCAGCAACTCGTCCTGGGCGTCCAGCACCCGGCGCGCGTACGGCAGCAGCCGCTCGCCGTCGGCGGTCAGGGTCACCAGCCGGGTCGTCCGCACGAACAGCTCGGCACCCAACTCCCGCTCCAGCCGCCGTACATCGCGGCTGAGTGCCTGCTGGGCCACGTACAGCCGGGCGGCGGCGCGGGTGAAGTGCAGCTCCTCGGCGACGGCGAGGAAGGCGCGCAGCAGGCGGAGATCCAGGGGGCGGCGGCCGGGCAGGTCGGGCATGCGGTGAACTTACAACGTGAGTGCGTGAATCGGCACCGACAAGGTGTTGGACCAGGTGATCCACCGCGCGCGACGGTGGGGGACATGCCAGCGACGAACACCGAAGCGACCCCCGGGCCGCCCACCGGAACGACCGAACGAGCCGTGCCCGCCGCGACCGCTCCGGCGTCGGGCAATCCCTACCGCCGTCTCTTCGCCCTCCCCGGCGCCCGCGCCTTCACCGCCGGGAACCTCATAGCCCGGCTGCCCTCGGGCATGTTCGGCGTGAGCGCGGTCGTCATGATCGCCGGGGCCCGCGGCTCGTACGCCCTCGCCGGTGCCGTGACCGCCACCGGCCTGGCGGCGACCGCGGTGACCGCGCCCTGGATCGCGCGGCTGGTCGACCGCCACGGCCAGGCACGCACCGCCGTGCCCGCCACCGTCTGCGCGGTGCTGGGCAGCCTGGCCCTGGTGCTGTGCGTGCACTACGACGCCCCGGACTGGACCCTCTTCGCCGCCTACGCCGCCACCGCGACCACCCCCAACACCGGCGGGATGTCCCGCGCCCGCTGGGCCCACCTGCTCAAGGGCGACCCCGAGGCCCTGCACACCGCGAACTCCTTCGAGCAGGCGGCCGACGAGCTGTGCTTCATGCTCGGACCGGTCCTCGCGGCCTTCCTGTGCGGCACGGTCTTCCCGGAGGCCGGGACGCTGACCGGCGCGGCGCTGCTGCTCACCGGCGTGCTGCTGTTCGCCGCCCAGCGCTCGACGGAGCCGCCGCCCCGGCCGCTGTCGTCCCGGGCGAAGGCACCCCTGCGCGCCCCGGGCATGCCGGCGCAGCTCGCGGTGTGTCTCGCCATGGGGGCGGTGTTCGGGGCCATGGAGGTGGTCACGGTGGCGTTCGCGGACGCCCAGGGGCACCGGTCGGTGGCGGGCGTGGCGCTCGGGCTCCAGGCGGCCGGGTCGTGCGTGGCGGGTCTGGTGTACGGGCTGCTGCGGCCGGCGGGACCGGCCGGGCGGCGGCTGCGGTGGTGTGTGGCGGCGATGACGGCTCTCATGACGCTGCCCCTGCTGGCCGCCGCCCTGACCGGCTCCCTCCTGCTGCTGTCGGGTGCCCTGCTCGTCGCCGGTACGGCGACGGCGCCCACCATGGTCACCAACATGACCCTGGTCCAGCAGCGCACCCCCGAGGGCCACCTCAACGAGGGCATGACCCTGGCGGTGACGGGCCTCCTCGGCGGCATCGGCTGCGGCAGCGCGACCGGCGGCTGGGCGGTGGAGCACCTGTCCCCGACGGCGGCTTACGGGGTGCCGGTGGCCGCGGCGGCGGTGGCGTTGCTGATCTCCCTCACCCGACGGACCGGGTGACCCCGGCGGTCACGCGGTCGCCCGCACCTCCGTCGTGGGCATGACGAAGGCCCCGTCGCTCGGAAGCGACGGGGCCTTGCCCACATGGGGTGCGGGGTCTGGGGGCCGGGCCCCCAGCTCCAGCTGGTGGAGATGGCGGGAATCGAACCCGCGTCCAACGGTGCGGAACCAGGGCTTCTCCGTGTGCAGTCCGCTTCGCTTTTCTCGGCCCCGGAGATCACGCGGACAAGTCTCCGACGGGCTCAGTCACTGTGTGGTTTCCCTCTTCACCCCGTGACCGGGATCAAGGTTTAGTCCCCTAGCTGATGCCAGGATCCGGGTCGGGAACAGCCCCGGGCTGACACTCCCTTAGTAGGAGGCTCGCTCTGCTACCTGAGATCAGGCAGCGAGGGCGAAGGCCTGCTGGGAGGAATCGCGCTTGGTGTTGGCGATTATTTTTTTCGGCCTGTGGTTTACGAGATCATGGCCGCTTCCTCGACACGCTTCCCCTGCTTCGACAGCCGCTGTCGAAACCGATCATCCCCATGTTGATTTTTCAAGGCGCGCACCTGCCGTGAGGTGCGGGTGCCATCGTACGGAACAACGCCCGCCGACGCCACCGTATTCCCGCCGGTCACCCGGCCGTCGTACGGCGTTCGTACCACGTACAACGCGACCCGGCAGCGGAACATTCCCGACCCGGCGCCCGATCCGGATCCCGGCTCGGTCCCGGCTCAGCCGCGCTGCCTGCGGCGCACCGCCGCCATCGCGCGGTCGGCCTCGCGCCGGTCCTGCTTCTCGCGCAGGGTCTGGCGCTTGTCGTACTCCTTCTTGCCTCTAGCCAGCGCGATCTCGATCTTGGCGCGGCCGTCCTTGAAGTACAGGGCGAGGGGCACGATCGTGTGACCCGTCTCCTGGGACTTCGACTCCAGCTTCTCGATCTCCACCCGGTGCAGCAGCAGCTTCCGCTTGCGGCGGGCGCTGTGGTTGGTCCAGGTGCCCTGGCTGTACTCGGGCACGTGCACGTTGTGCAGCCACGCTTCGTGGGCGTCCAGTTGCACGAAGCCGTCGACCAGCGAGGCCCGCCCCTGGCGCAGCGACTTCACCTCGGTACCGGTGAGGACCAGGCCGGCCTCGTAGGTGTCGAGGATGTGGTAGTCGTGCCGCGCCTTCTTGTTCTGCGCGATCAGCTTGCGCCCTTTTTCCTTAGCCATAGTGCTCACCATTTTCGCACTACGGAGGGGTCGCGGGGAAAGATTATCGGGGGCGTGCGTCAGCCGGCACCGCGCATACGGTCGGCGTCCGCGCGGTCACGAGGGGTCGTCGCCCAGGCCCGCGAGGACCGTACGCGCCCGTCCCAGCGCGTCGCCGGCCGCGTCCAGGTCCGGGGTGATGCCGTGGCCGTCCACGCTGCGGCCCGAAGGCGTGCGGTAGTGCCCGACCGTGAGTTCTGCGACGGAGCCGTCGGGCAGCCGGCTCGGCATCTGCACGGAGCCCTTGCCGAAGGTGCGGGAGCCCACCACGACCGCGCGGCCGCGGTCCTGAAGGGCGCCGGTGAGCAGCTCCGCCGCGCTCATCGTGCCGCCGTCGACGAGCGCGACCAGGGGTCTTCCGGTGTCGCCGCCGAGGCCGGCGTGCAGGGCGTGCTGCGTGCCGTCGACGTCGTAGGTGGCGACCAGGCCGCCGTCGAGGAAGGCGGAGGCGGCAGCGACGGCCTCGGTGACCAGGCCGCCGGAGTTGCCCCGCAGGTCCAGGATGATCCCGGTGCCCGAGGGCGACCGGCGTACCGCCGTACGGACCTTCTCGCCCACACCCTTCGCGAACGCGGTGATCTTGATGACGGTCACCCCGTCGGCCAGGCGCCGCTCGGTGACCGGGTCCGTCGACAGGCGGGCGCGGCGGACGGTCTGCGTCCACGCGCGCGTGCCGCGCTGGAGGCCGAGGGTGACGGCCGTGCCCGCGGGCGCGTCGTCGGCGTCGCCGCGCAGTAAGGAGACGACCTGCGTGACGGGCAGCCCGTCCACCTTCTCGCCGTCCACGCTGCGCAGCCGGTCGCCCTGGTGGATCCCGGCTTCGGCCGCGGGCGAGCCGGCCTGCACCTTGGAGACGTCGATACGGCCGTCCCGTTCGCGCCGCGCCCACAGGCCGACGCCGGTGTACTGGCCGTCCAGGGCCTCCTGGAACTCCTCGTAGTCGCCCTGGGAGTAGACGGCGCCCCAGCGGTCGCCGCTGCGGCTGACGGCCCGTTCGGCGGCCTGCATGGGGGACTTTCCGGCGGCCATGGCCTCCTCGGCCGCCTTCGTCACCTGTTCGTGGTGGCCGGCGGGCTCGAGCTCGGTCGAACCGGCCGCCTGCGCGGAGGACTTCCGTCCGGCGCCGTCCGGCACCGAGCCGGGCAGGGAGCCGGTCGCCGCGCCGGCCACGAGCACACCCGCGAAGACCAGTGTCAGGGTGGCCCCGGCGCGGTTGCGGCGGGGCTGACAGAACGGGTCACGACCTGACATGGCGGTGAGTCTAGGACAACGCCTCACAGCCGTACGTCCGCTTGGCCGTACGGCCCTTTTGGCGTGTGTCACACCTTCAGATACTTGCGCAGCGCGAAGAACGCGGCGAGCGCGGGCATCAGCAGGCTCGTCGCGAGGATGAGCGGCAGCTTGGTCAGCACGGCGTCCCAGCCGATGAAGTTGATCAGCGTGAGCTTGTGCGCCAGGTCGAGACCGTGGTCGATGATGAAGTACCGCGCGGTCACCAGGAATCCGCACGCCACCGTGCCGCCGATCAGTCCGGCGACGGCGGCCTCCATGATGAACGGCGCCTGGATGTAGAAGCCGGAGGCGCCCACGAGCCGCATGATCCCGGTCTCCCGGCGCCGGCTGAACGCCGAGACCCGCACCGTGTTCACGATCAGCATCAGGGCCACCACCAGCATCATCGCCATCACCGCGCGCGCGGCCCAGTTCATGCCGTTCAGCAGCCCGAAGAGGTTGTCCAGGATGCCCTTCTGGTCCTGGACCGACTGGACGCCGTCGCGTCCGTTGAAGGCGCTGGCGATGACCTTGTACTGCTCGGGGTTCTTCAGCTTGATCCGGTACGACTCCTGCATCTGGTCCGGCGTGAGGGAGCTGGCCAGCGGGGAGTCGCCGAACTGCTCCTTGTAGTGCTTGTACGCCTCGTCCTGGGACTCGTAGGTGACCGTCTCGACCACCGACATCTTCTTCAGGTCGGCGAGGATCGCCTTCTTCTGGTCCTCGGTGACGGCGCCCTTGGCGCAGTTGGGGTCGTTCTCGGCGTCGCTCTTGTTGCAGAGGAAGATCGAGACGTTGACCTTGTCGTACCAGTAGCCCTTCATCTTGGTGACCTGGTCGCTCATCAGGAGCGACCCGCCGAACAGGGCGAGCGACAGGGCGACGGAGACGACGACCGCGAAGGTCATCGTCAGGTTGCGGCGGAGACCGACACCGATCTCCGACAGGACGAACTGGGCGCGCATGGCGTCTGGTCAAGCCTTTCCGACGTGGACTCTTCAGTGCTGGTAGCCGTAGACGCCGCGCGCCTGGTCGCGGACGAGGCGGCCCTTCTCCAGCTCGATGACGCGCTTGCGCATCTGGTCCACGATGTTCTGGTCGTGGGTCGCCATCACCACGGTCGTGCCCGTCCGGTTGATGCGGTCGAGCAGCTTCATGATGCCGACGGAGGTCTGCGGGTCGAGGTTGCCGGTGGGCTCGTCGCAGATGAGCAGCTTGGGCCGGTTGACGAAGGCCCGCGCGATGGCCACGCGCTGCTGCTCACCACCGGAGAGCTCGCCCGGCCTACGGTCCTCCTTGCCGCCGAGCCCGACGAGGTCGAGCACCTGCGGCACCGACTTGCGGATCTCACCGCGCGACTTGCCGATCACCTCCTGCGCGAAGGCCACGTTCTCGGCGACCGTCTTGTTCGGCAGCAGGCGGAAGTCCTGGAACACCGTGCCCAACTGGCGGCGGATCTGCGGCACCTTCCAGTTGGAGACGCGCGCGAGGTCCTTGCCGAGGACGTGCACCTGGCCGTGACTGCACCGCTCCTCGCGGAGGATCAGCCGCAGAAAGGTGGACTTTCCGGAGCCGGAGGACCCCACGAGGAACACGAACTCGCCCTTCTCGACCTCCAGGGAGACATCCCTGAGGGCGGGGCGGGTCTGCTTGGGGTAGACCTTGGAGACATTGTCGAATCGGATCACGGATGCACCACGGGTCGCCGGGGGTAGATGAGCGTGACCATACGCGAGTCGGGTGTGCGAGCGCAGTCACCGGTCTGGGTTGCGGGTCAGTTGTGCGTTTTGTCTGTGCTTCGGCGGGGCAGGAGCGGCGCTTCAGGAGGACCTGAGGGGAGCCCGAGCTGAAATCCGGGGAACCTGGCATTGTGGGGAGGGGAACGTTCGCGTGTCCGCGGGCGTTGTAGAGGTAACCGGTGCAAGGAGGGCGAGCGCATGACGTACGACCGGCTGGTGTGCGCGAACTGCGCGGCGCCCGTGAGCGAGGGCCGGTGCCCCGTGTGCCGAGCGAACCGCGAGCGGCTGCAGCAGGAGAACTTCTTCGCGGGGCTGAACCCGATGGCGCTGATCGCGCTGCTGGCGGTGCTGATCGCCGCGGTGGCGCTGCTGGCGCACCAGACGGCTTAGCCGGCCGCGAGGCGTATCGGACCACGCGAAGGGCCCGGAGCGACGCTCCGGGCCCTTCGGCGTCATATGCCGGGTACGCCCCGTGGGGGTGCGGCTACGCTCAGGCGGCGGTTCCGCCGCGGCCCGACACCAGGCGCGGCAGGACGCGGAAGCCGACGCCTCCGGCGATCATCGTCGCGGCGCCGATCAGCAGGAACGCGGTCTGCCCGGCACCCGTCTCGGCGAGCTCCTTGCCGTTGCCCTGCGGCGCGGTGTTGGCCGGGGTGGTGGAACCGGTGTCGGTCAGGGCCGAGGAGCCCTGGTCCTGCGGGGCGGGGGTGTTGCCGTCGGGGGTGGTGCCGGTGTCGCCGCCGGAACCGCCACCGTTGTCGTCCGGGCCGCCGTTGTCGCCGGAACCGCCACCGTTGTTGTCCGAGCCGCCGTTGTCGCCGGAACCGCCGTTGCCGCCCGGGTTACTGGGGGTGCTGCCACCATCACCCGGATCACCGGGGTTGCCCGGGTTCCCGGGGTCGCCAGGGTTGCCCGGGTCACCAGGATCGCCCGGGTCACCCGGGTTGCCCGGGTCACCGGGGTTCCCCGGGTCACCAGGATCGCCCGGGTCACCGGGGTCACCGGGGTTCCCCGGGTCACCAGGATCGCCAGGGTTGCCCGGGTCACCCGGGTCGCCCGGGTCACCCGGGTTGCCCGGGTCACCGGGGTTGCCCGGGTCACCGGGGTCACCAGGGTCACCGGGGTTGCCCGGGTCACCGTCGCCCGGGTCGGTCGGGCATTCCGGGTTGGTGGCGATGCCGCAGGTGGGGTCGTCGCCGTCGAGGTTGACCTTGGCGGAGACGGTGCCGTCGTCCGTGTTCACCCCGAGCTCGATACCCCCCGCAGCGGACGCCACGCCCGCGGCGGTCAGCGAGGCGCCGGCCGCGATCACGGCGCCGGCGGCTATCCGCGCGACCCGGATCCGCGTCTTCTTCGTCATATGGTTGCTACCCCCAGTAACCGAATCGTCTGTGAGGCCGCGCTCGGGGCAGTGATCGACGGAGGTCGCTGAACGATGAAGCCCCCCGGTTCACATGCGCCCCAGAGATGCGCATGCCACGCTTCACCCTTCCCATAATTCAAAGCAACGTCAAGGCCGTTGCGTACGAGATGCCCTGGTACGCGCTCTTTGCGGGACGTAGAGCGATGTGAGCGTGATGCAAAACCCGGACTTCCGGCAACGAAAAAGGCAACTGCCGCCCCGGAGGCGGCAGTTGCCTTGTCGACAAAGTTACTTCGCAGCCTGCTCCTGCTGCTTGCGCCAGCGAATTCCGGCCTCCAGGAACCCGTCGATCTCGCCGTTGAACACGGCCTCCGGGTTGCCGACCTCGAACTCGGTGCGCAGGTCCTTGACCATCTGGTACGGGTGCAGGACGTAGGAGCGCATCTGGTTGCCCCAGGAGTTTCCGCCGTCTCCCTTGAGGGCGTCCATCTTGGCCTGCTCCTCCTGCCGGCGCCGCTCCAGCAGCTTGGCCTGGAGGACGTTCATCGCCGTGGCCTTGTTCTGGATCTGGGAGCGCTCGTTCTGACAGGAGACGACGATGCCGGTCGGAAGGTGGGTGATGCGGACCGCGGAGTCGGTCGTGTTCACGCCCTGGCCGCCGGGGCCCGAGGACCGGTAGACGTCGATGCGCAGCTCGGACTCGTCGATCTCGACGTGGTCGGACTTCTCGACGACCGGGAGGATCTCCACACCGGCGAAGGAGGTCTGCCGCCGCCCCTGGTTGTCGAAGGGGGAGATGCGGACGAGCCGGTGGGTGCCCTGCTCGACGGAGAGGGTGCCGTAGGCATAGGGCACCTGCACGGCGAAGGTGGTCGACTTGATGCCGGCCTCCTCCGCGTACGACGTCTCGTAGACCTCGGTCTTGTAGCCGTGCTGCTCGGCCCAGCGCAGGTACATGCGCTGCAGCCGCTCGGCGAAGTCGGCGGCGTCCACGCCACCGGCCTCGGCGCGGATGTTGACCAGGGCCTCGCGCGCGTCGTACTCGCCGGAGAGGAGGGTGCGGACCTCCATCTCGTCCAGCGCCTTCCTGACCTCGGTCAGCTCGGTCTCGGCCTCGGCACGGGTGTCCGGGTCGTCCTCGGCCTCGGCCAGCTCGAACAGCACGGCGAGATCATCGATCCGTCCGCGCAGCGCCTCCGCCTTCCTGACCTCGGCCTGGAGGTGGGAGAGCTTGCTGGTGATCTTCTGCGCCTCGTCCGGGTTGTCCCACAGGGACGGCGCGGCCGCCTGCTCCTCGAGCACGGCGATGTCTGCCCTCATCTTGTCGAGGTCCAGAACGGCCTCGATCGACTCCATGGTCGAGGAGAGGGACTTGAGCTCTTCGGATACATCGACGACTGCCACGCATCCAGCGTAACGGCTCCGCCAAGCGTGGATGGCCGGGCGGTGACCGCCGTCACGGCGTGGAGGGCGCCGAGTGCCGCGTGTCCTGAGGCCCGCTCGCCGGGACGTCGCCGGACGTGGCCCACCAGGCACCGGCGCCGACGGCCGCGACGAGCACCAGACCCGCCACGCTCAGTGTGATCCGCCGCCGGCGGGCCGCGGAGCGGTTGCGGGCGGAGCCGGGGCGGGGCGCGCCGGGTGTGCGAGGGGCGCGGGCCGTGCCGTGCGCGCCGCCGGCCAGCTCGTCCGGGGCGGGGACCCGCATCGAGGTGTGCGTGTCCCGGTTGGAGTCCGGCCTGGCGCCGGGCACCAGGGGGACCGCTCCCCGGCGTGGCGCGCCGTCCCCGCCGGGCGCCGGGGTTCGCTCGGGCACCTCCTCCCGCGGCTCCTGGGCCGGGTCGGCGTCGTCCGGTTCGTCCACGTCCAGGGGCGGGATGCCGGTGAGCATCGGAAGCAGCTCCCTCAGCCGCGCCGCCAGCTCGGAGGCCCGCAGCCGGGACGCCGGTGCCTTGGCCAGGCACTGCACGATCAGCTGCCACAGCTCGTCGGGGATGCCGGGCAGCGGGACCACCGTCTCCGTGACATGCCGGCGCAGCACCGCGCCGGGGTGCCCGCCGCCGAACGGGGTGAACCCGGCCAGCAGCTCGTACAGCACGGTGGCCAGGGCGTAGATGTCCACCGCCGCCCGCGGGGGCAGGCCCTCCACGATCTCCGGGGCCAGATAGTCCGGGGTGCCGATGATCTTCGTGGCGCGGCTCCGCTTCGGCGAGTCGATGAGTTTGGCCACACCGAAGTCCGTCAGCAGCGCCGGGTGGGACCCGCCGGGGCCGAGCGGGCCCTGCATGTCCAGCAGTACGTTCTCCGGCTTGACGTCCCGGTGCACGACCCCGGCCGCGTGTGCCGCGGCCAGCCCGTCCGCCACGTCGGCCACGATGGCCACCGCCGCCTCGGGCGCCAGCCGCCGCTCCCGCTCCAGGCGGGTGCGCAGGTCCGTGCCGCGGACCAGGTCCATGACCAGGGCGAGGTCGTTGCCGTCGACGACCAGGTCCCGTACGGAGACGACGTTCGGGTGCTCCAGGCCCAGCAGCGCGGTCCGCTCCTGCACGAAGCGGCCCACGAGCTCCTGGTCGGACGCCAGATCCTCGCGCAGCAGCTTGATCGCGACGGGCCCGTCCGGCCCCTCGCCGAGCCACACCGTGCCGGCGCTGCCCCGCCCCAGGATCTGGTTCGCGGTGTACCGGCTGCCGATCTTCCGTGCCAAGACTGCTCCTACAGACGCGTGTTGCCGCCAAAACTACGCGTCCGTGGAGCCAACCTTCACCGCGGAGACGGAAATCACCCGCCAGGTGTCGACAAATCTCCAGACTCATGCGCCAGAGCGTCGATCCGGAGGCTCGCCGGTCAGCTGCCGCTGCCGCCCAGGTCCTTGATCCAGCCGGCCGCCTCGCCGACCCAGGAGCTCAGCTGGTCCCAGTAGCCCTTGCCGGTGCCGATCCACTCCTGCAACGGGCTCAGCTCCCAGACCAGCCAGCTCGCGACGAACAGGATGAGGATCGTGAACAGGCACCCCTTGAGGCAGCCGAGCCCGGGGATCTTCATGGGGTTCGCGCTGCGCTGCCGCGGGGCGCGCGGCTCGCGCGCCGGGCGCTGGGGCTCCGGGGCGGGCGGCGGCGCGTACCGCTGGGGCTGCTGGGCCTGCCGGCGCTGCGGCGCCGGGGCGTACTGCTGGGGCTGCGGCTGGGCGTAGCGGGGCTGCTGCTGCGGATGGCCGTAGCCGGGCTGGGGCTGCGGCTGGGGGCGCGGCTGCTGCTGCGGCCGGGCGACCTGCCGCTGGGGGCGGCGGCGCAGCGGGTCCTCGCCCGGGTCGAGGTACTGGATCTGCGTCTGCTCGTTGCGGTCGCGGGCCGCGCGCAGCTGGGACTGCCAGGGGTGCGGCTGCCCGGGCTGCTGCCCCTGCTGCCCCTGCTGTCCTTGTTGCGCCTGCTGCCCCTGCGGCATCGGCGGCATCACGCGGGTGGGGTCGGCGGCGCCGGCCGGGCCGCCGGTGTGCGGCAGGACGCTGGTGGCGCCGTTCGGGTCGTACGCCGGCACGCCCGGCATGCCCTGCGCACCGTGCGGCAGCACCTGGGTCGGGTCGGCCGCGCCGGGCACACCGGGGGTGTCCGCGGCGGGCACGGTCGCGGGCGCCGGGTCGGGGGCCAGCAGGGCACCGACGCCCTCGGCGGCGGCGATCTGCGCGACGTTCGCGTGCACGCCCACGCCCTCGGCGACGACCCGCAGGCCGTGGGCGAGGTTCACGGCGCTGGGCCGCTCGTCGGGGTTCTTGCGCAGGCAGCGTTCTATGACCGTCCACAGCGGGTCGGGGACCGTGGACGGGCGGCGCGGCTCGGCGCTCAGGTGCTGGTGCAGGACCTCCAGCGCGGAGCCGCCGGCGAACGGCGGGCGGCCCGTCACCAGCTCGTACAGCAGGATGCCGGCGCCGTAGACGTCCACGGCGGAGGTCTGCGGGCGGCCCTCGGCGGATTCGGGCGCCACGTAGGCGGGGGTGCCGACGAACTCATGGGTGCGGGTCAGCCCGGGCGAGTCCGCCAGTCGGGCGATGCCGAAGTCGGTGAGCATCGGGTGCATCTCGCCGCCGTCCTGCTTGAGCAGGACGTTCGCCGGCTTCAGGTCGCGGTGGACCACCCCGTCGGCGTGGCTGGCGGCGAGCGCGTCGGCGATCTGGGCGGTGAGCAGCGCGGCGGCGACCGGGGTGAAGGGGCCGTTCTCGCGCAGGTAGCGGTGCAGGTCGGGACCGTCGACGAGGTCCATGACCAGCGCCAGCAGATCGCCCTCGACCACCAGGTCGCGGACCCGGACGATGTTCGGGTGGGTGAGCCGGAGCAGCACGGAGCGCTCCCGCAGGAAGCGCATGACGACGTCGGCGTCGTTGGCGAGCTCTTCCTTGAGGACCTTGATCGCCACGGTCTCGCCGGGCTGACCGGGCACGGCCGCCTCGGCGCCCGCGGCCTCACGCTGGCGGGCTCGCCAGACGGTCCCGGTGGCACCGCGTCCGAGCGGCTCCTCCAGGAGGTACTTGCTGCCTACCGGCCGCACGTCATGCGCTCCCTGCTGCTTGCTTGCCTGGTCCCCCGCGCCCTCTGGGACGACAGGGCCCAGGGCCCGTCGCGGGTGTTCCGACCCACTCTAGTGCCGCTCCTCGCCTTCCTCCCGGCTGTTCCCGAGCGACGTACGCGGCGACATACGCAGGGGGTGCCGTACATGTTCGACGGTAAGACGCTCGACTCGGGTCGGTTGGTTGCCCGCGCACGGACGTGACCGATCTCAAGCGGGCCCGAAGCGGTCATTCACAGGGCACCGGCCAGGCACTTTTGGGGGCAGAGCCGACCAATCAAGATCACTTGCCGTGGGACGGCGGGCGTGTTGCCGGTGGCAGGTGCGAGGATGCCTCCAGTGACTGGCCGACGTGCTCGTGCGGGGTGGGGGGAGTCCGCGCCCGCGCAGAAGGGACCGCTGACGCCGATGCAGATCCGGCTGACCGTCGTAGACCCGCTGGGCCCGCCCGCGGCGGCCGGGGGCCGCGCCGCGAGCCGCGACGTGCTGGTCACGGCGCCCGCCGGGACCGCCCTGGCCGCGGTGGCGTCGGCACTGGCCGCCGCGGTCGCCGGGGACGGCGGGGCGGCGTCCGAGCGGTCCGGCCCGGAGCGCGGTGCGGCCGGGCGCGACCGTGGCGGGCCGGAGCGGTCCGGCCGGGAGCCCGGTACCGGGCCCGTGGTGCTCTACGCCGGAGTGGAGCGGCTCGACACCCAGCGCTGCACGCTCGGCGAGCCGCCGCTGCTCGACGGCGCGCTGCTCTCCCTGGGCGCCCCCGCCGAGCCGGAGCCGCACCCCGAGCTCGACGAGGCCCCGACCCAGCTGCACGTGGTCGCGGGGCCGGACGCGGGCGGCGTCCATCTGCTGCACGGCGGGCAGATCGTCGTCGGCCGCTCCGCCGACGCCGACGTCCCGCTCGACGACCCCGACGTCTCCCGGCTGCACTGCGCGGTGTCGGTCTCCGCCGACGGCCGCGTCTCGGTCGCCGACCTGGCCTCCACCAACGGCACGGTGCTGGACGGCAGGCCCGTGGGCTCCCGCCCGGTCCGCTTCACCCCGGGCGCCCTGCTGCGCATCGGCGAATCGGCCCTGCGCCTGACCCCGGCCGCCGGCCCGTCCGCGCGCGTGGCGACGACACCGGACGGCGAAGGGCATGTGCGGGTTCCCGGCGCCGAGGGCGGCGCGCCGGCTGAGGCGGGCGAGGGTGGTACTGCGGGGCACGCGCGCGTGCCCGACGCCGGAACCGGTACGGGCACGCCCACGGCAACGGCAACGGGCTTCGGTACGGGCACGGCCTACGGCACAGGCGCGGGTGCGGACACCGCCTACGGCACCGGTACGGCCTCGGGTGTGGGCGTCGGCGCGGACCCGGAGGCCCAGGAGGCACGCGAGCACGAGCCGGTCGAGCCCCTCGTCCCCGCGCAGGGTCGCACCCCGCGGATCGAGAGCCACGGCGGCGGGCCGACCCACGCGGAAGGGTTCGCCGCGGACCTCTACGGCGCCTTCGAGCGGGGCGGCCGCAAAGGGACCCCCGTGCGGGGCACCGACGTACCGCAGGGCGTCCGCAGGCGCGGCGGGATCGGCGCGTGGGCGCGGCGCCTGGCCGGTGGACGCGGCGAGACGGCGGCGGCCCGCGGCGGGGCGTACGACGAGGGCACGGCGGCCCACGCGTCCGCGCGGCACACGCCCGCGGCGTACGCACCGCGTCTGCCGGAGACCTGGCCGGACCCGGCGGCGCTGCTGCTGACGGCCCTGGGGCCGGGCCCACGGCTGTGGGAGCGCGGACCGGGGCACCCGGAGGCGCTCACGGTCCGGCTCGGCACCGCCGACCGCCCCGACCCCGACGACTCGGGCCGGCTGCTGTCCGCGGTGCCGGTGACGGCCGGCCTGCGCGAGGTGGGGGCGCTGGGGCTGGCCGGACCGCGCGAGCGCCTGTCCGGGCTGGCCCGCGCGGTACTGGCCCAGCTGGCCGCGCTGCACTCCCCCGACACCCTCGAGATCGTCCTGATCAGCACGGACCGCGCCCGCCCGCTCCAGGAGCGCACCGCGGAGTGGTCCTGGCTCGGCTGGCTCCCCCATGTGCGGCCGGGCCACGGCCAGGACTGCCGACTGCTCCTGGCCTACGACCGCGACCAGGCCACGGCCCGCACGGACGAGCTCCTGCGCCGCCTGGAGGACCACCTCACCGAGAGCCGGGAACCCACCGGATCCACAGCGGGGCCCACATATGCCCCGGGAACCGCAGGAGCCCCGGGAACCACGGGAGCCCCGCCCCCTTCGGACCCGGCTTCGGGCCCGGTCCCGGCCGCACCCGCGCGCGGTGCCGGCCGGCGGCCCTCCTGGGCCCGGGACGACGACGGGCCGGACGGGCGCGGCTTTCCGGGGCCGTACACCGTGGTCGTCGTGGACGGCGACCCGGGCGGTGCCGCGGTGCGGGAGGCGGTGGCGCGGCTGGCGCACGAGGGTTCCCGGGCGGGGATCCACGTCGTGTGCCTCGCCGAGACGGCGCCCGCCTCGCCCGCGTCGCCGGTGACGGAGACGTACGAGGCGGCCCGTGCGGTCTCGCCGGTGTTCGGCGAGTGCGGGGCCGTGGCGCTGCTCAGCGGCGACGTGGCGACGGCGCTGCGGCTGATGCGTGTCGCGCGCTCCGGCGGGCAGGGGCCCGTGGGTCCAGGCACCGTCGCCGGGGTCGACGCGGTGTCCCTGCCGTGGGCCGAGCGGTTCGCGCGGGCGCTGGCGCCGCTGAGGACGGCGGCGGACGGCGCCGCTGGCGACCGGCCGGCGCGGCTGTCGGTGCCGTTGCCGCTGTCGGCGCGGCTGCTGGACGAGCTGGGGCTGGCCCGGGCCACCCCGGCGTCGCTCCAGGCGCGCTGGGCGGACGCGGCCGACGACGCCAAGTCCCTCGGCGGGCGGGCCTGGGTGATACTCGGCGCAGGTCCGCGCGGCCCGGTCTGCGCGGACCTCGTCACCGACGGGCCGCATCTGCTGGTCGAGGGACCGGCGGGCAGCGGCCGTACGGAGCTGCTGCGGTCCGCCGTGGCCTCGCTGGCCGCCGCCGAGCGCCCGGACCGCCTCGGCATCGTCCTGCTGGACGGCCGGGACGACGCCGGCGCGAGCCACGGGCACGGCGAGGGTCTGCGGGTCTGTACGGACGTGCCGCATGTCACCACCCACCTGACCGCCAGCGATCCCGTGCGCATGCGGGAGTTCGCCCAGTCGCTGAGCGCGGAGCTGAAGCGGCGGGCCGAGCTGCTGGGGCTGGCCGACTTCACCGAGTGGCACACCAGGCGCGAGGTGTCCGGCCGGATCGTCGCCCAGCGCACGGGGCCGGGCCGCACCGCGGCGGCCGACCCGGCGGCGACCGGCACGGGGACGACCGGCACGGGGGCCGCCGATCTGGACACCCCGCCCAGCTCCACCCTGCGACTGCGGCCCGCGGCGGCACGGGCGCGCGGCGAGACGGCGCCGCCGCCGCTGCCCCGGCTGGTCGTGGTCGTCGACGACCTGGACGCCCTGGTCTCCCCCGCGCTGGGGTCGCCCGGGCGGCCCGCGGCCGGGTCCGTGATCCGCGCGCTGGAGGCGGTGGCGCGGGAGGGCGAGCGGCTCGGCGTGCACCTGGTGGCGGCGACCGCGCCCGGCGGCCGTACGGCACAGACGGAGCCGGCCCGCCGGGCCGCGCTGCGGGTCACGCTGGACGCCCCGGCCTCGGGCCCGGACGAACCGGCGCCGGGGCGCGGCCGGTTGACGGGTGCGGACGGCCGGGTGACCCCGTTCCAGGGCGGCCGGGTCACGGGCCGTATCCCCCGGACGGCGACCCAGCGGCCCACGGTCGTCCCCCTGGAGTGGCAGCGCATGGGCGATCCGCCCACCCGCCGCTCGGTCCGGGAGCTGGGCAACGGGCCGACGGACCTGGCCCTGCTGGCCAGCGCGCTGGAGCGGGCCGCGCGGGAGGTGTCGGCCGCCGAGGTCCCGTCCCTGCTCTGACCCACGCCCCTGCCGTACCGCCTGACTTACCGTCACGACGAGGTCACGATCTTCCGCTTGACACTGTGGGCGCTCTTGCCGACTCCCGGGCCCCGGCGTAGACCAGAGCGCACGGGACAGGACAGCGCTGGGACGTTCGACGAGGACGAAGAACGGGGCAGTGATGCGCAGCACGAGCAGCACCATCCGGACACACGGAGCCGCCGGTACCACCAGGGCGACCAGGGTCGCGGCGGCTCTCGCCGCGGGAGCACTGGCTCTCTCCCTCGCCGCGTGCGGCGGCTCGGACAACGACAAGAAGAGCGGCGACGACCACAGCGGCGGCGCCACCGGCGGCACGGGCGGCGGCACCGCCGTCACCCTCCCGAAGCTGGACGGCCAGACCCTGGAGGTCGCCGCCGTCTGGACCGGCGGGGAGCAGAAGAACTTCAAGAAGGTGCTCGCGGAGTTCACCAAGCGCACGGGCGCCAAGGTCACCTTCGTCCCCGCCCAGGACCCGATCATCAACTTCCTCGGTTCGAAGATCGCGGGCGGGCAGCCGCCGGACGTGGCGCTGCTGCCGCAGCCGGGCGCCATCAAGCAGGCCGTGGACAAGGGCTGGGCCAAGCCGCTCGGCCCGGAGGCGCAGGCGCAGATCGCCAAGAACTACTCGCAGGGCTGGCAGGACATCGGCAAGGTCGGCGGGAAGCAGTACGGCGCCTACTACAAGGCCGCCAACAAGTCGTTGATCTGGTACAACGCCAAGGTCTTCGAGAACGCGGGCGCGAGCGAGCCCAAGACCTGGAAGGACCTGCTGACCACCGCGCAGACGGTCTACGACTCCGGTGTCACCCCCTTCTCCGTGGGCGGCGCCGACGGCTGGACCCTCACCGACTGGTTCGAGAACGTCTACCTCTCCCAGGCGGGCCCGGAGAAGTACGACCAGCTGGCCCAGCACAAGATCAAGTGGACGGATCCGTCGGTCAAGCAGGCCCTGACCACCCTCGCGCAGATCTGGTCCAAGAAGGACTACATCGCGGGCGGCGCGAAGGGCGCGCTCCAGACGGAGTTCCCGGTCTCCGTCACCCAGACCTTCACCGACGGCGACCAGCCGAAGGCCGGCATGGTCTTCGAGGGCGACTTCGCACAGGTCAACATCGGTGAGACCAAGGCGAAGGTGGGCACGGACGCCAAGGTGTTCCCGTTCCCGGCGGTGGGTTCCAGCGCGCCCGTCGTCTCCGGCGGTGACGCGGCGGTGATCCTGAAGGACTCCAAGGCGGCGCAGGCGCTGGTGACGTTCCTGGCCTCGTCCGACGCGGCCACGATCCAGGCGAAGCTCGGCGGTTACCTGTCCCCGAACAAGAACGTGCCGAACTCCGCGTACCCGAACGAGGTGCAGCGCAAGATCGCCCAGGCGCTGATCGCGTCCGGCGACGACTTCCGCTTCGACATGTCGGACCAGGCCCCGCAGGCGTTCGGCGGCACTCCCGGCAAGGGCGAGTGGAAGGACCTCCAGGACTTCCTGATGAACCCCTCGGACGTCGCGGGCACCCAGGCGAAGCTGGAGAAGGACGCGGCGGCGGCGTACGGCAGCGGGAGCTGATGGGCCGATGACCGCTCGCACCCACCGAGGACGGGGCCGGCGATGACGTCGGCAGCCGGGGAGGGCGTCGCCAAGACGTCGGCGACGCCCTCCGCCCCCCGTGGTCGCAAGAGCGTGACCGGCACCCGGAGGACCGTGGCGGCCCTCTTCCTGCTGCCCGCCCTGGTGCTGCTCGGCGCGCTCGTGGTCTACCCGATCGGGTACTCGATCGTCCGCAGCTTCTACGACTCCTCCGGCGACCACTTCGCCGGAATCGACAACTACCGGGCCCTGTTCACCGACGACGGCATCCGCACCGCGCTGAAGAACAACATCATCTGGGTGGTGTTCGCCCCGGCGGTCGCCACCGCGCTCGGCCTGATCTTCGCGGTGCTGACCGAACGGGTGCGCTGGGGAACGGCGTTCAAGCTGGTCGTCTTCATGCCGATGGCGATCTCGATGCTGGCGGCCGGGATCATCTTCCGGCTGGTGTACGACCAGGACCCGGACAAGGGTGTCGCCAACGCGGTGTGGGTGGGGGTCCACGACACCTTCGCGCAGTCGTCGGCGTTCCCGAAGGCGCACCCGGGCCGCAACTCGCCGCTGAAACCCGACCACGGCGGCTTCCTCACCACCAGCCCGGTGCACACGGGCCAGTCGGTCGCCCTGCCGCTGGTGGGCGTCGCCCCCGAGCAGATGCCCGACAGCGCGAAGAAGGCCGTACAGGCCGCCGTCGAGCCGGGGAAGATCACCGGCACCACGTGGCAGGACTTCACCCGCGGCAAGGGGGTCGGGAAGCTCGGCGCGGTCGACCCGTCCGAACTGGGCTACTCGGGCATGCGGATCGAGGCCGTCAAGGACGGCAAGGTGGTGGCGACGGCGAAGGCCGCCGCAGACGGCACCTTCACGCTGCCCGCGAAGGCCGACGGCGCCCTGCTGAGGCTTCCGGCGGGCAACTTCAAGGAGCCGTACAACGGGGTGGACTGGCTGGGCCCGTCCCTGGTCACACCGGCCATCATCGGGGCGTACGTGTGGATGTGGGCCGGGTTCGCGATGGTGCTGATCGCGGCCGGGCTCGCGGGCGTGCCGCGTGAACTGCTGGAGGCCGCCCGGGTGGACGGCGCGAACGAGTGGCAGGTGTTCCGCCGGGTCACCGTGCCGCTGCTGGCGCCGGTGCTCGCGGTCGTCGCCGTCACCCTGATGATCAATGTGCTGAAGATCTTCGACCTGGTCTTCATCATCGCCCCCGGTTCCTCCCAGGACGACGCCAACGTGCTGGCTCTGGAGCTGTACCGCAAGGGCTTCTCGGAGGGCCGGCCGGGCGTCGCCAGCGCGATCGCGGTGTTCCTGCTGGTGCTGGTGATCCCGGTGATGCTGTTCAACATGCGGCGCTTGCGGCGGGAGGTGCGGCGATGACGACCGATGCCGTCACGAAGGCGGTCCCCGCTGCCCAGCCCGTCAGAGCCAAGCGGTCGGTCGGCTCCCGGCTCGCCGAAGCCGTCAGCGGTGGTGCGGTCCGCGTGGTGCTGATCGTGGTGGGCCTGTTCTGGCTGGTCCCGACGATCGGTCTGCTGCTGTCGTCGCTGCGCTCCCCGGAGGACATGAGCGCCAGCGGCTGGTGGACCGTCTTCACCGAGCCCTCGCAGCTGACGTTCGACAGCTACCAGAAGCTGCTGGAGAACAGCGACATCACCAACTCCCTCCTCAACACCGTCCTGATCACCGTTCCGGCGACGGTCCTGGTGGTCGTGGTCGGCTCGCTGGCGGGGTACGCGTTCGCGTGGATGGAGTTCCCGGGCCGCGACTGGTGGTTCCTGGCCGTGGTCGGTCTGCTCGTCGTGCCCGTGCAGGTGGCGCTGATCCCGATCGCCGAACTCTTCGGCAAGATCGGCCTGTTCGGCACGATCTTCGGAGTGGTGCTGTTCCACACCGGGTACGGCCTGCCGTTCGCGGTGTTCCTGCTGCGGAACTTCTTCGCGGAGATCCCCCGCGAGCTGCTGGAGGCGGCCCGGCTCGACGGCGCCGGTGAACTGCGCCTGTTCGCCCGGGTCGTGATGCCGCTCGGGGGGCCGGCGATCGCCAGTCTCGGCATCTTCCAGTTCCTGTGGGTGTGGAACGACATGCTGGTCGCGCTGGTGTTCACCAAGTCCGGTACGCAGCCGATCACGGTCGCCCTGCAGACACAGGTACGCCAGTTCGGCAACAACATCGACGTCCTGGCGCCCGGCGCGTTCATCTCGATGGTGATCCCGCTGGCCGTGTTCTTCGCGTTCCAGCGGCAGTTCGTGTCCGGTGTGATGGCGGGCGCGGTCAAATGACTTGCTCCCCGGGCTGAAGCCCGAGGATTCTGGTCTTCCACTCCGGAGCCTGTGCCGCTACGCGGCACGGGCTCCGGTTCGGATTCCGTGGCTTCCTGCTTCACCGCGCTGTGCCGGAACAGGTCCCGGTCTTACCTGCGCTCCACAGGCTGTCACCGCCAGTCCGGCGGCCTTGATGTTCTTCGCGGCATTGTGGTCCCGGTCGTGGACCGTGCCGCAGGCCGGGCAGGTCCACTCCCGCACCTGCAGCGGTTTGGGACCGCCTGGATGGCCGCAGGCCGAGCACACCTGGCTGGTGGGCTCGAACCTCCCGACCTTGACGAGGGTGCGCCCGTACCGGGCGGCCTTATAGACGAGCATGCCCACGAACTGGGACCAGCCCGCATCGTGCACGCTCTTGGCCAGCCGGGTGCGCGCCAGCCCGCCTACCGCCAGATCCTCCACTGCGACCGTTTGGTTTTCACGGATCAGCTGTGTGGAGAGCTGGTGATGGAACTCGCGGCGCGCGTCGGCCACCCGCGCGTGCGCGCGGGCGACCTTCAGCCGGGCCTTCTCCCGGTTCCTGGAACCCTTCTGCTTGCGGGACAGCTCCCGCTGGGCCCGTTTGAGCTTCTTCTCCGCGCGGCGCAGAAACCGCGGGGAGTCGATCTTCGTGCCGTCGGACAGCACCGCGAAGTGGGTCAGCCCCAGGTCGATGCCCACGGCCTGGTCGGTGTCGGGCATGCGGGCTGCGTCGGCGGCCGGGTCGGTGTCGATAACGAAGGAGGCGAAGTACCGGCCCGCCGCGTCCTTGACCACGGTGACACTGGACGGCACGGACGGCAGAGGGCGTGACCATCTGACCCGCACCTCGCCGATCTTCGGCAGGCTCAGCCGGCCGGCCTCGGTGATCTTCCAGCGGGCGTTCGCGGTGAACCGGACCGCCTGCCGGCGGTCCTTGCGCGACTTGAACCGCGGCGCCCCCGACGTCGGGCCTCTGCGCTCGCCCTTGAGGGAGGCGAAGAAATTCCGGTAGGCGCTCTCCGCGTCCCGCAGCGCCTGCTGCAGCACCACCGCCGACACCTCGCCCAGCCAGTGCCGCTCGCGGGTCTTCTTCGCCTCGGTGACCAGCGTCCTGGACAGCACGGCCGCAGTGGGGAACGCCTCCCCCGCCGACCGGGCCCGCTCCCGCACCGCGATCGCGTCGTTGTACACCACCCGCGCACACCCGAACGCCCGGGCCAGCGCGATGCGCTGACCGGGCGTCGGGTAGAGACGGAAGGCATAACGAAGCTGCATGATCCGGACGCTAGCAGCAGTCACCGACACTCCGGGGCGGATCAGCCGAATCCGGCCCCGCCGTAAGGATCCGACGACGTTCCGCGTCGCAACCACCGGATTCGCTTGACCACCGGCGTGAACGCCGGTGCACTGCGAATGAATCCCCGTAGCGGCGAGAGCAGACGCATCAGGGGCGGGCCGATGGAACGGCCCGCCCCTTCGCGTTCACCACCGTCCCCCGGTTGCCGTAGCGGAACGTGACCGATTCACTCCATCGGCCGTTCCCGGGCACAGCCCGGTAGTGACGGAAGCGGCACGACGGGCCGACCGCCCGCGCCGACCCTTGGATGTCCTCCGTGCCCCGGTTCAGTGTGATCGTCCCCGTGTACCAGGTCCAGGCGCATCTGCACGAGTGCCTGGAATCGGTGCTGTCCCAGTCGTTCATGGACCTGGAGCTGATCGCCGTCGACGACTGCTCGCCGGACGCGTGCGGTGCGATCGTCGACGAGTTCGCGGCGCGCGACCCGCGCGTCAGGGCCGTACACCTGGCGGAGCACCAGGGACCGGCCCGGGCCCGCGACGCGGGACTGGACCAGGCCGCGGGCGACTACCTGGTCCTTCTGGTCGGTGGCGACACGCTCACCCCGGACGCGCTCTGGTCGATCGAGACGCGGCTGAAGGAGACCGCCGAACCGGACGTCCTGGTCTACGGCTTCGCGCACACGGACTGGACCGGCAGGGCGCTCCACGGCGACGTCACCGCGCCCCTGAGGACCTGCCGTCGGGACTTCGTGGAGCGTGAGCGTGAGGGCCTCACCTTCCCGGCCGGCTGCCACGAGGACGCCCCGTGGACGTACCCGGTGCTGCCGGCCGCGACGTCGATCGCCACCCTGGACCGGGTGTGCGTGCACCACCGGCAGCGCCGGCAGGAAGGCGTCCCGGGCACCACCGGTCGCCGGGACCTCGACGTCCTCGAGCGGCACGACCGGGTGTTCTCCCGCCCGGGCCGGCTGCCGCACGGCTGCCGCGCGAAGTTCCTGCGCCGGGCCCGCACGTACTACCGCCGCCACCGCACCCCGGGCCTCCGGCTCCCGCTGCGTCCCCGGCCGCGGCCCGCCCTGGTCCGCCTCGGCCTGCACCACGCCTTCCGGGCGCTGCGGATGGCGATGGCCCTGCGCCGCCGTACGGCCAAGGTCGTCCTGAAGTCGCTGCGGGCGCTGCGGGCCGTCCTGCTCCAGGCGCACCACCGGATCCAGCTGTCCCTGCCGCCGCGCGCGGACCGCACGGTGTTCTCCGCACACACCACCCCACGGTGCCGCCGGCCGGCCCCGGACACCCCGCCCGCCGGCCGGCGCCGGCCCGCCCCATCCTCACCGGCGGGCATGTGCGCGGCTGCCGTTCCGCCCGGCCGCGGGCCGTGTTCGGCGAGCGCTTCTGCCCGTACGGCGCCGGGCGCGCCGCCGAGCGGGTGGTGCGGCACGTGGTGCTCGGGCGGTCACCGCGCAGCTGCCCGCCCAGTCCTGCGGCCACGACCGGCCCGCACCGTCATGAGCCTGCGCGGCGAGGGCGAGCGGGAGACAGCAGGCCGCCGTCATGGGGAACCCGCTCACCCGATGAGGTGACCCGGGACGGAGTCGCCGACCCAGCGGAAGATATTGGGAATATACGGCTAATGCCCCGTAGATCCCCGTCCGTCCCTGCTCCGGTCCTGGTAGCGGTCTCCGCCCCTGTCCAGGTGGCGACCCCCTCTCCCGCCCCGGTCCGGTGAGCGGCGGAGTCCTCGTCCGACGGCGCTCCGCGCGCGGGGCGGCCGCGCGGGGCGGCCGCTCCCGGCGCCCGAGCCCGTACCAGGTGTGCGGCGCCCTGTTCTGGCTGGTGATGACGCTGGCGTACTGGCGCCTGCCGCTGTGCTGCGACGCCGGCCAGCACGCGGCGGTGATCGAACGCCTCAGGGCGGATCTGCTGCATCCCCGCCACCCGATGGCGGACGTGCCGGGCGCGGGCAGCCCGTACTACTCGCCGTACGCCCTCGCGGAGGGCGTGTTCGCCCGGTGGACCGGGCTGTCCGGCTGGGACGTGCTGCGGCTCGCCGGGCCGCTGAACCTGCTGGTGCTGCTGACCGGGCTCGGGCGGTTCGCGCGGGCGCTGACCCCGCGGCCCTGGGCGCCGGTGCTCGCGCTGGGCGCGGTGACCCTGCTGTGGGGCACTGAGCCGGCCTCGTGGAGCGGCTATCTCGGGCTGATGTCGATGACGGGGAACCTCGGCTATCCGTCGGCGTTCGCGCTCGGCCTGACGCTGTGGGCGTGGGCTCTGACGGCGACACGGGCGCGGGATGCGGAGCGGGTGCGGTTCGTGGGGCCGAGCGGGCTGCGCGGCCTCGGCGGGTACGCGGGGCTGGGCGCGCTGTACGGGCTGGTCCTGCTGGTGCATCCGATCACGTCCGTGGCCGCCTCGGTGGGGGCCCTGGCGTGCGTGGCGGCCTGGCAGCGCGGGTGGCGGGTCCGGGTGGCGGGCCGCTGGCTCCTGGCGGCGGCCGTGTCCCTCGCACTCGCCGGGAGCTGGCCGTACTTCGACGTGTTCGCGCTGGTCGGGGACGACCGGCTGGACGGGCTGCACCGAGTGCTCTACGACGACCTCGGCGGCCGCTTCTGGCTGGCCCTGCTCGGTGTGCCGGCGCTGTGGCTGCGGGCGCGCCGGTCGCGGGGGCGGGACCCGCTGGTACTGATGTTCCTGCTGGACTGCCTCGTCGTGGCGTACGGGTGGTTCAGCGGCCACTTCACCTACGGCCGGATCCTCGGCCCGGCGCTGCTGGGGCCGCAGCTCGCGCTCGCCGTGGAGCTCTCGGCGCCCCGGCCCTGGGCGCCCTGGCGCCGTCTGCTGGGCATGCTCGCCGCCGCCGGCGCCTGCGTGGGGTTCCTGAGCGTGCAGGCGGGGGCGGTGGTGCCGCGCTCCCTGGATCCGGTCGGCTTCGGCCAGCCGCCGCGCTGGCCGTCCTACGACTGGGCGGCGCGGTGGATGCGGCGCGGCGACGTGGTGCTCGCCGACGGCTACTACGCCCGGCACGCCGTCGCCGGGTACGGCGTGAACCTGGTCGCGCCCCTCTGGCCGGACATCGCGCTCGACGAACGGGAGCGGCAGCGGCGGGCCGCCGCCGTCCGCGCCTACCTCGACCCGGCGACGACCCGCGCCGGCCGTGCCGCCGTCGTCCGCCGCTACCACGTGCGCTGGCTGCTGCTGCCGCGGTGGCGTGCGGCGCCGCGGGAGGCGGTGGTGGTGGCGTGGAGCCGGCGGACCGGGGAGGCGCTGGCGCGGGTCGGGGGGTGAGCGGGGCCCTGGGGCGGGGAGCGCCCGTGCAGCCCAGGGGCTACTCGACGACGAGTTCGACCGGGATGTTGCCGCGGGTGGCGTTGGAGTACGGGCAGACCTGGTGGGCCTGCTCGACCAGCTTGCGTCCGGTGGCCTGGTCCACGGTTTCGGGCAGCTCGACGCGCAGGGTGACGGCGAGCGCGAAGCCCTCGCCCTGCTTGCCGAGGCCGACCTCGCCGGTGACCGCGGCGTCGCTCACGTCCACCTTGGCCTGGCGGCCGACGAGGGCGAGGGCGCTGGCGAAGCAGGCGGCGTAGCCGGCGGCGAACAGCTGCTCGGGGTTGGTGCCCTGCCCGTTGCCGCCGAGCTCCACCGGCGGGGCCAGCTGCACGTCCAGCTTGCCGTCGGAGGTGTAGGCGCGGCCGTCGCGGCCGTGGGTGGCGGTGGCGACGGCGGTGTAGAGCGCGTCCATGGAAACCATCCCTCTCGAAAAGTGTGCGGACGTCTGCGGACGTCTGCGGACGTTCGTGGACCGGGTGTCCTCGCGTCCGGAGACAAGTAGAGCACGCAATTCAGTTGTGCACAACTTAATGACGCCCGGCTATCCTGAAAGCATGACGACCGAGGTTCCGCCCAGTGCCCCGCCGGACACCGCACCCGACGCCGTGCCGGAGGAGGACTGGCTGCGCCTGGAGCACCAGATCTGCTTCTCGCTGCACGCCGCCTCGCGCGCCTTCACCGGCGTCTACCGCGTGCTCCTGAAGGAGCTCGGGCTCACCTATCCCCAGTACCTGGTGATGCTGGTGCTGTGGGAGCACGGCCGGACGCCCGTGAAGACGCTCGGCGAGCATCTGCGCCTCGACTCCGGAACCCTCTCCCCGCTGCTCAAGCGGCTGGAGGCGGCCGGCCTGGTGCGCCGGGAGCGCAGCACGCGGGACGAGCGGTCGGTCGAGGTGCTGCCGACCGGCCAGGGCGTGGCGCTGCGCGAGCGCGCCAAGCTGGTGCCGCGCCGGACGATGGCGGCGACCGGCTTCACCCTCGAGGAGATCGCCGACCTGCGCTCCCGGCTCGACCGGCTCACCGGCGCGCTCGACGCGGCGGCGCTGGAGGAGGCAGCGGACTGCGGGTGACCGCGTGACCGGCGTGATGCACGGCCGGCGCGACGCGCGACCGGCGTGACGCGTGGCCGGTGTGGTGCCGTTGACCCTCTCTTCATGTGGTTGACGGCGTATCGGCGCGAACGCGACATTCACACGGTCTACGATCCGCCGTGATGAGTGCCTTCCGGAGCGTGCCGCGTGCTCTCACGCGTACGGCGGCCAGACGCCGCCTCCTCGCCCTGACGGCCACCTGGCTGCTCACCCGGGCCCTGATGCTGTGGCTGCTCGTGCACGACTCGCTGCCCCTGCTGGGCCGGGGCGCGGTGGCACACGAGGTGTGGCATCTGTACCGGCACTGGTACGCCGTCCTCTCCCACGGCGCCTTCCCGGCGCACGACACGCTGTGGCAGTACCCGCCGGGCGCCGGGGTGGTGCTGCTGTCGCCCGCGCTGCTGCCGGGCCTGACGTACTTCCAGGCGTTCGTGGCACTCACCCTGGCCGCCGACGCCCTGATCACGCTGGCGCTGGCCCGTGCGGGCACCCGCCCCGGCCGCAGCCTGCGCGGGGCCGGCTGCTGGACGCTGGGCCTGCCGCTGCTGATGCACGTCCCGCTGGCCCGCTACGACGTCCAGGTCACCGCCATCGCCGTGCTCGCCCTGCTGGCGCTGGGGCGCTCCCCGCGCGCGTGCGGCGCCTTCGCCGCGCTGGGCGCCCTGGTGAAGGTGTGGCCGGCGCTGGTGCTGCTGGGCACGCCCCCGGGCCGTACGACCCGCTCGGCGTGGACGTGGGCGGCCGCCACCGGGGCCGTCGTCGGCCTGCTGCTCGCCGGTGCGTTCCGCAACCCGCTGGCCTTCGCGCGCCAGCAGGGCGACCGGGGCGTGCAGATCGAGTCGTTCGGCGGGACGGCGCTGGCCCTCGCGACGCACGCCGGCTGGCCGGGGACGGTGCGGTACCGGTACGGGGCGCTTGAGTTCACCGGGCCGCACGTGACCGCCGTGGCGCGCCTGGCGCTGGCGCTGTCCGCGGTGGCCTTCGCGCTGCTGCTGCTGTGGCGGGTCCGGTCCCGGCACCGGACTCCGGCGACGCCGTACGACGCGGCGCTGAGCGCCGTACTGCTGTTCACCGTGACCAGCAGGGTGATCAGCCCGCAGTACATGGTCTGGCTGCTCGGGCTGGCCGCGGTGTGTCTGACGTCACGGCATACCGCGCAGCGCCCGGCGGCGGCGCTCATCGCTGCGGCGAGCCTGGTCAGCGTGATCGCCTACCCGATGTTCTATTCCCAGGTGGCGGGCTGCACCTGGACGGGGTGCGCCCTGATGCTCGTACGCAACGGTCTGCTCGCCTCGGCGGCGATAATCTCGTTCGTCCGGCTGTGGCGCTCGACAAAACCGGTGGTACCCGCAAGGCAACCCGAGCCGGACACATACCGTCTTCCGCACCGGACGCCAAGTCGCTCTTAACGGGAGATTACCGTCCGTACCTACGATTCCCTGCCCGTGGACTCCATGCACCCCCACCAGAGCCAGAGCCCCGACCAGACTCCGCATCCGACACCCCACGTCGGCGTCGTCGTCATCGGATACAACGACGCCGCCCACATCGCCCACGCGGTGCGCTCGGCGCTCGCGCAGGGCCCCGCCGTCCGCGAGGTCGTCGCCGTCGACGACTGCTCGACGGACGGCAGTCACGAGCTTCTGACCGGCCTCGCCGCCACCGAGCCGAGACTGCGGGTGATCCGGCGGGAGACCAACAGCGGCGGCTGCGGCAGCCCGCGCAACACCGGCATCGAGGCCGTGACCTCGCCGTACGTGATGTTCCTGGACAGCGACGACGAGCTGCCGGCGGGCGCGGTCCAGGCGCTGCTGACGGCCGCCGAACAGGAGCGCGCGGACGTCGCGGCCGGCCTGTGCGTGCGCCGGGAGCTTCCCTCGGGGCGCGAGGTGCCCTGGCAGGCGGCGCTGTACGAGCGGAGCGCCGTGCTGACGCGCCCCGAGCGGCTGCCCGCCCTGGTCCACGACACCCTCTGCGTCAACAAGCTGTACCGCACCGACTTCCTGCGCGGGCACGGCATCCGCTTCCCCGACGGCCGCTTTCCCTACGAGGACTTCGTGTTCACCGCGCGGCTGCTGGCCGCCGGGCCGCGGATGGCCCTCGTTCCCGACCGGGTCTACCTGTGGCACGTGCGGCGCTCCGCCGACCGGCTGTCCATCTCGCTGGACCGCGCGCACGTCGACAACTGGCGGGCGCGCATCGAGGCCAGCCGGCAGGCGTACGAGATCCTGCTGGGCGCCGGGCGCAAGGAGCTCGCGCGGGCGGCACGCACCAAGTTCCTCGACCACGAGCTGCGCATGTACGCCCGTGAGCTGCACCTGCGCGACGCGGAGTACCGGCGCGCGTGGTGGAGGAACACGCGGGAGTACCTGGCGGAGTACGACGCTGCCGACTGGACCGTCAACCCGTCGGCGCCCGGACGGCTCCTCGCACGGGTGATTCTGGCCTCGCCCGAGCCGCGCGACCTGACCCGGCTGAAGGAGCTCGCCGCCCGCCCGGCCCGGCTGTGCCCGCCGTACGCGCGGGACCAGCACTCCACGCCCGTCTGGTCGGACGATCTGCCCCAGGTCACCCTGGAGCCGTGCCAGACCCGGCCGGCGCACCTCCTCCCGCTCTGCGTGGACGCGGCACTGCGCCCCCGCGCGCGTGCCTCCGTGCTGCGGCTGCGCCTGCACGAGATGTACGGCCGGGTGGCCGCCGCGGGGCCCCGTGAGCTGGAGGTGGAGTGGCGGCACCGGGAGACGGACCGGCCCGCCCGGCGCACCACCGTCCCCCTCACACACTCCTCCGGTGACGGCTGGTCCGCCGAGACGACCGTGGACCTGGCGGCGCTCGGCGCCGGAACATGGGACCTGCGCCTGCGGCTGCGCTTCGCCGACGGCACCTCCCGGCAGATGACGGCGCACGCCGTCTCGGGCACCGGGCTGCTGCGCCGCAGCGTCGTGCCGAGCCTGAGGTTCGGCATCCTGCTGGCCCAGCCCTACGCCACGCACTCCGGCGCGCTCGCCGTGCGCGTGGCGACCGGGCCGCGCGGCGCCGCAACGGTGCTCCGCGGCAGACTGCGCCGCCTGCTGCCCTGAGCCGCCGGCCGTTCTTCACCGCACACGCCCCGGCCCGGCCGGCTCCGGCCGATCCCGACTCGCACCACTGACTCCGACTGACGAGGAGACGCCCGACATGACCTGGCTGATCACCGGCGGCGCCGGCTACATCGGAGCGCACGTCGTCCGCGCGATGACCCGAGCGGGCGAGCGGGCCGTGGTGTACGACGACCTGTCCACCGGCGACGCCGCCCGCGTCCCGGACGGGATCCCGCTCGTGGTGGGCTCCACGCTGGACGGTGACCGCCTGGCGCGGGTCCTCGCCGAGCACGACGTCACCGGTGTCGTCCACCTGGCGGCGAAGAAACAGGTGGGCGAGTCCGTGGACCAGCCGCTGCGCTACTACCGGGAGAACGTCGAAGGCCTGCGTGTGCTGCTGGAGGCGGTGACGGCGGCGGATGTCTCGGCGTTCGTCTTCTCGTCCTCGGCCGCCGTGTACGGGATGCCGGACGTGGCCCTGGTCACGGAGGAGACGCCGTGCGTGCCCATGAGCCCGTACGGCGAGACGAAGCTGGTGGGCGAGTGGCTGGTCCGCGCGACCGGCCGGGCCACGGGCCTGTCCACGGCGTCCCTGCGCTACTTCAACGTGGCGGGCGCGGCGAGCCCGGAGCTGGCGGACACCGGCGTGTTCAACCTCGTCCCGATGGTCTTCGAGAAGCTGACGGAGAACGCGGCCCCGCGCATCTTCGGCGACGGCTACCCCACGCCCGACGGCACCTGCATCCGCGACTACATCCACGTGGTGGACCTCGCGGAGGCGCATGTGGCCACGGCCCGCGCGCTCCAGTCCTCCCCCGGCCTGGACCTGACCCTGAACATCGGCCGCGGCGAGGGCGTGTCGGTGCGCGAGATGATCGACACCATCAGCGCCGTCACCGGCCACCACCGCGCCCCGACGGTCACCCCCCGCCGTCCCGGCGACCCGGCTCGCGTCGTCGCCTCCGCCGACCGCATCGCCACCGAGCTCGGCTGGAAGGCCCGCCACGACATCCACGACATGATCGCCTCGGCCTGGCAGGGCTGGCTCCGCCACCACCCGCAGGCGGCCCGCGACTGACCGGACGCGTCTCGGTCCGGCCGGCTGAGCCGGCTCAGCCGGCTCAGCCGCCTCACGTCTTCCCGGTCACCGGTCTCAGGCCTTCCCGGTCACCCGCTCATGCCCTCCCCGGGCCCGCTTCGGCGGGCCCGGTCGCGTTCCGGGAGGGTTCCGGGAGGGTTCCGGAAGGGTTCCGGAAGGCGGTCGTGCGGCTCACAGCGCCTTGAGCGCCTCCGCGGTGCCCCGGGCCAGGGCGTCCAGGTAGCCCTTGGGGAGCTTCGGGGAGCGGATGACGACCGCGCGCCAGTACAGGGGGCCCGAGATCAGGTCGAGGGCGAGGTCGCGGTCGAGCCCGGGGCGGATCTCGCCGCGCTGTCCGGCCGCGGCGAGGATGCTGCTGGCGACGCTCTCCTGGCCGTCGCGCAGGGCCTTCTGCATGGCCTCGGCGATGTCGGGGTTGCGGGCCGCCTCGGCCTGGAGGTCGGGGATGACCTGCGAGGCCACGGGGTGGCGCAGGGCGCGCGAGGTCACCTCGTAGAGCAGCCGGAGATCGGACTCCAGGGAGCCGGTGTCGGGTGCGGGCAGGCCCTGGACCGCGAGCGCGGAGACGACGTCGAGCACCAGGTGCAGCTTGGAGCGCCAGCGGCGGTACACGGCCGTCTTGCCGACCCCCGCGCGCCGCGCGATGCCCTCGATGGACATCCGCGCGTAGCCGACGGACGCCAGTTCCGCGAAGGCGGCGGCCCGGATCGCCTCCGTCACGTCCGCACGGAGTACGGCCGCCCCCGCGGGGGCACGGCGGCGCGGACGCGTCTGGGATTCGCCGGCGTTCGTCGTCATGCCGTCCAGCATAGGGCGTTACGACGAAACGGTTGCGTCCCGACGTCACTTGGCCGTACGCTCGCGTTGCGACGATACGGTCCCGTCTCGACGTAAGTGAACGTGAAGAGAACCGTAAGGAAACGAACGGCCGACGCGGAACCGGACGTCCGCAGCCCCTCCCCCCGACGAAAGCAGCGGATGTGAGCCAGGTCCTCCACACACCGCCCCCGCGCCCGGCCGAGGCCGAGGACGACCTCGCGGCGCTCGCCGCCCGCCACGGCCTGTCCGTCAGCGGCGCCCGCCCCTCCCTGCCGGCCTACGTCCGCCAGCTGTGGGCGCGGCGCCACTTCATCACCGCCTTCGCCACCGCCAAGCTGACCGCCCAGTACAGCCAGGCGAAGCTCGGCCAGGTCTGGCAGGTGGCCACCCCGCTGCTGAACGCGGCGGTCTACTACTTCATCTTCGGCGTGCTGCTCGGCACCAAGCACGGCGTGAAGGACTACATCCCGTTCCTGGTCACGGGCGTGTTCGTCTGGACGTTCACGCAGAGCTCGATCATGGCGGGCACCCGGGCCATCTCCGGCAACCTCGGCCTGGTGCGGGCCCTGCACTTCCCGCGCGCCGCGCTGCCCATCTCCTTCGCGCTGCAGCAGCTCCAGCAGCTGCTGTTCTCCATGGCCGCGCTGGTGGTGATCCTGTTCTGCTTCGGCATCCCGGTCGGCATCTCCTGGGTGCTGACCGTCCCGGTGCTGTTCCTGCAGTTCGTCTTCAACGCCGGCGTCTCGATGATCATGGCCCGGATGGGCGCCAAGACGCCGGACATCGCACAGCTGATGCCGTTCATCCTGCGCACCTGGATGTACGTCTCGGGCGTGATGTTCAGCATCGACGCCACGCTGAGCAAGAGCAACCTGCCGCATGTGGTGAAGGTGCTGCTGGAGGCCAACCCGGCCGCCGTCTACATCGACCTGATGCGCTTCGCGCTGATCGACAGCTTCCACGCCCATCAGCTCCCGCACCATGTGTGGGCCTTCGCGCTGGGCTGGGCGCTGGTCGCCGGGGTCGGCGGCTTCGTCTACTTCTGGAAGGCTGAGGAGAGGTACGGCCGTGGCTGAGCGCAGCACCGGGAAGATCCCCACCGTCATCGCCGACAAGGTCGACATCGTCTACCGGGTGCACGGCACCGGCGCCGGACGCGGCTCCGCGACCGCCGCCCTCAACCGCATCCTGCGTCCGGGCAAGGCCGAGAAGGCGGCGGGCGTGCGCCGGGTGCACGCGGTGAAGAAGGTGTCGTTCGTCGCCTACAAGGGCGAGGCCATCGGCCTGATCGGTACCAACGGCTCCGGCAAGTCCACGCTGCTCAAGGCGGTCGCGGGCCTGCTGCCGGTGGAGAACGGCAAGATCTACACCGACGGCCAGCCCTCGCTCCTCGGCGTCAACGCGGCGCTGATGAACGACCTGACCGGCGAGCGCAACGTCCACCTGGGCGGGCTGGCCATGGGCATGTCCCGGGAGCAGATCAGGGAGCGCTACCAGGAGATCGTCGACTTCTCCGGCATCAACGACAAGGGCGACTTCATCACCCTGCCGATGCGGACGTACTCCTCCGGCATGGCGGCCCGGCTGCGGTTCTCCATCGCCGCCGCCAAGGACCACGACGTCCTCCTCATCGACGAGGCCCTGGCCACCGGCGACCGCGCCTTCCAGAAGCGCTCGGAGGAACGCATCCGCGAGCTGCGCAAGCAGGCCGGCACGGTGTTCCTGGTCAGCCACAACAACAACTCCATCCGCGACACCTGCGAGCGCGTGCTGTGGCTGGAGCGCGGTGTGCTGCGCATGGACGGCCCGACCGAGGAGGTCCTGGCGGCCTACGAGGCCTTCACCGGCGGCAAGTCCTAGGAGAGCCGGTCCGGCGGCCGGGCCCCGGGTCCGGCGGCCCGGCTCCCGAGTCAGGGGGCCACCGCGTACAGCACCTCGCCGCCCGGACCGTGGGCCACCGGACGCAGCCCCCGGGACCGCATCGGCCTGCTGCCGTCCAGCACCCAGCGCACGTCGTACGTGCGCAGGATGTCCCCGCGGACGGAGGGCGGTGTGGTGCGGGTGTAGTAGCGCTGGACGGCCTCTTCGCGCCGGGCGGCGTCCGGCAGGAAGAACTCCGGGTAGCCGGGGGCGACGGTGTAGGCGCCGTAGGCGGGGATCAGCTGGGCTGCGAAGTCGCGGGCCATGACGACGTCGCCGTACCTCACGTACGGGGTGATCCAATGGTACCCGGCCCATGGCTGTGTGTAGCGGGCTGCCAGCGCCTCGGGCAGCGCGGCGCGGCCGATGACGTATCCGAGCATTCCGGCCTGGGTCCAGGCGCCCACGGCGAACGCGGCGGCCAGCGCCCAGGCCCAGCGGATCCGCACCGCGCGCCGGCCTCCCTGGACCACGGCCAGCGCGGCGGCCAGCTGGGCGGGGATCAGCGCGGCGGGCAGCGCTCGTCCCCAGGCGTAGTGGCCGCTGACGAAGCCCGCCGCGCACACCAGCGCGCCCAGCAGGAAGAAGACCACCAGCGGGTCCCGGTGGTCGCGGCGCCACCGCGCGGCCAGCGCGGCCACACCGAGCAGCACCAGCCAGTAGCGGCCCGCGAAGTGCTCGTAGAGCGCGCGGTGCACCTTCTCCAGGTCCCCGCCGGCCGAGAACAGGGCGAAGAAGTCGTAGTACGGCCACAGCCACAGCACCAGCAGGCCCAGTGCCGCGCCGGCGGCGAGCCGGGGCCACAGCCTGCGTGAGGGCCGGGCGGCGATCACCGTGGCGAGGGCGCCCAGCGTCGCGACGACCCCGGTGAACTGGTGGCAGAGCAGGATCACCGCCCACAGCGCCCCGAGCCCGAGCCACACCCCCCATCCGCTCGGCGCGCGCAGCGCCCGGGTGAGCCACGCCCACTGGTGGAAGGCGAGACCGAGGGCGAACACGCTGGGGTACGACACCGTCAGCGCGAGGGAGTTCAGGGCGATGAAGCCGCTCCAGTTGATCAGGACGGTGCCCCACAGCAGGACCAGGCTCAGGACGGCCAGGGCGGGCGCGGCCCGGTGCGCGCTCAGAGCCCGCGCATACCGCCACACGCCCGTCACCAGCAGCGCCAGCCCGGTGAGCGCGGCCAGCCGCAGAACCACGAAGACCGACCAGTCGCTCACCCGTGCGAGGCAGCCGAGCAGCAGCATCCACGGGGAGTAGTACGGGCTCGGGGAGTCGGCGGCGACGAGCGGGTTGCCGGGGTGCAGCAGGCTGTGGCGCAGGCGTTCGATGGTGGCCGCGTGCATGCCGAGGTCACCGGCCCACGGCAGCCGGACGATCACCGGGAGCAGCAGTGCGAGCAGGAGCGCGGCGGCGGCGCGGGGGGCGAGGGAACATCTCGCGGCGGCCGGCGGCCGCCGCGCGGCTCTGCCGGCGGGGCGCGCCTCAGGCGGCGCGGCGCGCATCGGGGGCCTGAGCGGCCGGACGGCTCTCCCTGAGGTTCACTGTCATGCGCATCACGCGCGCCACTTTATCCGAATTATCCCGTTTAACAGGAAAAGGTAAATTTACCGTGCGTCGTGTGCCAGACGGCGGAAAGAGAGCGGAAAGAAGAGGGCATGAGGGCGCCCCGGGCCGTCGCGGCCCGGGGCGCCCTCGGTCGGTGCCGTATGCGCTACGAGTGCGTCCGCAGCAGCGTGCGCATCGTCCTCATCGCCACCGACAGGTTGGCCAGGTCGAACGCGTCCGAGCCGTGGATCTCCTCCAGCGTGGTGCGGGCCCGCGACAGGATCGGCGCGTTCTTCTGCTCCCACACCTTGAACCGCTGCTCCGGCGTCGAGGTGCCGTTGCCGACGGCCAGCACGTCCGCCGTCAGGGCCGCCTGCGCCGCGTACAGGTCCTCGCGGATCGCCGCGCGGGCCATGGACTGCCAGCGGTCGGCGCGCGGCAGCTCGATGATGCGGTCCATCAGCTGGGTGATGCTGAGCCGGTCGGCGACGTCGTAGTACACCTCGGCGACGTCCATCGGATCCTTGCCCATGCGGTCGGCCACCGAGACGATGTCCAGCGCCGGGAAGGCGGAGGAGAACCCGGCCACCCGGGTGGCCAGCTCGTCCGGGACACCGGCGCCGGACAGCTCGTCGTAGACCTGCTGGTACCAGTCCAGGTCCGCGCCGCGCAGCAGCTTGGGCAGCTCGGCCCACACCTGCTCCACCCGGTCGGAGAAGAACTCCACCGTCTCGGTCAGCTGGAGCGGCTGCGGCCGGTTGTTCAGCAGCCAGCGCGTGCCGCGCTCGACCAGACGGCGCGAGTGGAGCCGGATCCGGGTCTGGACGTCGGCCTCGACCTTGTTGTCCAGCGCCTCCACCGCGTCCCACACCGGCGCCGAGCGGAAGATCGCGCGGGCCGCGGTCTGCGCCCGGACGATCTCCTCCAGCGACGCGCCGGTCTCCTCGCGCAGCCGGTGCAGATACGTCGTACCGCCGGTGTTCACCGTGTCATTGACCAGCACGGTCGTGGTGATCTCGCGGTGCAGCGGGTGGTTGTCGATCTGCTCGGCGAACTGCTCACGCAGCTGGGTCGGGAAGTAGGTGTGCAGCAGGCCGCGCAGGTAGGGGTCGTCCGGCAGCGAGGTGTGCAGCAGCTCCTCGCACACCGTGATCTTCGTGTACGCCAGCAGCACGGCCGTCTCCGGGCCGGTCAGACCGTGTCCGGCGGTCAGCCGCTCACGGATCTGGCGGTCGGTGGGCAGGAACTCCAGTGCCCGGTTCAGATGGCCCTCGCGCACCAGGTGCTTCATGAAGCGCTGCTGGGCGTGGAGCATGTCCTTGGACTGGGCGAGCGCGTTGGCGATCGCCGTGTTCTGCGCGTAGTTGTTGCGCAGCACCAGGGAGCCGACCTCGTCGGTCATCTGGGCGAGCAGCTTGTTGCGCTGCTTGACGGTCATGTCGCCGTCCGTGACCAGGCCGTTGAGCAGGATCTTGATGTTCACCTCGTGGTCGGAGGTGTCCACGCCCGCGCTGTTGTCGATGGCGTCGGTGTTGACCTTGCCGCCGGTCTGCGCGAACTCGATCCGGCCCAGCTGGGTGCAGCCCAGGTTGCCGCCCTCGCCGACGACGCGGACCCTGAGGTCCCTGCCGTCGACGCGGATGGCGTCGTTGGCCTTGTCGCCGACATCGGCGTTGGACTCGGCCGCCGCCTTGACGTACGTACCGATGCCGCCGTTCCACAGCAGGTCCACCGGGGCCTTGAGGATCGCCCGCATGAGGTCGGCCGGGGTCATCTTGGCGACCTTGTCCTCGATGCCGAGGGCCTCGCGGATGTGCGCGTTGACCGGGATCGACTTGGCGCTGCGCGGGAAGATCCCGCCGCCGGCCGACAGCAGGTCGGTGTTGTAGTCGGCCCAGCTGGAGCGCGGCAGGTCGAACAGGCGGCGGCGCTCGGCGTAGCCGGTGGCCGCGTCCGGGTTCGGGTCGAGGAAGATGTGCCGGTGGTCGAAGGCGGCGACCAGGCGGATGTGCTCGCTCAGCAGCATGCCGTTGCCGAACACGTCACCGGACATGTCGCCGATGCCGACGACCGTGAAGTCCTGGGACTGGGTGTCCACGCCCAGCTCCCGGAAGTGCCGCTTGACCGACTCCCAGGCGCCGCGGGCGGTGATGCCCATGCCCTTGTGGTCGTAGCCCGCGGAGCCGCCGGAGGCGAAGGCGTCGCCGAGCCAGAAGTCGTAGGACTCGGCCACCTCGTTGGCGATGTCCGAGAACGTCGCCGTGCCCTTGTCGGCCGCGACCACCAGGTAGGTGTCGTCGCCGTCGTGCCGGACCACGTCCTTCGGCGGCACCACCACGCCCGCGACCATGTTGTCGGTGATGTCGAGCAGCGCCGAGATGAACGTCTTGTAGCTGGCGATGCCCTCGGCCAGCCAGGCGTCCCGGTCCACGCTCGGGTCGGGCAGCTGCTTGGCGACGAAGCCGCCCTTGGCGCCCACCGGCACGATGACGGTGTTCTTCACCATCTGCGCCTTGACCAGGCCCAGGATCTCGGTGCGGAAGTCCTCGCGCCGGTCGGACCAGCGCAGACCACCGCGGGCGACCTTGCCGAAGCGCAGGTGCACGCCCTCCACCCGCGGCGAGTACACCCAGATCTCGTACGCCGGCCGCGGCGCCGGGAGGTCCGGGATGGCCTGCGGGTCGAACTTCATGGAGACGTAGTCGTGCGGCGCGCCCGAGCCGTTCTTCTGGAAGAAGTTGGTCCGCAGGGTCGCCTTGATGACCGTCAGGAAGGACCTGAGGATCCGGTCCTCGTCGAGGGAGGCCACCTGGTCCAGGGCCGCGTCGACCTCTTCGAGCAGGGCGTCGACCAGCTCGTGGCCGGCGCGCTGCCGCTCGGGCGCCATCCGCGCCTCGAACAGGGAGACGAGCAGACGGGTGGTGTGGACGTTGTTGCGGAGGGTGTCCTCCATGTAGTCCTGGCTGAAGGTGGAGCCCGCCTGGCGCAGGTACTTGGCGTAGGCGCGCAGCACCATCGCCTGGCGCCAGCTCAGCCCGGCGCTCAGCACCAGCGCGTTGAACCCGTCGTTCTCCGCCTTGCCGGTCCAGGCGGCGGCGAAGGCGTCCTGGAAGCGCTCACGGGCGTCGTCGGCGAGGTAGTCGCCGCCGGTGGCCGCCTGGGGAACGCGCAGACCGAAGTCGTAGATCCACGCCGTCGTACGGTCTACGCAACGCAGCTCGTACGGCCGCTCGTCGGTGACCTCCACGCCGAGCTGGCTGAGCACCGGCAGGACCTGCGAGAGGGAGACCGAGCCGCCCTTCTGGTAGATCTTGAAGCGGCGCTCCTCGGGGGCGGCGCCCACCGGCTCGTACAGGCTCAGCGCGAACGTCTTGTCCTCACTGAGCTGCTCCAGGTTGACCAGGTCGGCCACCGCGGCGCGCGGGGTGTGGTCGGCCTTGTAGCCCTCGGGGAAGGCGTGGTTGTAGCGGCGCAGCAGCTCGGCGGCGCGCTCCTCGCCGAGTTCGGCGGTCAGCGCCTCGGCGAAGGCGTCGGCCCAGGAGCGGGCGGCCTCCACCAGACGGGCCTCGATGCGCTCCTTGTCGCTGTCGGACAGCTGCGGCAGCTCGGTGCCCTGCGGGATGCGGACGACGAAGTGCAGCCGGGACAGGATCGACTCGGTGTTCCAGGCGGTGAAGTCGACGCTGGTGCCGCCGAGCTCCTCCTTGAGGATGTCGATGATCCGCAGGCGCACGCCCGTGGTGTAGCGGTCGCGCGGGAGGTAGACGAGGGCGGAGTAGTAGCGCCCGTACTCGTCCTGGCGCAGGTACAGCCGCAGCCGGCGGCGCTCCTGCAGGTAGAGGACGGAGGTGACGATCGGCTCCAGCTCGGCGGCCGGGGTCTGGAACAGCTCGTCGCGCGGGTAGGTCTCCATGATCTGGAGCAGGTCGCGCCCGTCGTGGCTGTTGGGCGAGAACCCGGCGAGGCCCAGGACCTCCTCGACCTTGCGGCGGATGACCGGGACCCGGCGCACCGACTCGGTGTACGCGGCGGAGGAGAACAGTCCGAGGAAGCGGCGCTCGCCGATCACCTCGCCCTTGTCGTCGAACTTCTTGACGCCGATGTAGTCCAGGTAGGACGGCCGGTGCACGGTGGCCCGGCTGTTGGCCTTGGTGAGCACGAGCAGGTTGTGCTCGCGGGCCTTGGCGCGGGCGTCGGCGGGCAGCCGCTCGAAGGACGGGCTGACCGGGTGCTTGTCCTCACCGGCGTGGTGCGGGTCCGAACGCAGTATCCCCAGCCCGGTGCCGGGCACGGCGGCCAGGGAGTCGTCCTCGCGCAGCTGGTACTCGCGGTAGCCGAGGAAGGTGAAGTGGTCGGCGGCCAGCCAGTGCAGCAGCTCGCGGGCCTCCTCGACCTGCTGCCCGGGCAGGTCGGTGGGCAGGGTCTCGTCGGGCAGCCCCTCGGCGATCCGGGTCGCCGCGTCGCGCATCTTCTCCCAGTCCTCGACGGCCTCGCGGACGTCGGAGAGCACGCGCAGCAGATCGGCGGTGATCTGCTTGAGGTCGGAGCGGTCGGTCTCGCGGTCGATCTCGACGTGGATCCAGGACTCGAAGTGCGCGTCGTGCGGCAGCGGCTCGCCGGCGGGCGCGCTGGGCAGCACCTCGAGGAGCTTGCCGGTCAGGTCGCGGCGGACGACGAACTGCGGGTGGACGACGACGTGGATGCCGCGTCCCTGCCGGGTCAGCTCGTTGGTGACCGAGTCGACGAGGAAGGGCATGTCGTCGGTGACGACCTCCACCACGGAGTGGCTGCAGGTCCAGCCGTTCTCCTCGACGGTCGGAGTGTGCACCCGCACGTTGGCCGTGCCCTGCGGGCGGGCCTCGGCCAGACGGTAGTGGGAGAAAGCGGCTCCGAAGACGTCGACCGGGTCGCGGTCGGCGAGGTCCTCGGGGGCGGTGTGCAGGTAGTAGCGCTGGAGGAACGAGAGTACGGAGTCCCGGTCCGGGGCACCCTCGTCCGTCGTCCCGGTCGGGAGGTGCCCCCCGGCCGGACTGTTCTCAGCTACCCGAGCGGCCCTCTCGAGCAACTCGGCCTTGGCTTCGTCCAGCTTGGTCTGCATTGTCCTCTGGCTCCTGTCGCGCGCCGTTGCGTGACGTTGAAGGAAGTACGGTCTCTTCCCCTTGGGCGTAACGTCCCGGTCCGGGGTGTCCGGTCCCTTCCGACGCTATGCCGCGGGGTGAGATGAGCGGGGGGTTATCGGCCATCTTCGACGCGCCCGACGGATGTGACGCTGCTCTCGGCGGCGCCGCCGGTCGGGGTTGACGCGGCGTCCTGGGGGCCGTCGAGGCCCCGTCCCGCCCGCGAGGACCAGCGACCGCCGCCCGGTCACGGCTGTCGTCCGTGCACACCGGGCGCAGAGCGGAGACTGGGGTGCCCCCGCGACCTATCGCGCTGATCACGCCACAAGGCTATCGCTCTTCACGGGTAACCCGTCATGAGCCGTATGTGTACAAAACCCGGGGTGGAACTTTGACGTTCTGCACAGGGGTGCCGGTGACAAAAACGACGTACGCCCGCCCTGACCGACGCCCGGTGGCGGCCAGGCCAAGCGGGGCGCAGCGGCTCGGAAGGGGCCCGCGCACAGCCGGGAACGGTCCGCACGGGGCCACCGCACGGAGCCGGACGGCCCGCAGGGGGTGCCGGACCGTGGCCGGACACGGTTCGCGCTCGGGCTCGGGGTTCGCGCCCGGGCCCGGGGTTCGCGCCCGGGCCCGGGCCCCGAGCGGTCCGGACACGGCCGGCACGGAGCCGGGGCGCAGGCCGGGGCATGGTCTGCACCGGTGCGGGGGCGGGGGCCGGACGCCCGCCCGCGCGCGCCCTGACGGGTCCCGGATACGGACCCTTCGGGGCCGGAGGGGTCGGGTCCAGGCCCGGCGGGAACGGCCCGAACGCGGACGGCACGGGCCCGCAAGGAGCCAGGGAACGGCTGTGACGCGGCCGGCACGGACCTCGGAGGGGAGCCAGGCGCGGCTCGGGCACGACCCGGACGCAGGCCGGAAGAGGGTCCGGGCGCAGCCAGGGCAGCCAGGGCACGGTTCGCACCGAGCCGGACGCGGCCCGCGCCGGAGTTCGGGCGGAGGCCCGGCACACTCAGGACGCCGCCCGCATGGGGCCGCACGGGCTTGGTGAGCCGCACCGGCCCGGGAACCACGGGTCTGGTGAGCCGCGGCCCTCATGGCACCACCCACGCACCAGCGGCCCCAAGTCGCCTCAGGACACGGGCCGGCGGGTTACGCCGCGAGGCGTTGGGCCTCGGTGACCGCCTCCCGGAGGGTGTCCACCACCGGCACGCCGGCCTCCTCGAGGCTGGCGCGGCTGTGCGAGCCGCCCGTGTACAGCACCGCCCGTGCCCCCGCGTGCCGTGCCGCCACCGCGTCGTCGGCGGCGTCCCCGATCACCACCGTGCGCGCGGGGTTCACCTTCGCGCCCAGCGCGCCCAGGTGCCGCACCATGTGCTCCGCCTTGCTGCCGCCGGACGGTCCGGTCCGCCCGTCGACCCGTATGAAGTGCGTCTCGATCCCGAAGCCCCGCACCAGCGGGACCAGCTCCTCGTGCCCGTACATGCTCAGGATCGACTGGCTGTGCCCGGCCGACGTCCACCCCGCGAGCAGCTCCACCGCCCCCTCGGTCAGCCGGCAGCGGCTCCGGTGCTCGGCGTAGTACCGGTGGAAGACCTCGTCCATGAGCTCCCACTCGGCACCGGTGGGCAGCCGGCCCAGCAGCCGCTCGTAGAACTTCGGCACCGGCACGCAGTACAGCGCCCGGTACTGCTCCAGCGTGATCGGCTCCAGGCCGAGTTCGGCGAACGCCGCGTTCGTCGCGCCGATGATCGCGTCGTTGTCGTGGAACAACGTGCCGTTCCAGTCCCAGACGATGTGCGCCCCTGACTGCATCCCCATGCCGGAAAACGTACCCGCCGCCACTGACACTCAGGACCCCTCGCCGAACCCGACCAGGTTCGGGATCTCCTGCGTGGCGTACCAGAGCAGCTCGTGGTCCTCGGCCCCGTCCACGACGAACTGCGCGTCGTCGTCCCCGGCGTCCGCCGCCGGCAGCGCCTCGGCCGCGGCGCTCACGTCCGCCTCGGCGTCGTCCAGGTCGACGTGCACGGCGGCGGCCTTGGCCAGCCGCACCGTCCCCGTCACCCGCACCTCGCCGACCGCCGCGGGGTCGAGCCCCCGGTCGGGGTCGGCGGCCGCGGTGCCGCCGGGTACGTCCACGGCGACCACGACCCGGCGGCGCGGCGTGTCCGGGTCCGCGGCCAGCAGCCGCAGGGAGGCCAGCGCGGCCTGGCTCAGCGCGGCGTACTCCAGCTCCTCCATGTCGTCGGAGAGGTACCACTCGCGCAGTGCGGGCGTGACGGCGTAGGCGACGAGCGGCCCGGCCCCCAGCTCCCCCGTCTTGTACGCCTCGGCGAGGCCGGGGAGGGTCAGGGGGACGTAGACGCGCATGGCTGGCCGCTTTCTCGTGTCGGAGGGCTCCGCAGGGCTCCGGGAGACGGCCTTCAGGATACGTGCGGGGCCCCTCTTTCGTGCCCACGGCCGCACCCTCCGACGCGTCCACCCCATGCCCCGCGTCTCACCCGGCACGCCCCCGTTCTCCCGGGTGTTCCGGTGCCCTCCACCACTCGGATGAGTGAATCTGCCGGCCGGCCGCCACGGGCTTCGCGGTCCTTGCCCGTGCCGAACCGGGTCCCGTACAAGATCCCCTACAGGAAGTTACCGCTTGGTAGAACAGCGCACCGCATCACAGAAACGGGGACTCATGAACAAGGTCATGACCAGGGCGCAGCGCCGCCCCGGTACCCGCCCGCCGGGCCGTCACGACGCACGCCGCCCGGGCGGCGCCCCGCCCCGCACCCCGGGCGGCAGCCCGGCCCGCACGACGAACGGAGGACGCCCACCGGGATCGCCGCGCGGCACGAGCCGCGTTCGCACCGCTCCCGCCGACAACCGCCCGCCGACCGCCCCCGCCGTCACCTCAAACACCTCAAACACCTCGAGTACGTCGAGTACGTCGAGTACGTCGAGTACGTCGAGCATCCCGGCGGCCCCCATCGTCCCCACCGCTTCCGCCGCCGTCCCTCTCGCCGCCGACGTCTTCGCCGACCGGCTCCTCGCCGTTCTCAGCGGGCAGCGGCCCGTGCACTGGATGCTCCGGCACACCGCGGGCCGTGCCTACGACGACCTGGCCCGGCTCGCCGAGCACGGCCCCCTGCGTGCCCGCGGCACCCGCCCGGTGGTGCGGGACATCGGCTACTACGAGCCCCGTCCGGGCGCCGTCGAGGCCTTCGCCCGGATCGGCGCCGGCGAGCAGCTGCGCGCGATGGCCTTCCGCCTGGAACGAGGCCGCGACCGCCGCTGGCGCTGCACGGCGGTGGAGCTGGGCCGTCGCGGCGTTCCGCGCACGGCCGCCGGATGACGCGAAGGGCCGGGCACCCTCGGGATGCCCGGCCCTTCCCCTGTCACTGCTCGGTCCTCGGTCCGCCGCTCACGGCCTCGGTTCGCCGCTCACGGCCTCGGCTGCGCCGCCGCTCAGCACGGCAACGGCAGCGGCCGTCACTTCTTGCGGCGGCGGCCGCCCTTGGCCTGCTTGCGGCGCTCCGCGCGCGTGAGGCCGTCGGCCTCGGAGCGGACCGGCTCGTCGTCGCTGGCGAACTCGCCCTCCACGATGCCGCCCTCTCCGTCCACCGTCGGCGCGGAGAAGTGCAGGTCACGCCGCTGCGGCGCGTCCAGACCCTTGGCCCGGATCTCCGGACGCGCGCCCGCCTGCGCCGGCACCACGTCCTGGGGCTCCTTCTCCAGCGACGGCACGGCGTCCTCGACCGGGACCTCCTCGACCTGCTGCTCGACCTGGACCTCCAGGTTGAACAGGTAGCCGACGGACTCCTCCTTGATGCCGTCCATCATCGCGGAGAACATGTCGAAGCCCTCGCGCTGGTACTCGACCAGCGGGTCCTTCTGCGCCATCGCGCGCAGGCCGATGCCCTCCTGGAGGTAGTCCATCTCGTAGAGGTGCTCGCGCCACTTGCGGTCCAGGACCGACAGCACGACCCGGCGCTCCAGCTCACGCATGATCTCGGAGCCGAGCTGGGTCTCACGCGTCTCGTACTGCTCGTGGATGTCGTCCTTGATGGACTCGGAGATGAACTCGGCCGTCAGACCGGCCCGGTCGCCGGCCGCCTCCTCCAGCTCCTCGACGGTGACCTTCACCGGGTACAGCTGCTTGAAGGCGCCCCAGAGCCGGTCCAGGTCCCAGTCCTCCGGGAAGCCCTCGGCGGTCTCCGCCTGGACGTAGGCGTCGATGGTGTCGTCCATGAAGTGCTGCACCTGCTCGTGCAGGTCCTCGCCCTCCAGGACGCGGCGCCGCTCGCCGTAGATGACCTCGCGCTGGCGGTTGAGGACCTCGTCGTACTTCAGGACGTTCTTGCGGGTCTCGAAGTTCTGCTGCTCGACCTGCGACTGGGCGGAGGCGATCGCGCGCGTGACCATCTTGTTCTCGATCGGCACGTCGTCCGGGACGTTCGCCATCGACATCACGCGCTCGACCATCTGCGCCTTGAACAGGCGCATCAGGTCGTCGCCGAGGGAGAGGTAGAAGCGGGACTCGCCCGGGTCGCCCTGACGGCCGGAGCGGCCGCGCAGCTGGTTGTCGATCCGGCGCGACTCGTGCCGCTCGGTGCCGAGGACGTAGAGCCCGCCGAGGTCCTTGACCTCCTCGAACTCCGCCTTGACCGCCTGCTCGGCCTTCTCCAGGGCGGCGGGCAGGGCCGCGGCCCACTCCTCGATGTGCTCCTCGGGGTCGAGGCCGCGCTGGCGCAGCTCCGCCTCGGCGAGGTCCTCGGGGTTGCCGCCGAGCTTGATGTCCGTACCACGGCCGGCCATGTTGGTCGCGACCGTCACGGCGCCCTTGCGGCCGGCCTGGGCGACGATCTGGGCCTCGCGCTCGTGGTGCTTGGCGTTGAGCACCTCGTGCTGGATGCCGCGCTTGCTCAGCTGCTGCGACAGGTACTCCGACTTCTCGACGGAGGTCGTGCCGACGAGGATCGGCTGGCCCTTCTCGTGCTTCTCGGCGATGTCGTCGACGACCGCCTCGAACTTGGCGACCTCGGTGCGGTAGATCAGGTCCGACTGGTCCTTGCGGATCATCGGCTTGTTGGTCGGGATCGGGACCACGCCGAGCTTGTAGATCTGGTGGAACTCGGCGGCCTCGGTCATCGCCGTACCGGTCATGCCGGAGAGCTTGTTGTAGAGGCGGAAGAAGTTCTGCAGGGTGATCGTGGCGAGCGTCTGGTTCTCGTCCTTGATGTCCACCCCTTCCTTCGCCTCGATCGCCTGGTGCATGCCCTCGTTGTAGCGGCGGCCGGCGAGGATACGGCCGGTGTGCTCGTCGACGATCATGACCTCGCCGTCGATGACGACGTAGTCCTTGTCGCGCTTGAAGAGCTCCTTGGCCTTGATGGCGTTGTTCAGGTAGCCCACCAGCGGGGTGTTCACCGACTCGTAGAGGTTGTCGATGCCCAGCCAGTCCTCGACCTTGGTGACGCCGGACTCGTGGATGGCGACCGTGCGCTTCTTCTCGTCGACGTCGTAGTCGCCGGTCTCCTCGACGCCCTTGAGGGGGTTGCCCGCCTCGCCCTTCTTCAGGCGCAGGACCAGCTTGGCGAAGTCTCCGTACCACTTGGTGGCCTGGTCGGCCGGGCCGGAGATGATCAGCGGCGTACGGGCCTCGTCGACCAGGATGGAGTCGACCTCGTCGACGATCGCGAAGTTGTGACCGCGCTGGACGAGCTCGTCCTTCGACCACGCCATGTTGTCGCGCAGGTAGTCGAAGCCGAACTCGTTGTTCGTGCCGTAGGTGATGTCGCACCCGTACTGCTCGCGGCGCTGGGCCGGCGTCATGTTGGCGAGGATGCAGCCGACCGTGAGGCCCAGGAACTTGTGGACGCGGCCCATCATCTCGGAGTCGCGCTCGGCCAGGTAGTCGTTGACCGTGACGATGTGGACACCGTCTCCGGAGAGTGCGTTCAGGTAAGCGGGCAGGGTGCCGACGAGCGTCTTGCCCTCACCGGTCTTCATCTCGGCGACATAGCCCATGTGCAGGGCGGCGCCGCCCATCATCTGCACGTCGTAGTGACGCTGGCCGAGGACGCGCTTGGCGGCCTCGCGCACCGTGGCGAACGCCTCGGGCAGCAGGTCGTCCAGGGTCTCGCCGTCGGCGTAGCGCTGCTTGTACTCATCGGTGAGGGCCCGCAGCTCGGCGTCGGAGAGGTCGACGAAGTCCTCTTCGATGGAGTTGACCTGGTCCGCGATGCGGTGCAGCCTGCGCAGGATCTTGCCTTCGCCTGCACGCATGATCTTCGAGAGGACGGACACGGGGGTTGGTCTCCTTGCCGGTCGGGCCTGGGACGGTCGGTTTCCATTTGACTTGACTGAGCAACGGCCATCGTATGCGAGGACCCCGCCAAGCCGGGAGGGCCTGCCGCGAGGGCACCCGTCCGCTGCTTCGCTTCGGCTCCACGCTCGTGTTCAGAATCGCCTTCACAGGGGACAACGGCCAGGAGGCGCGGATGGTGCCGATTCGCCGCCACGAATGGCGCGAATCGTGATCGGCCGCTCACGCGCCGGGAAAACAATGGCGTCCCCCCGCGCCCCCGAGCAGAATCGGCCGATGGAACCCGTCACGCTCACCACGGACCGCCTCGTCCTGCGCACCGTCGGCCGCCGGGACACCGACGCCGTGTACGCCGCCGCGCAGGATACCGACATCCAGCGCTGGACCACGATCCCCTCCCCCTACCTTCCCGAGCACGCACAGGGCTTCACCGAGCAGATGGTCCCCGACGGCTGGGCCGACGGCTCGATGTTCACCTTCGGCCTCTTCCTCCCCGGCCCCGGCGGGGACCTGGCCGGCATGCTCGGCATCACCAGGCGCTCGCTGGGCGAGGCAGAGATCGGCTACTGGGGCACCAAGGAGCACCGCGGCCGCGGCTACGTCACCGAGGCCGTCCGCGCCGCCGCCCGCTGGGCCTTCACCGAGATCGCCGTGGACCGGCTGGAGTGGCGTGCCGAGGTCGGCAACCACGCCTCCCGCGCGGTGGCCGAGCGGGCGGGTTTCACCGTGGAAGGGGTCCTGCGCTCGGCGATCAACAACAAGGGAGTGCGGCGGGACTGCTGGGTGGGTTCCCTGCTGCCGTCGGACCTGGGGCTGGCCTCGACCGCGCCCTACCTTCCCGCCCGCCGGCCGCACGGTGAATGAGCAGGCCGGCGCCCACTGTCAGTGGCGGGTTCTATCGTGCCGACCATGACGACCGCCCCGCGTCCCGCCCTCGACCTCTCCGCGGACGAAGCCCGCCGCATCGCCCTGCGCGCCCAAGGCCTCCTCGGCGCCCCCGACCGCAGAGCCGGGGTCCGCGGCGTGCTGCGCCGGCTGGGCGCAGTCCAGCTGGACACCATCTCCGTGCTCGCCCGCTCCCACGAACTCATCCCCTACGCCCGCCTCGGCGCCACAGGCCGCAAGACGGTCGAGAACGCCTACTGGAAGGGCACCCGGGCCTTCGAGTACTGGTCGCACGCCGCGTGCCTCCTCCCCATCGAGGAATGGCCCCACTTCGCCTTCCGCCGCCGCGCCTACCGCAACCGCCCGCACTGGAACCACGAGCTGCCCGACGGCGCCTACGACCAGGTCATCAAGCAGCTGACCACCGAGGGGCCGCTGACGGCCACCGAGCTGGGCGGGGCCAAGCGGACCAGCGAGTGGTGGGACTGGTCCGGTTCCAAGGTCGCCGTCGAGCGCGCCCTGATGTACGGCGAGGTGGTCTGTGTCGAGCGCCGCGGCTGGAAGCGGGTGTACGACCTCGCCGAGCGCGCCGTCCCCGCGGACCTGCTCCACGACGAGCTCGACGACACCGAGTGTCTGCGCCGCCTGGTCGGGCTGGCGGGGAAGTCCCTGGGCGTGGGCACGCGCGCGGACATCGCCGACTACCACCGTCTCAAGGGCGAGCAGGTCGAGGCGGTGATAGCGGAGTCGGGCCTGGTCCCGGTCACGGTGGAGGGCTGGGGCAAGCCGGCCTGGGCGGACCCGGCGGCGCTCGCGGCACCGCCGCGCGGCCGCCATCGCACCACGCTGCTGTCCCCCTTCGACTCCCTGATCTGGGAGCGGGCGCGCACGGAGCGGATCTTCGGCTTCAGCCACCGCCTGGAGGCGTACGTCCCCAGGCACAAGCGGGTGCACGGCTACTTCGCGATGCCGGTGCTCGCCGGGGGCCGGCTCGTCGGCCGGGTGGATCCCGCCCGTGAGGGCTGCACCCTCGTGGCCAGACAGGTCACCCTGGAGGACGCCAGGTCCGTGCCCGCTGTCGCCCAGGCGCTCGTCGAGGCGGCGAGCTGGGTGGACTGCACCGACGTACGGGTCGAACGGGTGGACGCTCCCGAGCTGCGCGAGCCCCTCGCCCGGGAACTGGCCCGCGCCCTGGCCTGAGTGGCCCTGGCCCGAAGCGTCAGCGGATCTCCAGGATCTTCTCCCGCATCGCGTACACCACCGCCTCCATCCTGGAGTGCAGCTGGAGCTTCTCCAGGATGTTGCGGACGTGGTTCTTCACGGTGTTCTCGGAGATGAACAGCTCCTTGGCGATGTCCCGGTTGTTCATCCCGGTGGCCACCAGCTTGAGGACCTCCAGCTCCCGGTCGGTCAGCCGGGGCGCGGGCACCAGGCGGCGCTCGTCGGTGCGCTGGATCATCGACTTGAACTCGGTGAGCAGCTTGGAGGCCATGGACGGGCTGATCTGCGACTGGCCGTCGGCCACCGCGCGGATGGCGGTGGCCACCTCGTCCGTGGAGATCTCCTTGAGGAGGTAGCCGGTCGCGCCCGCCTTGATGGCTTCGTAGAGGTCCGCCTCCTCGTCGCTGATCGTCAGCATGATGATCTTCGCGCTGGGGGCCACCTCCTTGATGGAGGTGCACGCCTCGATCCCGCCCCGCTTGGGCATCCGCACGTCCATCAGCACGATGTCGGGCAGCAGGTCGGCCGCCTTGTCGACGGCCTCGGCGCCGTCGCCCGCCTCACCGACGACCTGGATGTCCTCCTCGGCGGCGAGCACGATCTCCAGGCCGCGGCGGAAGAGGGCGTGATCGTCCACGACAAGGACTCTGATCGGCTCCTTGCGGGACGCGCCCACCTCCGGGCGCATGCCGACGACACCGCCGTCGCCATCCTCGTCCCGGATCGGTCCGAAGCTGTCCGTCATCGTTGTTCCTCCCCCTGAGGCTGTGGCCTGGTGTGCGGTGCCGTGGCCAACCCAAGGCAACGGCCCATCGGTTGAGCCGTTGCGGCCATGATTCCATGTCCGGCCGACACTGCGGTGACCAAGCGGTGCGTGAAGGGGTCGCACGCCGGTGCCCCTGGGGGCGCACCCGCGCGCGCTCCAGGGGCACCGGCTCAGCTGTCGGCCGGGTGGGTCAGCCGCCGAGTGTGCCGCCCGCCTCGGGAGAGTTCTCCTGAGCGATCATCGTGTCCGTCCTGAGGTGGATCACGCCGTAGTCGTAGGCGTGCCGCCGGTAGACGACGCTGGGTTCCTTGGTCTCGGAGTCGACGAACAGATAGAAGTCGTGTCCGACCAGCTCCATCTCGTAGAGCGCCTGGTCGAGGGTCATAGGAGCGGCGACGTGGGTCTTCTCCCGGACGATGAGGGGTCCCTCCCCCTGCACCTCCAGCGAGCCGACCTTCTTGGTGGGCACCTGGCCCGCTTCCTCCGCCGCGGCGGTCAGTCCGCTGCCGTTCAGCACCGCCGCGCCCGGGACGTGCTCGGCGACCTCCGCCGCCGGGATCCGGCGCGCGCCACGGCGCGAGAAACGCTTGTCGTGCTGCTTGCGCAGTCGGGTCCCCAGCTTCTCCGCCGCCAGGTCGAGCGCCGCGTACGGATCGCTGGCCGCTGCCTCCGCCCGGATCACCGGACCGCGGGAGCGGAGCGTGATCTCCACCCGGTCGCAACGGTCGGCCTGTCGGGGGTTGGGCTCCTTGGACACCTCGACGTCGAGGCTGATCACCTTGGCATCGAGCTTCTGGATCTTCTCCAGGTTCAGCTTCTCGGCCACGTGCTTGCGGAACCGCTCGGGCACCTCGGTCTTGCGGCCCTTGACGACGATGTCCACGCAGAACTCCGTTCCCGGATCGCTCCGCTGCCTCGGCGGAGCATCTCCCTTTCGCACCCGGTTCCGGTGACGCCCGGAACCTCGGACTCGGTGACGTCCACCTCCTCCTCCCCCGTGGGCGAGATCTCCACCCTGCCGGTCGGGTGATTCTCGGGAAACCCGCGCACCCGCAAACCGCGAACCCGCGGCACGGCATTGGGCCATGACGGGAACGGCCTGCGCCTTTCCCTCACACCCGAACATATCTCGCCCGGCTCGATGGCGTCACCCTCTACCGCGGCGTACCTCCGTTCAGGTGAATTGACTCTTTCATTACCCGCAACGACGGAAGTCAGAGGTCAGTTCCGGCGCAATTCGAAGGATTCCGGTGAGGCCGCGACGACGGCCGCGCAGAGCACGTGACCGGCGCCGTACACACCCGCCAATTCCGATGCCTCATACACCGGGTTCCCCTCCTTCCGTGGTGATGCCGCGTTCCGTTCTCCCATCTCTTCCCGGGCCCGCGCCCCGTACACAGCCGATGTCACCGCCCGCGCCGCCTCGCTCAGCGAGGCGCCCGTCGTCATCAGGTCGTCGACCAGCGCCACCGGGCCGTCCCGCAGCAGCCGGGCGCCGCCGGCGACCACCTCCAGCGCGCCGGCGAGGTTCTCCAGCCGCTGCCGGGATCCCAGCCCCGACTGGTCGGCCACGGCGCGCCGCTGCCGCAGCACGGCGACCACCCGGGCCGGCGTCCCGGCCCGGCGCAGCGCACCCGCTGCCGCGAGCGCGATCCGACGGGCCGGATCGTGCCCGCGTGCCCGCACCGCACCGCGCGCGGACGGCACGGGCACGAGTAGCACGGGCCCACGGAACCGTCCGGGCTCATCGCCCCCGACCGACCGACCGCCCCGCGACACGGGCCCACGGCCTCCGGGTCCGGCCGGGTACCCACCGGAGGCGCTGTTGTTCAGCCCCGCCCGCACCGCACCCGCCAGTGCCGCACCCAGCGGGGCCGCGAGGGTCAGGGCGCCCCGTTCCTTGTGGGCGAGAAGGGCCGCCCTCACCGCGTCCGCGTATGCGGCCGCCGCGTACACGACAGGCAGGCCGGGCGGCTCCGGCACCGGTCGCACCCGGCACGGCGCGGATCCGTCGAGGGCGGCACGGCACTCGGGACAGAGCACCGCGCGCGGCCTGCCACAGCCTGCGCACTCGGCCGGAAGTACCAGGTCGGCAAGGTCCTGCCACCACCCGCGCATGACTCCACTGTGCCCGCGACGCACGGCCCTGGCCACCCCTGTGGACAACGCAGGGCGGCCGCCTGTGGACAACTCGGCCCACGGCCTCCGACGCTTCGCTCACACGCGTGAGACAAGGCGCCGGAGCGCAGAGTCCGCCCGTCCCCGGGATCACGACCCGGCCCCCGGTCACCCGGTCACCGGGTGACGCCGTCACCCGGGATAGACAGGCGCCGACCCGTCCTTGACCACCTTCTGCCACTGGGCCCCGGCCGGCATCCGGACGATCCCGTCCTCCGAGTACGCCACCAGCGGCAGCTGCTCGTCCTCGGACGCGGCGATCGACTGTACGCCCGTGAGCGCGGCGGGCGCGGGGCCCTCCGGCGTGGATCCGTCGACCTGGACGTACCGCATCGTCTGCACGCCCCCCTGTTCACGCCCGGCCACCACGAGCCGGCTGTCGCCGGCCCACGACATGGTCGTCACGTCCTCCAGCTCGGGCGCTGCGGAACGTAGTTCGAGCACCGACACCACCGGCCGGTCCCCACTCCTGTCGTCCCGTTCGATCCGCCCGATGAGCAGCGACTTCCTGCCGTCCTTGTGCTCCACGACCAGCGCGATCCGCACCCCGTCGGCGGCCACCCGCACCGCGTCGATGCGCCCGTCCAGCCCGGGGACCCGCACCTCGAGCGGCGCGCCCGTGCCGTGCTCCAGCACCATCAGCCGCGGCCCGGCCGGGTCGCGGTCGGCGACCCAGAGGTCACCGCGCGCGTCCCAGCTGGGCGGCGTCAGCCGGTCCTTCTCGGTCTTCCCCCGGCTCTGCACCACGGGGTCGCCGAGTGCGCCGCCGGACACCAGCGAGCTGACGAACAGCGACCTCCGGTCGTAACCGACCGCGGCGGCGGTGTGCTCGTCCCATGACACCGCGGCCGACCTGAACTTCTGCAGGCCCTCGCCCAGCGCGCCCGGCACCGGGTCCGCCTGCGTGCCGGAGCTGCCTCCGGCGATCCGCACCAGCCGCTGCCTGTCGTCGAGGAAGTACAGGTACTCGGGCCGCTTCATCGAGCCGCGCGTGGCGACGTCCTCCGCCCCCTCCTCGTCGAGCGTGCACAGCGTGCTGCCGTCGGCCCGCTGCAACGTCACCGCGTCCACGGTGGGCGTGAGGTTCCGCACCGTGAACAGCAGCTGGGTCGCCATCTCCCCGCACTGGTGCCGTCCGGCCCGGGACGCCTTCTCGTTGAGCGGCACCGTCAGCTTGTTCTGGTCGTCGGGGGTCAGCGCGGTGACGCCGTCGCGCAGCGCCGTACCGGTCGGGAAGCTCGACCTGACCACCTGCTCGAGCCAATGCGTGGGTCCCTTGAGGACGGAGCGCACCATCTGCGTCATCGCGTCCACCCGCCGCCGCACGTAGACGGGGTCGGCGACGGCCGCCACCGGCGTCCCCGCCGTCTCGGCTCCGGTGTTGGAGGCGAAGTAGTACTTGTTGACGGACACGTAGTTGCGCTGGAAGTCGGACTGCCCCATGACGACGCCCTGCGGCACCACGTCGATGCGCCACTGGCCGTTCTTCTTGTTCCGCGTCAGATGCACCGGCTGGCTGTACTGGCCGCCGAGGGGCGCGTACGACTGCTGGCCGTCCACCCGCGCCACCTTGCTGCCGGTCAGCGTGAACGCGAAGCTGTCGGTGTCGTCGTGTCCCGAGGTGCGGTCGACCTGGATGTCCGGCCCGTTGGCCAGCACCGTGGTGGAGTTCTCCGGCCTCCAGTTCCGCGCGGCGTCGCCGGTCAGATACTGGCGCGCCGTCGCGTACTGCGGGTCGTCGCTGGTCAGCGCCTCCAGGAAGCCCTGCAGGATCTCCGCCGGCGGGGCGTTGTCCCGGGGCGGCATGGCGAACACCCGTACCTCTGTGTCCTGCCGTGGGGTGGACTCCACGTCCCGCAGATCGCCGCTGTCGGGCATCGAGGCACAGCCGGCCAGCAGGACGACCCCACAGACGGCGTACGCCACCGCGCGCAACCGCCGACGCCGCGCGCCCCCCTCGCGGTCAGCGCCCACGAAATGCCTCCCCTTGCTGCTTCGGCTCCCCTGCCCCGACTCCCTCCGGGGCCGCGGAGCTCGCGGTCTCATCACCCGCCGGATCCCCGGCGGGCGCGCTCGCCCGCGCGGGTGCGGACGTGGACGTGGCCTCCGGCCGGCGCGTGCCCGAGGCGGGCCGGGGCACCACGCGTGCGCCGCTGCCGGGCAGCGCCGTCGGGTCGGCCGTGGGGGTCACGGTGGTCTGCCGGGCGGCTATCGGGTCCCGGCCGTCGCGGCCCGGCAGCGCCGTCCGGTCCCCGGCCTGCGCGGGCACGGTGGCCAGTTTGCCGCCGCCGCGCGGCAGGCCGGCGTCGTCGAGTCCCCGGTTGCGGCGCGAGTCCTTGGGTTCCAGGGGTATCGGCGAGCCCCGCAGCGGCTCGTCGGCGGTCCTCGGCAGGGTCAGCCGGAACTGCGACCCGCCGCCCGGCTCGCCCCACGCCTGCAGCCAGCCGCCGTGCAGCCGGGCGTCCTCCAGGGCGATCGACAGCCCCAGGCCCGTACCACCGGTGGTACGCGCGCGTGCCGGATCGGCCCGCCAGAAACGGCTGAAGACGCGGGTCGCCTCGCCCGGCTTGAGCCCGACCCCGTAGTCACGCACGGCGACGGCGACCGCGCCGCCCGCCGCGGCGAGCCTGACGACGACGTCCCGGCCCTCGCCGTGCTCGACGGCGTTGACGACGAGGTTGCGCAGCACACGCTCCACGCGCCGCGCGTCGGCCTCGGCGACCACGGGCTGCTGGTCACCGACGACACGAATCCGCGTGCCCTTGCGCTCCGCGAGCGGCTCGGCACCGCTGACCACGCGCCGTACGACGTCACGCAGATCGATCGGCTCGGCCTCCAGGGCCGCCGCGCCCGCGTCGAACCGGCTGATCTCCAGCAGGTCCGCCAGCAGCGACTCGAACCGGTCCAGCTGGTCGGCTAGCAGTTCCGCCGACCGCGCGGTGACCGGGTCGAAGTCCTCGCGGGCCTCGTGGATGACGTCGGCGGCCATCCGTACGGTCGTCAGCGGGGTGCGCAGCTCGTGCGAGACGTCGGAGACGAAGCGGCGCTGCATCCGTGACAGGTCCTCCAGCTGGTTGATCTTCAGCTGGAGGTTCTGCGCCATCTTGTTGAAGGCCTCGCCCAGGCGGGCGATGTCGTCCTCGCCGGTGACCTTCATCCGCTCCTGAAGCCGCCCGGCCGACAGCCGCTCGGCGATCCCGGCGGCCATCCGCACCGGCGTGACCACCTGCCGCACCACCAGCCAGGCGATCGCCCCGAGCAGCACGACGACGAACAGACCGGCCGTCGCCAGGGTGCCCTTGACCAGGCTCAGCGACTTCTCCTCCTGGCTCAGCGGGAAGAGGTAGTACAGCTCGTACGGGTCGCCGTTGGGGTCGTTGACCTGCTTGCCGATGACGAGGGCGGGCTGGGGCTTCTTGTCGGTGTCCTTGTAGATGATGCGGGTGTAGCTCTGCGCGGCGGTCATGCTGCTGTTGATCCGCGCCCGCAGGTCCTCGGGGATGCTCACCGTCGGGTCCACGCCACCGGAGGCGCGCGGGCCCCGCCCGCCGCCGCCGTTGTCGTCCGCGGGCAGCGTGACGACGTCGAAGGCGCCCTGGCCGCCGCTGGAGAGCGACAGCACCAGCTCGCTCATCCACGAGATGACGTTCTGGGAGGAGTGGCCGTCCACGGAGCTGCCGCCGTCGTCGCCGGTGCCGGTCGCCGCCTCGTCGGCCTTCTGCTTGGCCACGGCGAAACCGCCGGTGGCCTGGCTCTGCGACGCCTTCACCTTCGCCTCGAGCAGGCCGTTGCGCACCTGCCCGATGACGACGAAGCCCAGCAGCAGCACCACGCCCAGCGACATCAGCAGCGTGGTAGCCACGACCTTCAGCTGGATGTTGCGCCGCCACAGCCGCATCACGGGCAGCAGCGGCCGGCGCACCCAGCGCAGCAGCAGGCGCAGCACCGGGCTGCCCTGCACTCCGCCGCTCAGCAGTCCACCCTCAAGAAAACGTCCCCAACGAGAGCCCGCGCTCTTCCGGCCGACAGGCCGCCCCGCGCGGGCCCCGGGCCGTCCGGGTGCCGAAGCGGCACTGTCCCCGGACACGTCAGCTCGGCCCGGCCTTGTAGCCGACACCTCGGACGGTCACCACGATCTCCGGCTTCTCCGGATCCTTCTCCACCTTGGAGCGCAGCCGCTGCACATGCACGTTCACCAGACGCGTGTCGGCCGCGTGGCGGTAGCCCCACACCTGCTCGAGCAGCACCTCGCGGGTGAACACCTGCCAGGGCTTGCGGGCGAGGGCGACCAGCAGGTCGAACTCCAGCGGGGTCAGCGCGATCGACTGCCCGTCCCGTTTCACGGAGTGCCCGGCCACGTCGATGACGAGGTCACCGATGGCCAGCTGCTCCGGCGCGGGCTCCTCCGACCGGCGCAGCCGCGCCCGGATACGGGCCACGAGCTCCTTCGGCTTGAACGGCTTCACGATGTAGTCGTCGGCGCCGGACTCCAGGCCCACGACGACGTCGACGGTGTCGCTCTTGGCCGTCAGCATCACGATCGGCACCCCGGACTCGGCCCGGATCAGCCGGCACACCTCGATGCCGTCCCGCCCGGGCAGCATCAGGTCCAGCAGCACCAGGTCGGGCTTGGTCTCCCGGAAGGCCGCCAGCGCCTTGTCGCCGTCGGCCACGAAAGACGGCTCGAAACCCTCGCCACGCAGCACGATCCCGAGCATCTCGGCCAGTGCGGTGTCGTCGTCGACGACAAGGACTCGTCCCTTCATAAACGACATCATCCCATTCTCGTAACGGTGGCGAAGATCCAGGTGAGGCAGCTCACTGGCCTGTGACGATAGTCGTACCGAGCCGTCACTGTCTGCCTCTGCCGCCTCGGACAGTGAACGGGAAGGGTAACGAGTCCCTAGCCGACCGTCGCCTGCCGCGAGCGTGCGCACAGTTCGGCCAGGCCCTTGGCGGTCACCGGGGACACCGCGCCCTCCTCGGTGACGATCGCGGTCACCAGCTCGGGCGGGGTCACGTCGAACGCCGGGTTGTAGGCCGGGGTGCCGAGAGGCGCGACCGGGATGCCGCCGCCCGCTCCCATGACCGGAACCTGCGGTGCGACGAGCTCGGTCACCTCGTAGCTCGGCCGCTGCTCGACCTCGATGGCGGCCCCGTCCGGGGTCTCCAGGTCCACCGTCGTCACCGGGGCCACCACGATGAACGGCACGTGGTGGTAGCGGGCGAGCACCGCGAGCGGATAGCTGCCCACCTTGTTCGCCACCGATCCGTCCGCCGCGATCCGGTCCGCGCCGATCAGCACCGCGTCCACCTCGCCCGCCGCGAACAGCGAACCCGCCGCGTTGTCGGTGAGCAGGGTGTACGCCAGGTCGTTGCGGGCCGCCTCGTACGCCGTCAGCCGGGCCCCCTGGAACAGCGGCCTCGTCTCGTCCACCCACAGCCGCCGCAGCCGTCCCGTCCGGTGCGCGGCGAGCGCCACCGCGAACGCCGTACCCTCCCCGCCCGACACCAGCGACCCGCTGTTGCAGTGGGTCAGGACCCGGTGCCCGCCACCGGGCAGCAGCTCGTCCAGCAGCGCCAGCCCGTGCTCGGCCATCCGCTCGCTGGCCCGGGCGTCCTCCTGGTGCAGCTGCCGCGCCGCGGCCAGCGCCGCCGACGCGGCCTGCCGGGGATCACCGGTCCTGGTGAGCGCGGCCCGGTAGGCGGACCGCGCCCGCTGCACCCCGACCGACAGGTTCACCGCGGTGGGCCGGGCCCCCGCCAGCGCGGTCGACGCCTCGTCCACGTCGAAGCCGCGTGCGGCGGCGAGCGCGACGCCGTACGCCCCGGCGATGCCGAGCAGCGGTGCCCCGCGCACGGCCAGCGACCGGATGGCCTCCACCAGCGCGGGCGCGTCCGTGCACACCAGCTCCATCTCCTCGGCGGGCAGCCGCGTCTGGTCGAGGAGGACCACGACCGGCCCCTCCGGCGGCTCCTCCCAGCGGATGACCGGGATCCCCGCCGGCCGGTTGTCACCACGGGTCTGCGCGTACTGATCAGCCATGCCGCCAGTGTTCCCCGTATCGCGGGGAGAATGGAAGGCACGCAGCCCCTACTGTGGCAGGTCACCCGAACACCACCCCATGGCACGATGGCTGCCAACCTGCAGCCGCAACCGCGGACGGGCACCGTGAAGGAGCGACGATGAAAGACACTCCGGGCTGGGCCTCGCCCGGATCCGCCCCGTCCGACGGGCAGGAGACCGGCGCGTCCGGCCCTGCCGACGCCGCCGGCCGACCCGACCCCGCGCAGCCGGCACAGCCCGCGGACCAGCCGGGCACCCAGCCGCAGAGCCCCGGCGTGAAGTGGTCCAAGGAGCAGCCGCCACCGGGCCAGTGGTCCGCGCCCACCGGCGCACCGGCCCCGGGCCAGGCCCCGCCACCGCCACCGCCGCCGGGCCCCGGCTGGGGCACCGCGCCGCCGCCCGGCGGCTACGGCGGTCCAGGGGGCGGCGGATGGGGCGGCCCGGGACACGGCGCTCCCGGATACGGCGGCCCCGGCGGCTACGGCGCCTGGGGTGGCGGATGGGGCGGCCCGCCGCCCGCCGCCAAGCCCGGCGTGATCCCGCTGCGCCCGCTCGGCGTGGGCGAGATCCTCGACGGCGCGGTCTCCATGATGCGCACCCACTGGCGCACCGTGCTGGGCATCTCCCTCGTCGTCGCGGTCATCACCGAGATCATGACGATCCTGGTGCAGCGCCTGGCGCTGCAGAACACCGTCGACAGCGACGCACTCGACGACCCGAACGCCGCTCCCCGCGAACTGTTCCGTGCCATGGGCAACGCCCTGCTGGGCTCCGGCGTCCTCTTCGTCGTCTCCCTGGTCGGCACCGTCCTGGCCACGGCTCTGCTCACGACGGTCACCAGCCGCGCGGTGCTCGGCCGGCAGGTCACCGTCCGCGAGGCCTGGCGCGACGCCCGCCCCCAGGTGCTGAGGCTGGCCGGACTGATCCTCCTGCTGCTGCTCATCGGCATCGGCGTCCTCGCCGTGGGCATGCTGCCCGGCATCCTCGTCGCCACGTCCGGATCGCCCGTCGGCGGCACCGCGCTCGCCGTCCTCGGCGCCCTGGCCGGCGGAGTGGTCGCCGTATGGCTGGCCGTCCGCTTCTCCCTGGCCTCGCCCGCACTCATGCTCGAGAAGCAGGGCATCAAGAAGGCCATGACCCGCTCGGCCAAGCTGGTCCGCGGCTCCTGGTGGCGGGTCTTCGGCATCCAGCTGCTGGCCGCACTCATCGTGGGCATCATCTCGGCGATCATCGTGATCCCCTTCGGCCTCATCGCCGCGGCCTTCAGCGACGGCGGCCTCTCCGGCCTGCTCGACGGCTCCACCGATCTCGGCTGGACGTACCTCATCATCAGCGGGATCGGATCGGTGATCGGCTCCCTTATCAAGTTCCCGATCTCGGCCGGTGTCACCGTGCTCCTCTACATCGACCAGCGCATCCGCCGCGAAGCCCTCGACCTCGAACTGGCCCGCGCCGCCGGGATCCAGGGCCCCGGCTCCGGTACACCGGCCTCGGGGAGCTGATGCAGTGAGTCTGCCGGGGGGAGTTCTCACAGCACTGCCCGCGCTGCCACGCGCGGCACACACAGCCGTACGAACGCTGCTGCACACGGGCGGCAGATCCGCCGCCCAAGCGCAGCCTGGCCCCGGCGAACCACCCGTGACCATCCCGCGCGACCCCGCTCGGGAGGCGGCCCGCCGCGAGCTGTCCAAACGCATGTACCACGAGAACGACCCCGGCGTGCTGCAACGCGCCCTCGACCACTTCTGGAACTGGGTCGGCAAACTGTTCGACTCCGCCTCGGCCGCGAGCCCCGGCGGGACCGTCGGCCTCGTCGTCGTCATCGTGGCCGTCCTCGCGGTGCTCGGCGCCCTGTGGTGGCGGCTGGGCACCCCGCACCGCACCCCCGCCTCCGCTCCCGCACTGTTCGACGACCGCCCCCGCAGCGCCGCCGAACACCGCGCGGCCGCCGAGGCACACGCCGCCCAGGGCCACTGGAACCAGGCCGTACAGGAACGCATGCGTGCCGTCGTTCGCTCCCTGGAGGAACGCGCCCTGCTCGACGTACGCCCCGGCCGCACCGCCGACGAGGCCGCCGCCGAGGCCGGCCGCACCCTGCCGGCGCACACCGACCGCCTCCGCGCCGCCGCACGGGACTTCGACGACGTCACATACGGCGGCCGCCGGGCCACCGAGCAGTCGTACCACCGCATCGCCGAACTCGACCGCGACCTGGAACGCACCAGGCCGCAGCACACCAGCAGCGACCAGAGCACGGCCCCCACCACCCACCAGGGAGCCGCCGGATGACCCCCGAGGCCACCACCACGGCCCCGCCCCCGTCCACCTCGGTCTCCCCCACCGCCCGCCAGGTGTGGACCCGAGGGCGCGGCATCCTGCTCGCGCTCGTGGTCCTCCTCGTCGCGGGCATCACCCTCGCCGCGCTCCGCTCCGGCGACCGGCACGGACGTCTCGACCCGCGCTCCGCCGACCCCTACGGCAGCCGCGCCGTCGCCGCCCTCCTCGCCGACCACGGCGTGTCCACCCGCGTGGTCACCACCCTCGACCAGGCACGCGCCGCGACCGGCCCCGACACCACGCTGCTCGTCGCCGTCCCCGACCTGCTGACGCACCACCAGCAGTCCCAGCTTCGCACCGCGACCACCGCCTCCGGCGGACGCACCGTCCTCGTCGGTCCCGACACCCCCTCCGTCGGCGAACTCGCCCCCGGCGTCACCGCCGACCCCGCACCCGGCTTCGACACCACCCTCGCCCCCGACTGCTCCCTGCCCGCAGCCCGCCGCGCGGGCACCGCGGAGACCGGCGACGGCGTCCGGTACTCGACCACCATCCAGAACGCCGACTCCTGCTACCCCAGCGACGGCCTGCCCACCCTGCTGCGCATCCCGCACACCGCACACGGCGGCGACACCGTCCTCCTCGGCGCGCCCGGCATCCTCTACAACGACCGCCTCGACAAGCAGGGCAACGCCTCGCTCGCCCTCCAACTCCTCGGCTCCCGCCCCCATCTGGTCTGGTACCTCCCCTCACTGACCGACGACTCCACCCAGGACACCGGCGAACGCGGCTTCTTCGACCTGCTGCCCTCCGGCTGGCTGTGGGGCACCCTGCAACTCTTCATCGCCGCCGCCCTGGCCGCCCTGTGGCGGGCACGCCGGTTCGGCCCCCTGGTGCCCGAGAAACTCCCCGTCGCGATCCGCGCCTCCGAAACCACCGAAGGCCGCGCCCGCCTCTACCGCAAGGTCAACGCCCGCGACCGCGCCGCCGCCGCTCTTCGCTCCACCACGCGCACCCGCCTCGCCCCCCTGGTAGGCATCCCCGTCACCCAGGCACACACGCCCGAGACCCTGCTCCCCGCCCTGTCCGGCCGGCTCGACACCGACGGACAGGCCCTGCACGACCTCCTCTTCGGCCCGCCGCCCGGCGACGACGCGGCCCTCGTCTCCCTCGCCGACCGACTCGACGCCCTCGAAAGAGAGGTACGCCGTCCATGATGGACCCGACCACTGACAACGCCGGGCACACCGGGGACGCGGCCGGCGCCCGCTCCTCCCTGGAAGCCCTGCGCGCCGAGATCGCCAAGGCCGTGGTCGGCCAGGACCCCGCCGTGACCGGCCTCGTCGTCGCCCTGCTCTGCCGCGGCCACGTCCTGCTCGAAGGCGTCCCCGGAGTCGCCAAGACCCTCCTGGTCCGCACCCTCGCCGCCGCCCTCGACCTGGGCACCAAACGCGTGCAGTTCACCCCCGACCTCATGCCCAGCGACGTCACCGGCTCCCTGGTCTACGACACCCGCACCGCCCAGTTCTCCTTCCAGCCCGGGCCGGTCTTCACCAACCTCCTCCTCGCCGACGAGATCAACCGCACCCCGCCCAAGACCCAGTCGTCGCTGCTGGAGGCCATGGAGGAACGCCAGGTCACCGTCGACGGCACCCCGCGCCCGCTCCCCGAACCCTTCCTGGTCATCGCCACCCAGAACCCCGTCGAGTACGAGGGCACCTACCCCCTCCCCGAGGCCCAACTGGACCGCTTCCTCCTCAAACTGACCATCCCCCTGCCCTCCCGCCAGGACGAGATCGACGTCCTCACCCGCCACGCCGCCGGCTTCGACCCACGCGACCTGCGCGCCGCCGGCGTACGCCCCGTCGCCGGCTCCGCCGACCTCGGCGCCGCCCGCGCCGCGATCGCCAAGACCACCGTGTCCCCCGAGATCGCCGCCTACGTCGTCGACCTCTGCCGCGCCACCCGCGAATCGCCGTCCCTCACCCTCGGTGTCTCCCCGCGCGGTGCGACAGCCCTGCTGTCGACCTCCCGCGCCTGGGCCTGGCTCACCGGCCGCGACTACGTCATCCCCGACGACGTCAAGGCCCTCGCCCTGCCCACACTGCGCCACCGTGTGCAGCTGCGTCCGGAGGCCGAGATGGAAGGCGTGACCGCCGACTCGGTGATCAACGCGATCCTCACCCACGTCCCGGTCCCCCGCTGATGGCCCTCACCGGACGCGCCGCCCTCCTCGCGGCCCTCGGCTCCCTCCCTGTCGGCGTCTGGGACGCCGGCTGGACGGGCCTCCTCGCCGTCAACGCCCCTCTGGCCGTCGCCTGCGCCTGCGACTACGCCCTCGCCGCACCGGTACGCCGCCTCGGCCTGACCCGCTCCGGCGACACCTCGGTACGCCTGGGCGAAACCGCCGACGTCACCCTCACCGTCAGCAACCCCTCCCGGCGCCTGCTGCGCGCTCGGCTGCGCGATGCCTGGCCGCCCAGCAGCTGGCAGCCCGGCACGGAGACGACGGCGTCCCGCCACCGTCTGACGGTGCCGGCCGGTGAACGCCGCCGCGTCACGACGCGCCAGCGGCCCACCCGCCGCGGCGACCGTCAGGCCGACCGCGTCACCATCCGCTCCTACGGCCCGCTCGGTCTGTTCTCCCGCCAGGGCAGCCACAAGGTCCCCTGGACGGTGCGGGTCCTGCCCCCGTTCACCAGCCGGAAGCACCTTCCGTCGAAGCTCGCCCGGCTACGTGAACTCGACGGCCGCACCAGCGTGCTCACCCGCGGCGAGGGCACGGAATTCGACAGCCTGCGCGAGTACGTCCCCGGCGACGACACCCGGTCCATCGACTGGCGCGCCACAGCCCGCCAGTCCATGGTCGCCGTACGCACCTGGCGCCCCGAACGCGACCGGCACATCCTGATCGTCCTCGACACGGGCCGCACCTCCGCGGGCCGCGTGGGCGACGCACCGCGTCTGGACGCCGCCATGGACGCGGCCCTGCTCCTGTCGGCTCTCGCCTCCCGCGCCGGGGACCGAGTCGACCTGCTCGCCTACGACCGCCGGGTCCGCGCCCTCGTCCAGGGCCGCACCGCAGGCCATCTCCTGCCGTCCCTGGTCAATGCCATGGCCACCCTGGAACCGGAGCTGGTCGAGACGGACGCCCGGGGCCTTGCCGCAACGGCCCTCCGTACGGCTCCGCGCCGCTCGTTGCTCGTTCTGCTCACCAGTCTGGACGCGGCGCCCGTCGAGGAGGGTCTGCTGCCGGTGCTCCCACAGCTCACCCAGCGCCACACGGTCCTGGTGGCCTCGGTGGCGGATCCGCATGTCACCCGCATGGCCGCGGCCCGAGGGAACACGGAGGCGGTCTACGCGGCCGCGGCAGCCGCCCAGTCCCGGACGGAGCGTCACCGCACGGCGGAACAGCTCCGCCGTCAGGGCGTCACGGTCGTCGACGCGACACCGGAGGATCTGCCGCCGGCGCTGGCGGACGCATATCTGGCACTGAAGGCGGCGGGCCGCTTGTGAGCGAGCCGTCAGTGATACTCGGGGGCATAAGCCCCCGTACTCCCTTTCCCCCTGAACGCAGAAAGCCCCCGTGCCAGTCGGCACGGGGGCTTTCTCAAGAA
>NZ_JAVACL010000033.1:0-92390 GCF_032658145.1 Streptomyces sp. MK7
CGGCCTCCGGGCCGGGTGCCGGGCCCGCCGCCGTGCCCGACCGGCGGCGCACCCCGCCCCCGGCGGCCGTCGAGGCCCTCGACGGCCGCCACCACGAGGCCCTCGGCCTGGGGCGGCTCGGCCGCTGGACGGAGGCGGGCGAGATACACCGGGAGGTCGCCGCCGCGCGCGCCCGGCTCCTCGGTGCCGACCACCCCGACACCCTCGCCAGCCGCTACGAGGTCGCCTTCACCCTCAGCCGCACCGGCCGCGCCGCCGACGCGCTGAGCGAGTACAAGCACGTGGCCGAGGCCCGCATCCGTGCGCTCGGCCCCGACCACCCGGAGACGCTCGCCGCCCGGCAGGAGATGGCGTACGTCCTCGGGCAGCTGGGCCGCCACTTCGACGCCCACCAGGTGTACACGGCCGTGCTCGCCGCACGCGAGCGCACCATGGGCGCCGACCACCCCGACAGCCTGCGCTGCCGGCACAACCTGGCCTTCAACCTCAGCAGACTGGGCCGCCTCGAGGACTCGTACCGCATGGCCTGCCAGGTGGCCGCCGCCCGCGCCCGGGTGCTCGGCCCGCAGCACCCCGACACCCTGGTCACCCGGTACGAGGTGGCCTACGCGCTCGGGCAGCTGGGCCGCTGGGCCGAGGCGCTGGGGACCTACCGGGAGGTCGCCGAGGCCCGCGCCCGGGTGCTGGGCGCCGACCACTCCGACACCCTCGCCGCCCGCTACGAGATCGGCATCAGCCTGGGCCGCCTCGGCCGCAGCGCCGAGGCGCTCCGGCTCTACCGCGCCCTGATCGAGGACCGCAGCCGGGTGCACGGCCCCCACCACCCCGAGACCCTGCGGGCCCGCCATGGACTCGGGGTCAATCTCGGGCGTCTCGGCCGCTGGGAGGAGGCACTCGCCGAGTCCCGCGACGTGTGCGCCCTGCGCGAGCGGGTCCTGGGCACCGGCCACCCGGACACCCTCGTCAGCCGCCGCGAGGTCGCCGTCGGCCTGGGCTGGCTCGGCCGCTGGGCCGACGCGCTCACCGAGTACCGCCGGGTGGCCGCCGCCCGCGAGCAGGTCCTGGGCGCCGACCACCCCGACACCCTGGCCAGCCGCAACGACGAGGCGCACTGCCTGGAACAGCTGGGCCGCGCCGCCGAGGCCGGCGAGCTGTACCGCAGGGTGGCCGTGCTGCGCCAGCAGCGGGCGGCGGGCGGCCACTGAGAGGGCGGTCGCCTAGCGGGGCCCACCGAGCCGGGTGCGCAGCGCGCCGCGCACCCCTGGCCGAAGTGGATCACCGCGTGTTACCAAGAGCCATGAGCGCACATGAGGCACAGGGCACGTACGACGCCGTGATCGTCGGCGGCGGGCACAACGGGCTGGTCGCCGCCGCCTACCTGGCCCGGGCCGGCCGGTCGGTGCTGGTGCTGGAACGGCTGGACCACACGGGCGGAGCGGCCGTCTCCACCCGTCCGTTCGCCGGGGTCGACGCCCGGTTGTCCCGCTACTCCTACCTGGTCAGCCTGCTGCCCAGGAAGATCCTCGACGACCTGGGCCTGGACGTGCGGCTGCGCCCCCGCACCGTCTCCTCGTACACACCGGCCGAGCGGAACGGGCGGCCCACCGGGCTGTTCGTCGGCGGCGGCGAGGAGCGCACCCGGGCGGCCTTCGCCCGGCTCACCGGCTCCGACCGGGAGTACGAGTCCTGGCAGTCGTTCTACGGCATGACCGGCCGCGTCGCCCGGCGGGTCTTCCCCACGCTCACCGAGCCGCTGCCCACCCGCGAGGAGCTGCGCCGCCGCGTCGACGACGAGGACGCCTGGCGGATGCTGTTCGAGGAGCCGATCGGCGCCGCCGTGGAGGACCGCTTCGCCGACGACCTGGTGCGCGGCGTGGTCCTCACCGACGCCCTCATCGGCACCTTCGCCGACGCCCACGATCCGTCCCTCGCGCAGAACCGCTGCTTCCTGTACCACGTGATCGGCGGTGGCACCGGCGCCTGGGACGTCCCGGTCGGCGGCATGGGTGCGCTGACCGACGCCCTCGCCGACGCCGCCCGCGCGGCGGGCGCCCGCATCGCCACCGGTCACGAGGTGATCCGGGTGGCCTCCGACGGCCGCAGCGCCGAGGTCACCTACCGGACCCCGGACGGCGCGGGCACGGTCGGTGCCCGGCACGTCCTGGTGAACGCCTCCCCGCAGGCCCTGGCCGAGCTGACCGGGGACGAGCCGCCGCCGCCCGCCGAAGGAGCCCAGCTGAAGGTGAACATGCTGCTCAAGCGGCTGCCGAGGCTGCGCGACACCTCCGTGGATCCGCGCGAGGCCTTCGCCGGCACCTTCCACATCGCCGAGGGCTACGGCCAGCTGGCCACCGCGCACGCCCAGGCGGCCGCCGGCGAGCTGCCCGCGGCCCCGCCCTCCGAGATCTACTGCCACTCCCTGACCGACCCCACCATCCTGGGCCCCGGCCTTGTGGAACGGGGTTATCAGACGCTCACCCTGTTCGGCCTGCACACGCCCGCGCGGCTCTTCGCCCGGGACAACGACGCCGTGCGCGACGAACTGCTGAGGGCGACCCTCGGCCGGCTCGACGCCCACCTCGCCGAACCGCTCGCCGACTGCCTGGCCACGGACGCCGACGGCCGGCCCTGCATCGAGGCGAAGACCCCGCTGGACCTGGAGCGCGATCTGCGCCTGCCCGGCGGGAACATCTTCCACCGGGCGCTGAGCTGGCCGTACGCCCAGGAGGGGACCGGCCGCTGGGGCGTGGAGACGCGCCACGCCAACGTGCTGCTGTGCGGCGCGGGCGCGGTGCGCGGCGGCGGGGTCAGCGGGGTGCCGGGGCACAACGCGGCCATGGCGGTACTGGAGGGGCGGCCGGGACAGGGCGGCTGAATGCCTCCGCCGCCGTGGGGCACTCCGACAGTGCGAAGTTTTCGTCAGCAGGACCGGGCCGCCCCGCGGCGGCCGTACCACCCCCCACGGGAGGCTCCCATGGCCGACCTCAGCCCCATCGACCTGCAGAAGGCCCTCAGCGGCATGGACTACCCGACGGACAAGCAGCACCTGGTCGAGCGAGCCAAGAAGAACCAGGCGAACGAGAAGATCGTCAGTCGGCTCGGCGGTCTCAAGCAGGACCACTTCGACGGACCGAACGAGGTGCAGAAGGCCGTCTTCAACGAGTGAGGCCGTCCTCGGCAGTCCGTCCCAGGTGAGTGGGGCCGTCTCCCAGGGGTGACGGCCCCACTCCCGTCCGCGAAGCCGTTCGCCGGACAGACCCTGGTCCTTCGAGGCCGTCAGTCTTCCGAGGCCGTCCAGCCCGTGGCCGTCACCCGTGCCGCGTCCGCCGGGCGGGCCTCGTCGAACAGGACGCGGTCGCCCACGTCGACCCGCTGGGCGCCGACGTAGGCGCCGCGTCCCACGTACAGCCGGTCCGTCGCGTACCGCCAGCGCAGCGTCAGCTGCCGGGCCGCCGGGAGGCCGGCGGTGAGCCGGTGCCAGACGCGGCCGGAGAAGCCGGTGGCGGTGCCCGCCGGGTGCTGCTGTGGCGGCTCGCCCCGGCGCGTCGTCGTGAAGGGGACCGGCTGCCAGGTGGCGCCGCCGTCGGCCGTGGACTCCAGGAAGAGCAGGTCCCACCGCGGCTCGGTGTCCCACCACAGGGAGCAGCGCAGCCGCGCACCGCCGGCTGAGGTGTCCAGCGCGGGCAGGACCAGGGTCGCCGTGGTCGCGCTCGCCATGCCGGAGAACCAGGCCCTGCGCCCCCGGTCCGGGCGGACGGCCACGGCCCGCGCCAGGTTGTTGCCGGCCGCGACCCGGGGAGCCGAGCCGGACCGCCAGGTGCGCACCGGGTGCACGGAGTTGCCGAGGACGACCAGGAAGGAGTCGGTCGTCGGGTCCAGCACCAGACAGGTGCCGGTGAAGCCGGTGTGTCCGGCGGTGTGCGGGGTGGCCATCGCCCCCATGTACCAGTGCTGGTACAGCTCGAAGCCCAGGCCGTGGTTCTCACCGGGGAAGGCGGTGTTGAAGTCGGTGAGCATCAGCTCCACCGACTCCGGCTCCAGGATGCGCGCGCGCCCGTAGGCGCCGCCGTTGAGCAGTGTCCGGCCGAGCACCGCCAGGTCCCAGGCGCTGGAGAACACCCCCGCGTGCCCGGCCACGCCGCCGAGACTGAACGCGTTCTCGTCGTGCACCTCGCCCCACACCAGGCCCCGGTCGAGACCGGACCACGGCAGGCGGGCGTCCTCGGTGGCCGCGATGTCCGGCTTCCAGGACGCTGGCGGGTTGTACCGGGTGCGGTGCAGGCCGAGCGGGCCGGTGATCTCCTCGGCCAGCAGCACGTCCAGGGCGCGGCCCGTGATCTTCTCCAGGACCAGTTGGAGGGAGATCATGTTCAGGTCGGAGTACAGGTACGCCGTGCCGGGCGGGTTGAGCGGCGCCTCGTTCCAGATCAGCTCCAGCTTCTGCTCGTACGTCGGCGCGCCGTACAGCGGGATCCAGGCGCGGAAACCCGAGGTGTGCGTGAGGAGCTGGCGGAGCGTCACCTCCTGTTTGCCCGCACGACCGAAGTCCGGGAGGTAGGAGGCGACCTTGCCCTCCAGCTCCAGCGTGCCCCGCTCGATCTGCTGCACGGCCAGGACCGAGGTGAACAGCTTGGAGACGGAGGCCAGGTCGTAGACGGTGTCCCGGGTCGCCGGACGCTGCTGCTCGGGCGGGAACTCCACGCCGGTGTCGGTCTTCTCGTCGTACGACGCGTAGCGCACCGCCATGCCGATCGGCTCGTGCAGCGCCACGGTGCCGCCACGGCCCGCGAGCAGCACGGCGCCCGCGTACCAGGGGTGTTCGGGGGAGGGGCCGAGGAACGCCTCGGCGTCGGTGACGAGTTGGCGCAGCGGCGCGGGGAGCAGCCCGGCCCGCTCGGGCGAGCCGTACCGCAACGTGGGCCGGCCGGCCGGGGAGGCGGGCGGCCCGGCCGCCGCGGCCGGGCCCGCGGGCAGGGCGGCCAGGCCCAGCGCACCTCCCAGGAGCAGGGAGACCCGGCCCAGTTGACGGCGGGTCAGCCCGCGTCCGTCTCTGTCCGCCGCGCCGTCGGTCATGGTGAGGCCTCCCGTCGTACTGGCTGAAAGTATCTTTCGGGACTTGCCGTGCGGGGTGAAACTTTCCTGTCAGAAGTGGCCCTTGTCAACGGGGCATGCGGAGACCGGCGGGGACGCAACGGAGGAGGACGAGCTTCGGCCGCGGTCGCGCACCCACGTGCTCCCGGCGCTTGACCTCGCTCCGTGACGGGCCGAGGATCATCTGTCATGACGCCTGGACACGGGAGCACGGTCGACGGGGTCCTGCGGCGCAGTGCCCGGCGCACCCCGGCGCGGGTCGCGCTCGAGTACGGCGAGCGCTCCTGGACGTACGCCGAACTCGACGACGCCGTCTCCCGGGCGGCGAGCGTCCTGCTCGACCAGGGGCTCGCCCCCGGCGACCGGGTCGGCGCCTACGGCCACAACTCCGACGCCTATCTGATCGCCTTCCTCGCCTGTGCCCGCGCGGGCCTGGTGCACGTGCCGGTCAACCAGAACCTCACCGGGGACGAACTCGCCTACATCCTCGGCCAGTCCGGCAGCGCGCTCGTCCTCGCCGACCCGGACCTCGCCGGGCGGCTCCCGGCGTCCGTACGGTCGTTGCCGCTGCGCGACGCCGAGGACTCGCTGTTGGCCGCGCTGCCGTCGACGCCGCCCTACGACGGCCCCGAGCCGCGCGGCGAGGACCTGGTGCAGTTGCTCTACACCTCGGGCACCACCGCCCTGCCCAAGGGCGCGATGATGACGCACCGGGCGCTGGTCCACGAGTACCTGAGCGCGATCACCGCCCTCGACCTGAGCGCGGGCGACCGGCCGGTGCACGCGCTGCCGCTCTACCACTCGGCGCAGATGCACGTGTTCCTGCTGCCGTACCTCGCCGTCGGTGCGACGAGCATCGTCCTCGACGCGCCCGACGGCGACCGGATCCTCGACCTGGTGGAGGCCGGGCGCGCGGACAGCCTGTTCGCCCCGCCCACCGTCTGGATCGGCCTGACGGGCCGCCCCGACTTCGACGGCCGGAACCTCGACGGACTGCGCAAGGCGTACTACGGGGCCTCGATCATGCCGGTGCCGGTCCTGGAGCGTCTGCGGGAGCGCCTTCCCGGGCTGGCCTTCTACAACTGCTTCGGCCAGAGCGAGATCGGGCCCCTGGCCATGGTGCTGGGCCCCGACGAGCACCAGGGCCGGATGGAGTCCTGCGGGCGGCCGGTGCTGTTCGTGGACGCCCGGGTGGTCGATGAGGACGGCAAGGACGTGCCCGACGGCACGCCCGGCGAAGTCGTCTACCGCTCCCCGCAGCTGTGCGAGGGCTACTGGGGCAAGCCGGAGGAGACCGCCGAGGCGTTCCGTGACGGCTGGTTCCACTCCGGCGACCTCGCGGTGCGCGACGCGCACGGCTACTACACGGTCGTGGACCGGGTGAAGGACGTCATCAACTCCGGTGGTGTGCTGGTGGCCTCCCGCCAGGTCGAGGACGCCCTGTACACGCACCCGCGGGTCGCCGAGGTGGCCGTGGTCGGCCTCCCCGACGACCGGTGGATCGAGGCCGTCACGGCGTTCGTCGTGCCGCGCGGCGAGGTCACCGAGGCCGAGCTGATCGCGCACGCCCGCGAGCGGCTCGCCCACTTCAAGGCACCCAAGACGGTGGTCTTCGTGCCCGACCTGCCGCGCAACGCCAGCGGCAAGATCCTCAAGCGGCAACTGCGCACACGGATCACGGGCGCAGGTCCACGATCCTCCTGATCTTGCCCACCGAACGCTCCAGGGACTCCGGCTCCACGATCTCCACCGCGACCGACACCCCGATGCCGTCCTTGACCGCCGCCGTGATGGAGCGGGCGGCGGCCTCCCGGGCGGCCGGTCCGGTGCCGGGGCGGGCCTCGGCGCGGATCGTGAGCGCGTCGAGCCGGCCCTCACGGGTCAGGCGGAGCTGGAAGTGCGGGGCGACACCCGGGGTGCGCAGGACGATCTCCTCGATCTGGGTGGGGAAGAGGTTCACCCCGCGCAGGATCACCATGTCGTCGCTGCGGCCGGTGATCTTCTCCATGCGCCGGAAGACCCGCGCCGTGCCCGGCAGCAGCCGCGTCAGGTCCCGGGTCCGGTAGCGCACGACCGGCATCGCCTGCTTGGTGAGCGAGGTGAACACCAGTTCCCCCTCCTGGCCCTCCGGCAGCACCTCGCCGGTGATCGGGTCGACGACCTCCGGGTAGAAGTGGTCCTCCCAGATGTGCAGGCCGTCCTTGGTCTCCACGCACTCCTGCGCGACGCCCGGCCCGATCACCTCCGACAGCCCGTAGATGTCGACCGCGTCGATCCCGAACCGCTCCTCGATCTCCCCGCGCATCTCCTCGGTCCACGGCTCGGCCCCGAAGACCCCGACCCGCAGCGAGGTGGAGCGCGGATCGACGCCCTGGCGTTCGAACTCGTCGAGCAGCGTCAGCATGTAGGACGGGGTCACCATGATGATCCGAGGCTCGAGATCCTGGATCAGCTGCACCTGCCGGGCGGTCATGCCGCCCGAGGCCGGGACGACCGTGCAGCCGAGCCGCTCGGCGCCGTAGTGGGCGCCGAGGCCGCCGGTGAACAGTCCGTAGCCGTACGCCACGTGCACGGTGTCGCCGGGCCGGGCGCCCGCCGCGCGCAGCGACCGGGCCACCATGTCCGCCCACATCGACAGATCGTCGTCGGTGTAGCCGACCACCGTAGGACGCCCGGTGGTGCCGCTGGAGGCGTGGATACGGCGGATGCGCTCCCGGGGCACGGCGAACATTCCGTACGGGTAGTTCTCGCGCAGGTCCGCCTTGGCAGTGAAGGGGAAGAGGGCCAAGTCGGCGAGCGAACGGCAGTCCTCCGGACGCACACCTGCCTTGTCGAAGGACTCCCGGTAGAACGGCACGTTCTCGTACGCGTGCCGCAGCGAGGCCCGCAGCCGCTCCAGCTGCAGCGCCCGCAGCTCCGCCACGTCCAGCCGTTCCCCCGCGTCCAGCAGCTCCGTCGCCTGCGCCATCCGGAACTCTCCTCACCTACCACGACAATACGGTCGACCGATCATTCGGTCGAGATGCTGGGATCAGTAATCCAGGCCGTCCGGCCCCAGGCAAGACCCGAAGGGAAATTCCCTTGGCGGCCGGCGTTCCCGGCGGCCAGGATCGACGCCGTGCCGATCTTCACCGCGCCCGACGGAACCCGGCTCGCCCACCACCTGCGAGGGGACGGCGAGCCCCTCGTCGTCCTGCCCGGAGGGCCGATGCGCGCCTCGGCGTACCTGGGGGACCTCGGCGGGCTCGCCGCCCACCGGCGCCTGGTCCTGCTCGATCTGCGGGACACCGGCGACTCAGCGGTGCCCGCCGACCCGGCGACCTACCGCTGCGACCGGCAGGTGGACGACGTGGAGGCGCTGCGCGCGCACCTGGGCCTGGAGCGGATCGACGTGCTCGGGCACTCGGCCGGCGGCAGCCTGGCCGCGCCGTACGCGGCCCGCCACCCCGGGCGGGTGGCACGGCTCGCGCTCATCACCACCGCCCTGCGCCCGCTCGGCCTGCGCGCGACGGCCGAGGACCGCCTGGCCGCCGCCCGGCTGCGGCGCGAGGAGCCGTGGTTCGACACGGCGTACCCGGCGCTGGAGGCCTGGCTGGCGGGGGAGGGCGAATACGACCCGGCGTGCACACCGTTCTTCTACGGCCGCTGGAACGAGACCGTCCGCGCCCATGCCGACGCCGACGACGAACAGACGAACGACGAGGCCGCGGACCGGTACTTCACCGAGTCCGCGTACGACCCGGACGCCACCCGCACCGCACTGAGCGAGCTCACCGCCCCGGTCCTCGTCCTCGCCGGCGGACTCGACGGGGGACCCCGCCCCGACCTGGCCCGCCGGGCCGCCGCGGCGTTCGGGCCCGCCGAGTTCGCCGTGCAGCCCGGCGCCGGACACTATCCGTGGGTGGACGACCCTCAGTGGTTCGTGCGCCGCGTCGCGGCCCTCTTCGCGGACGCCGCGCCGCCCTCGGCGAGGTGACCGCCCGGCCGGCGCAGATCCGGTTACGGTGCCCGGCAGGAGGCAGCGCACCACGGGCCGTCCGTCCTCTCCGCGCGCCTCGCGGCAGCGCAGCAACCGGCTCCTCAAAGGTTCCCCTCACGTGGCCTGTCGGCACCCGGGTGCGATCGCTAGGCTGGCCCGCGGACGACGAATCGGGAGGAGCACGGACGTGGCCGAGAGTACTGTCCAGCAGCACCCGCTCGCGGGATGGGACAAGCCGGAGCTGGACCTCAGCAGCGCCGAGTGGCAGTCCAGCAGTCGCGGCCTGGGAGATGTCCAGATCGCCTTTGTCGAGGGATTCATCGCTATGCGCAACAGCGGCCGCGCGGGCAGTCCGTCCCTGATCTTCACCCCGGCGGAATGGGGCGCGTTCGTGTCCGGGGCCCGGGAGGGAGAGTTCGACCTCACCTGACGGGCGCGCATCCGGGGTGTGCCCGGCGCTTTCGGGGACACGCGATCTGTGAGGGCCTGCCGGGCCGGCACCGTCGCCGGGCCGGACCCGGCACGAGCCCGGCAGCGGGCAGGGTCGCCACCCGGAGGTGAGGAACCATGAGCAGCCCGCCGGTCGTCGCGGCCGTCGACGGCTCGGACGACAGCCTGCGCGCCCTGGACTGGGCGCTGGACGCCGCCCGACGGCGAGGGGCGCCCTTGCGGGCGGTGCATGTGCGGCAGTACGCCGCCTGGGTCCCCGACGTCCTGGTCGCCGGTCCGCCGAACGGCGAGGACGACCCGGTGCTCGACCACGCCCGCATCCACCTGGCCGGGCGCACCGACGACGGCACGCCGGTCGAGTACGTGGCCCTGGACGGACTGCCGGGCGCGCTGCTGCCGGAACTGGGCGCCGACGCACAGCTGTTGGTGCTCGGCTCACGGGGCCGCGGCGGCTTCGCCAGTCTGCTGCTCGGCTCCAACGGCCTGGCCGCCGCCCGTGACGCCGAGTGCCCGGTCGTCGTGGTGCCCCGGCCCGGCCGAGGGGTCCACGACGAGGCGGGCGAGGCACCGCCCGCGCCGGGACCCCGGGTGGTCGTCGGCCTGAACGTCGACAGCCCCGACGAGGCGGTGGCGGAGTTCGCCTTCAGCGAGGCCGCGCGGCGCGGGGCCCGGGTCCGGGTGGTGGTCGCCTACGCCTGGCCGGCCCGGACCTGGCTCGCTCCCAACGAGTACATCTCGCCGCTGATCGACCAGGGCGAGGTGGAGAACGAGGTCCGGACCCTGGCCGAGGGCTTCCTCGACCCGCACCGCGCCCGGCACACCGACGTCCCCGCCGACCTGCACGTGGCGCCCGGCGACGCGGCCGGCCACCTGGTCGCCGCCTCCCGGGACGCCGAACTCGTCGTGGTGGGCCGCCACCGCCGCCGGTTGCTCGCCCCGGCCCGCATGATCGGCTCCGTCACCCACGCCGTCCTGCTGCACGCGGCAAGCCCGATCGCGGTGGTCCCCCCGTCACCCCCCGAGGAGTGAACACGCCACACGCACGGCACACGGTGCCTGCGCCGAACGGGTTCGGGTGATTTCGGGAGGGGGCGGCGGCTGCCCGGAGGACGCGGAGGGGGCAGGGGCACGTACCATGGCGGCATGTCGTTCCTCCGTCGCCGTAGCGCCACCCCCGCCGGGCCCGACTTCGACGTGCTGGCCATGGACCCGGGCGACTGGCCCGGCAACCTCGGCGCCGGGCTGCTGCCCGCGCCCGACGGCACCTGCCAGGGTGTGTTCCTGCGCTACGACCTGTTCGGCGGCCGCGGCACCGCGATGATCATCGGCAATCTCCCCGAGGGCTCCCCGGCCCGGGACGTCGCCGAGGGCGAGGTGCCCTTCGAGGTGGCCCAGTTGCTGCTCGCCCTGGAGAACGACGAGGAGATCGCCGTCGTCGGCACCGAGGACATGCCGGTGCTGCAGGGCGACAACCTCCTGATCGTGCGCCGGCTGAAGCTCTCCGAGAGCCGGATCTCCTGCGTGCAGTTCGACCGCAGCGACGGCGTCCTGGTCACCATCGCCGCCTGGGACCGCCCGATCACCGACGATCTGTACGCCCTCCTCAAGCCGCTGCCCGCCGAACTGTTCCAGCAGGGCTGACCGACCGGCTCAGACGGCGGACGAAGGGCCGGCGCCTCGTCGAGCGAGAGGCCGGCCCCTTTCCCCCGGGTCCCCCGACCCGCGGTCCCTACCGGAGCGAGGACTGCAGCCGCACGTCCGCGGCCCGTACGAACGCCACCCGATGGCCGAACTGGATCTCGTAGTAGAGGTCCTTGCCGGTCACCACCCGGTGCGAGTCCGTGGTGAAGGTGACCGCGTACAGGTACTGGCCCGGCACCAGGTCACCCACCACGTACTTCTGGCCCGCGAGCAGCTTGTACGGCAGCGGCGACACCGACTGGGCCGGGACGCCCGCCGGATAGGCCTCCTTCTCCGGATACGCCCGCCCGTACACCGGCACACTGTCCAGCCCGGCCTTCGGCGTCACCACCAGCCCGGCCGCGTTCACCGCGGTGGGCTGCTGCGCCGGGTTCTGGAACCAGGCCTTCTGTCCCAGGTACCAGATCGCCGTCCAGTCGCCCTGCCGGTCGGCGACCGCGTACTGCTGACCGGTCTCCACCCGCGAGGCCACGTCGTTCACGTCGATCGTCGAGTCACCGCCGCCCGGCCTCAGCCCGATGTCCTTGATCAGGGGTGAGGAGGTGTCCGGCTGCGAGTACAGCCGTACCTCGCTGGAGCCGTGTGCCGCGCACAGCTCGCCGGCCGTCGCGCAGCCCGTGTACTCCGGCTGGTTGGCGGCGTAGTCGGGGCGGATGGTCACCAGCCCGCCGTTCTTGCCCGCGGTGGGCTCGAACGGGTGGCCGAGCAGCTGGAAGTAGTGCCGCCAGTCCCAGTACGGCCCCGGGTCGGTGTGCATGCCGGGGATGGTCCCGGTGGTGGGGCCCGGCACCGTGTCGTGGCCGAGGATGTGCTGCCGGTCCAGCGGGATGCCGTACTTCCCGGCGAGGTACTTCACCAGCCGCGCCGAGGAACGGTACATCGCCTCCGTGTACCAGGCGTCCGGGTCGGCGAGGAACCCCTCGTGCTCCAGGCCGATCGAGGCCGCGTTGACGTACCAGTTCCCCGCGTGCCAGGCCACGTCCTTGGCCTTCACATGCTGGGCGATGTGCCCGTCGGTGGAGCGCAGCGTGTAGTTCCACGACACATAGGTGGGGTCCTTGATCAGGTTCAGGACCCCGTCCCAGGTGCCCTCGGTGTCGTGGATGACGATGTAGCGGATGCGCTGCGACGCCGGCCGGTCGGCCACGTCGTGGTTGCCGTAGTCGTCGGTACCGAACTGCTCGTACGGCGCCGGGATCCACTCGCAGGACACCGAGGCCGGGCACTCGGTGCCGTCCGCCGAGACGTTCCGCAGCCCGGTCAGCGCCAGCTGCGCCAGGTCCGGCGCGAGCTGCGGCCGGGCGGCCAGGACGACCTGCTGCCCGGCGTCGGTGGTGCGCCGCTCGCCGGAGCGGATCACGTCGTAGACGTCGTTGGCGTACGCCGCCGCCGTCGCGCTGTCGTCCGCCCCGGAGAACTCGGCCACCGCCCCGTACCAGTCGGCCGGGTTCTCGCTCAGCGGCTCGCCGAGCTTCTTCTGGGCGGCGGCCAGCAGCGCCGCACCGCCCTCGATGTTCGCCGCCGCGTCACTGCGCAGCCGCTCGGCGGGGATACCGGTCAGCCCGGCAGCCTTGGTCAGGGTCTTCAGCCGGGCGGGCAGTGCGGAGTCCGTCGGCACCTTCGTGTCCGGGTGCAGGGCCGGGCGGGCGCTGTCGCCGCGTGCGTCCTCGGTGCCCTCGCTGTGGTGCGGGGCGCGGGCGAGAGCGGTGCGCGCGTCGGTGAGGTGCATCGGGCCGTAGCCGCCGGTCACACTCGGCGCTCCGCCGTGCCCGTCCCAGCGGGACTGCAGATAGGACACGCCCAGCAGGACGCTGAGCGGCACGTGGTACTCGGCGGAGGCGGAGGTGAACGCGCGCTGCAGCCGGCCGGTGTCGTCCGCGGCGGCGCCCGCGGAGGGGGCGGCGCCCAGCAGCGGCAGCAGCAGCGCGGCGGCGGCGACCGCGCCGGCCGCCGTGCGTGCGCCTCCCCCCGCTCTCGGCGCGCCTCCGCGGACCGGCGCGGGTCTGGGGTGGGTGGCGGGTCCTCGCAATGCAGCCTCCTGGGGCGCTCGAGCGTGGCGGGGCGTGCGGGGCTGGTACCACTGAGACCCAGGGGCTGCGAAAGCTCCCGCGGGTTCAGGCGTGATCAGTGGTACCGGCTGTCCGACGATCCGTCAATCATGCGCACACCGACGTGATTTCCCACGTCAATCGCGGTTCCGGCGAGTTTCGCGACGGAGGGACCGGGGCCTGCGGGGCGTCAGTGGCGTACACCAATGGCCTCTCCACGGGCCCTTCGAAAGCGGGACACGCACGGGAGGCGAAGCGGCTCGCGAATCGGCACACGACAAAGGCCCGCGGTGCGCCGCCCTGCGGCGGACGCGCCACGGACCGTCGTCGCCGTCAGCGAGTGCCGACCGCCGCCCGCACGGCCCGGCGGGCCAGCTGGCAGTCGTCGTGCAGCCGCCGCAGCAGCAGCCGCTGTTCCTCGCCGGACGGCACGGCACCCGGATGGGCCGAGCCCGGTGCGACCGGGGCCGCGTCGTGCATCGAGCGCTGCACGGCCGTCTCGTACGTACGGATCTCCCGGGTCAGCACGAGCATCAGGTTCACCAGGAAGGCGTCCCGCGCCGCCGGGCCCGCCGCCTGGGCGAGCTGGCTGATCTGCCGCCGCGCCACGGGGGCGTCCCCGAGGACCGACCACAGCGTCGCCAGGTCGTAGCCCGGCAGGTACCAGCCCGCGTGCTCCCAGTCCACCAGCACTGGACCGGCCGGCGAGAGCAGGATGTTCGCGAGCAGCGCGTCGCCGTGGCAGAACTGGCCCATGCCCTGCCGGCCCGCGGCGTGCGCGATGCCGTGCAGCAGCTTCTGCAGGTCGCCCATGTCGCGGTCGGTGAGCAACCCCAGGTCGTGGTAGCGGGAGATACGGGCGGCGTAGTCCAGCGGGGCGTCGAACGTGCCCGCCGGCGGACGCCAGGAGTTCAGTCGGCAGATCGCTCCGAGGGCCGCCCTGATGTCCGCCCGCGGCGGGGTCTCCACCGGGTGCCGCTGGAGCGCGGCCACCCGGCCCGGCATGCGCTCGATCACCAGTGTGCAGTTGTCCGGGTCCGCCGCGATCAGCCGGGGCACACGGACCGGCGGCCGGTGCCGGACGAACGAGCGGTATGCGGCTATCTCGTGCCGGTACCGCTCGGCCCACGCGGGCGAGTGGTCCAGTAAACACTTGGCGACGGCCGTGCTGCGCCCGGTCGTGCCGACCAGGAGCACGGACCGGCCGCTGCGGCGCAGCACCTGCACCGGAGCGAACTCCGGACAGATCCGGTGCACCGAGGCCAGCGCCGTGCGCAGCTGGGCGCCCTGGGGGCCGGACAAGTCGATTCTCCCGCTGAGCGGTTGTGTGCCGGTCCCCGCGGCGCGCCGCGGCCGGCCCGCACCGAGCGCGGGGACCGGCGGACGCGCGGGGTCGAGGTAGGGGCCGCCGGCGCCCGGACGGGGGCGCAGCGACCGGGGCGGGGCGGACACGGAGGACGATGCTGCGTACATGGCCGAGACAGATCCCTTCGTGTGCCTGCTGCTTGACGCGCCCTGCCCGGCCCGGTCGCCCTGACGCACCCTGGGGAATGCGCCTGTCATATCGACGGGCCACCGGGTCGGGGTGGCGCGTTCCTACCTGACACCCGTCGTCCCGTGGCACACCATCTGGCGCACCCTGGCGAACCCTGGCGAATAGTCGCCCGGCAAGTCTCGGCGGGTCTACTGTCAACTCAGCCGAGTACCTGGGGGCTTGACGTGACAGGACAACCCAACACCCGTCTCGCGGACCTGTTCGGCCTGGCCGGCTGGTCCAAAGGGGAACTCGCGAGGCTGGTCAACCGGCAGGCGGGGGCCATGGGCCACCCCCAGTTGGCGACCGACACCTCCCGGGTGCGGCGGTGGATCGACACGGGAGAGATCCCGCGCGATCCCGTACCGCGGGTGCTGGCGGCCCTGTTCACCGAGCGTCTCGGCCGTGTCGTGACCATCGAGGACCTCGGTCTGGTACGGCACGGGCGCACGGGGAAACGGCAGGGCGACGGGAGTGTGGACCTTCCCGACGGAGTGCCGTGGGCGCCCGAGCAGACCGCCGCGGTCCTCACCGAATTCACGGGAATGGACCTCATGCTCAACCGACGCGGCTTGGTGGGCGCGGGTGCCGCGCTCACCGCGGGATCCGCACTCAGCGGCGCCATGCACGACTGGCTGCACACCGACCCCACACTCAAGGCCGACGCCCCCCGACTCGACCAGCCCCTGCACGCCGACCCCGCCGGGTACGACCGTTACGACGCGGCTCCCGTCGGGTCGCAGGAGGTCGAGGAACTGGAACGCTCGGTGGAGGTGTTCCGGGCCTGGGACGCGGCCCGCGGTGGCGGGCTTCAGCGCAAGGCGGTGGTCGGCCAGCTCAACGAGGTGGGCGGCATGCTCGCCTACCGCCACCCACCCCACCTCCAGCGGCGCCTGTGGGGCGTCGCCGCCAACCTCGCCGTCCTGGCGGGCTGGATGTCGCACGACGTCGGCCTGGAGCCGACCGCGCAGAAGTACTTCGTCATCGCCGCGCACGCCGCACGCGAGGGCGGCGACCGCCCCCGCGCCGGCGAGGCGCTGTCCCGCGCGGCACGCCAGATGGTGCATCTGGGCCGGCCCGACGAGGCGCTGGACCTGATGAAACTCGCCCAGTCCGGCTCGGGCGAGCGCCTGCAGCCGCGCACCAAGGCGATGTTCCACACCATCGAGGCCTGGGCGCAGGCGTCGATGGGCAAGGGCCAGGCGATGCGCCGCACCCTCGGGCAGGCGGAGGACCTGTTCGTCTCCGAGAAGGGCGACGCGAAGCCGCTCGACTGGATGCAGACCTTCAAGGACGAGGACCTGTACGGCATGCACGCGCTGGCGTACCGCACGCTGGCCGAGTTCGACCCGGGCGCTGCCGTGCACGCCCAGCACTACGCGGAGAAGGCCCTGGCCCTGCGCGTCGACGGGCGCGAGCGGTCGAAGATCTTCGACCATCTCTCCATGGCCTCCGCCTGCTTCATCGCGGACGATCCCGAACAGGCGGCGCGGTACGCCCGGCTGGCCCTGATGGCGATGGGGTCGAACTCCTCCCGCCGTACCTGGGACCGGCTGCGCCAGATGTACCGGCTCACCGCCCAGTACGCCGGCTATCCGAAGATCCACGAGCTGCGGGAGGAGATCCGGCTGGCCATGCCCAAGGGGAAGGGGAAGAGCCCCGGCAGCGCGCTGGCGTAGTGGGGCGGCCGGGGTCCCTGCGGCCGGCTACGTCGCCCCTTCCGTCTACGTTGTTCCTTCGGCTACGTCGTCACTCTGGCGACGAGCACACAGGCGTCGTCCGCGCGCCCGCTCGCGGTGAACTCCTCCACGAGCGTTCGCACGCAGTCCCGCGCGCTGTGCGCCGCGCCGAACCGCGGGGCGAGGGCGAGCAGGCGGTCCACGGCGGCCGTTAGGTCGTGCCCGGGCACCAGTGTGCCGGTGTGCAGCACCAGCAGGTCGCCCACGTCGAGGGTCTCCTCGGCCTGCCCGTAGTCGGCGCCGGGGGTGGCGCCGAGCGGGACGCCCTCCGGCGCGTCCAGGGTCCGTGCCGTCCCGTCGCGGAACAGCAGCGGGGCGGGGTGGCCCGCCCGTGCCCACACCAGGGTGCGGGTGGCGGGCCGGTAGCGGCAGCACACGGCGCTGCCCAGGGCCGGCTCGGTGGTGGCGTGCAGTAACCGGTTCAGTCCCGTCAACAGCCGGCCGGGCGCGGTGCCCGCCATCGCCAGGCCGCGCAGGGCGCCCAGCAGCATCGCCATGCCGGAGGCCGCGCCGGGCCCGTGGCCGGCGAGGCCGCCCACGCCGAGCAGCAGTTCGCCGTCGGACAGCTCCTGCGCGTCGTACCAGTCGCCTCCCACGGGCGCGCCGGCGGAGGCGGGCAGGTGGGAGGCGGCCAGGTCGAGGGCAGGGCGGCCCCGGCGAGGCAGCCGCAGGGTGCCCTGCCACGACGGCAGCACGGCCTCCTTGAGTTCGGCCGCGAGCCGGCGCTCGGTCTGCGCCAGGCGCCGGTGGTGCTGGAGGACGTCACGGGTCTCGCGCACCGCCGACTGGCTGCGGCGCAGCTCGCTGACGTCGCGCAGCACGGCCCACATCGAGGCCGTGCCGCCGTCGGTGTCCACCACGGGCTCGCCCATCATGTGGACGGTACGGACCGTGCCGTCCGGTCGCACGATGCGGAACTCCCCGTCGATGAGCCGGGCGTCGACCAGGCAGTCGGTGATCATCGCGGTGAGCCGGGGCCGGTCCTCGTCGAGCGCCAGGGAGGGCAGTTCGTCGAGGGTGAGCGCGGGGCCGGCGGGGTCGTGGCCGAGGATCTGGTAGAACTCGGCGGACCAGCCGGCCTCGTCCGTCAGCAGGTTCCACTCCGCGCTGCCGACCCGGCTGAGCAGGGAGCCTCGGCGCGCGCCGCCCGGTTCGGCGGGCGCCTCGGTCGCCGAACCGGGTACGGCCGGGACCGGGGGCGGGCCGTCCCGCAGCTGGGCCAGGTGCTCGCCCAGATCACGGAGTTGGTGCAGGGCCAGGTCGCACAGCGCGCGCTCCCACCGGTCCCGCGGGTCCGCGGTGTCGTCCCGCGTCTCCTGCCGTACGGCGTCCACCTCGCCCCGAAGCCTGCGTGCCTGCGATATCAGGGCGTCGACGGTGCCGCGTCCCGGCGGCTGGGCGGCCGAGCGGTCCGCGGAGAGAGGGGACGGCATGACGCACTCCGGAAGGGGGGGACGACGAGCGGTGCGGCCAGGGTGCTGTGGGGGACCGCTACGACTGTCGCACAGCGGGCCAGGGCCCGTAAGGGATTCGGCAACACACGATACGGTGGTGCACCTGGCATATGCCACAGTCTCCCCCGGACGACTCGACCGCTGCCGCGGCGTACGCGATCGAGCGGGCAAATCGTAGGTGAGCTACGTGACTTGGCGGACCGTCATGAGCCCGAGTCGTCATTCAAGAAGACGTTCGACGAGTGTCTGTTCCATTCCTCCGGGCCTGGGGTGCCGCCCCCGACGTGACAGTGACGCAGGTCACATCAATTAGGGTCGGTCGGGCGTAATGCAAATCGACCCTGCGGACTCCTAACAACACACGCCAGACCGACACGGCGCCGGCCGACCTCCGACCCGCAGGGGAGACCGATCCATGGACATCACCCTCGAGCAGCCCGTCCGCACCCGCCTGATCACGGCGGACGAGCAGGAACTCGCCGTGCCCGCCACCCTCCGCTATGCCTCCGGAGACCCGCTGGCCGTGCACATGGACTTCCCGCCCGAGGCCTCCCTCGACGGCAAGGAGGTCTCCTGGACCTTCTCCCGCTCCCTGCTGGAGGAGGGCCTCGGACAGCCCGCCGGGGCGGGGGACGTGCACCTGTGGCCCTGCGGTGAGACCCGCACGGCGCTCGAACTGCACTCGCGGTCCGGCATGGCGCTCCTCCAGCTCGACACCCCCGCCCTGCGCCGCTTCCTGCTGCGCACCTACGCCGTCGTCGCGGCCGGCCAGGAGGACGTGTCCGCGGCCGTCGACCGAGGCCTGAACGCCCTGTTCGGCACGGTCTGAGTGCAACGGCCGCCACGCGCGGCCGCTCCCGGGCCGACGCGGACCGGCAACACCCGTCACGCGCGTGCGGTTCAGCGGTCGGCCGGCGCGTACAGGTCCGGGCGCGGGGCGAGCGTGATCTCTACGCGCCCGCCCTTGTCGAGCGAGCGGACCCCGGCCTCGGCGACGGCGGAGGCGGCGTAGCCGTCCCAGGTGCCGGGGCCGGTGACGCGTCCGCGCCGGGTGGCGTCCACCCAGGCCTGGACCTCACGGTCGTAGGCGTCGGCGAAACGTACGAGGTAGTCCTGGGGCACCTCCTGGCGGGCGCCGCCCCCCGAGGTGACGGCCATCCCGTGTTCCTCGCCGATGCGGGCGCTGCCCGTCTCGCCGACGGCCTCGCAGCGCACCTGGTAGCCGAAGCCGCAGTTGACGAACACCTCCACGTCCACCAGCGCCCCCCGATCCGTCTCGAAGAGCACGAACTGCGGGTCCAGCAGGCCCTGCGGCGCCCCCGAGGACGGCGCCGGACGCAGCGCGGTCACCGCGGTCAGCTCCTGGCCGAGCAGCCAGCGGGCCGCGTCGATCTCGTGCGACACCGAGCTGTTGATCAGCATGGCGCTGGTGAAGTGCGGCGGCGAGGAGACGTTGCGGTGGGTGCAGTGCAGCATCAGCGGCCGTCCCAGAGCCCCGCCGTCCAGCAGCGACTTCAGCCGCCGGTACTCGGCGTCGTAGCGCCGCATGAAGCCGATCTGTGCCAGCCGCCGCCCGAGCCGCGCCTCCGCCTCCACCACCCGCAGCGCCCCGTCCGAGTCGGGGACCATCGGCTTCTCGCACAGCACCGGCAGCCCCCGCGCGAAGGCCGCGAGCAGCGCCTCCTCGTGCGCGGGCCCGGGCGAGGCGATCAGGACGGCCTCGACGCCAGGGGCGTCGAGCGCGGCCACCGCGTCCTCGTGCACCGAGACACCCGCGATCCCGCCCACCGCCTCCTTCGCCCGTGCCGTGTCCGGGTCGGCCACCGCGGCCACCCTGGCTCCGCTCACCACCTGGTCGAGTCGTCGTATGTGATCGGCCCCCATGTGCCCGGCACCCAGCACCGCCACGCCCAGCAGCTCACCCACGTACGCGCTCCCTCCTCGCCGACGAGTCCCGCCGTAGCGTAGACGCCGGTCAGGAGGGAGCGTGAGGGGGCTGGGAGCGCTCTCGGTCCGATCGGTGCGCTCTCGCTCTCAGTACCGCAGGACCCCGGCCATGCCCTGCTCCTCGCCCAGGGTGCCGTCCGGGACGAAGCGGACCTCGGCCCCGGTCTCCAGACACAGCTCGACGATCTCGTCCACGATGTCCTCGCGGGCGTCGAGGTCGCCGATCTCGGCCGGGATCAGATGGTCACCGAAGGCGTCGCGCACCGTCACCCGGTAGTTCTCCTCGACGGCCAGCAGCCGCACCCGGCCCTCCCGGGCGGTACGCCACAGCTCGTCGACGCCGGCCGCGAACTCCTTGCGCCCGCGGGCCGCCGTGAGCTCGCGGACCACGGCCTCGGTCTTCTCGAGCGCCTGGGCCTCCTGCACCGGCCGTATCGCGCGCCACACGGCCTCGGCGGTGCCGTGGGCCAGCCCGCCGCGCGGCACCTGGACGGCGCCCTTGGCGACCGAGCCGAACTCGTCGAGGACGGACAGCGCGGCCGGCACGCCCGTGAGGTACAGCGGGCGCGGGTGCTCGCGCAGGACCGCGCTCATCGCGGTGTCGGCCTCCCGCAGGAAGTGGCGGGTGCGCTCGTCGCGGAACATGCTCGGCGCGTCACCGATCTGCTCCTGGCGCTCGGCGTCGAAGTTCTCGCCGAGGTCCCGGGCCAGCGGGAAACCGCCGGTGCGTTCTTCGGTGATCCGCCCGCCCCCGCCGTTCCACAGGGTGATGCGGTCCGCGGAGACCGACAGGACCCAGAAGGGGCGCTCGGCGGCGTGCGCGGAGACCAGGTTGCGGGTGAGGAACGTGTCCGAGAGGACCACGCGCTCCGGAACGGCACGGCCGAGCGACCAGACCTGGTGCTCGCCGGGCGCCGCGAGGATCAGCAGCCCGTCCTCGGCATGCGCCAGGTCCACCTCGGCGAGGGCCTGGTCCAGTTGCCGCACGACGTCGGTGCGCCGCTCCCGGGTGACCGCCGGGTCGGTCTCCAGCTGCTTCTTGGCCTCGGCCACGGCATTGCGCAGCCGGACCGGATCCTGGAAGTTGTCGGGTTCACGGCGGTGCGTCGGCGTCAGCACGGACACCGCGGGATAGCTGCGGGGGCGCCGCAGCTCGGCAAGGGTCGCGGGACTCAGATCGTGCTCCATGACAGCACCATAGGGCGATTTCCCATACCGGGCATTTGGAGTAATCGGTGTCCTGGTGCGCGGTGGCCGCCCCCGCGGTGCCGGCCGCCACCACGTTCCGCCGGGCCCGTCGCCGGAGCCGGGATGGGATGCGGCGCGGGATGCGTTTGCCCATGTTGGGACAGTCTTTGCCCGTGGCCGAATTTCGGCGGGTCGCTCCTGGTGGGCGGCTGATCCGTAGGTGTCGCGTAAGCAAAGTGCGGCCGAAAGTGCGAGGACGGCACGGTCGTTCGGGTTACGGCCGCGTTGACCGGCCCGGGCGGGTGACACAGGCTCGTCATATAGGTGCTTGATGCAACTGGTGCGCCAGGAGGTACGACATGTGCGGCATCACCGGCTGGGTCTCCTACGACCGCGACCTGCGCGCCGAGGCCGCGACCCTGGACGCGATGACGGAGACGATGGCCTGCCGCGGCCCGGACGCGCGCGGCACGTGGACCGACGGGCCCGCCGCCCTCGGCCACCGCCGGCTCGCGATCATCGACCTGCCCGGCGGCCGCCAGCCCATGACCGCCGACACCCCGGACGGCACGGTCGCACTCGTCTACTCGGGCGAGGCGTACAACTTCACCGAACTGCGCGCCGACCTCGTCGCGCGCGGCCACCGCTTCACCACCGACTCCGACACCGAGGTCGTCCTGCGCGGCTATCTCCAATGGGGCGACGCCGTGGCGGAGCGGCTCAACGGCATGTACGCCTTCGCCGTGTGGGACGGCCGCCACGACAAGCTCGTCATGATCCGCGACCGCATGGGCATCAAGCCGTTCTACTACCACCCCACCCCCGACGGCGTCCTCTTCGGCTCCGAGCCCAAGGCGATCCTCGCCAACCCGCTCATCCGCCGCCGTGTCACCCTCGACGGGCTGCGCGAGCTGTTCACCTTCGTCAAGACCCCGGGACACGCCGTGTGGGACGGCATGCGCGAGGTCGAACCCGGCACCGTCGTCACCGTCGACCGCACCGGCCCGCACACCCGCGTCTACTGGCGGCTGGACACCCGGCCCCACCTGGACGACCGGGACACCACCATCGCCACCGTCCGCACCCTCCTGGACGACATCGTGCGCCGCCAGCTCGTCGCCGACGTGCCCCGCTGCACCCTGCTCTCCGGCGGCCTGGACTCCTCCGCCATGACCGCGCTGGCCGCCCGTCAACTCGCCGAGCACGGCGAGAGGGTACGCAGCTTCGCCGTCGACTTCGTCGGCCAGACCGACAACTTCGTCGCCGACGAACTCCGTGCCACCCCCGACACGCCGTTCGTGCACGACCTGGCCCGCGCCGCGGACACCGACCACCAGGACATCGTGCTCGACGCCCACACGCTCGCCGACCCCGACGTGCGGGCGAAGGTGCTCAGGGCCCGCGACCTGCCCATGGGCTTCGGCGACATGGACGCCTCGCTGTACCTGCTGTTCCGCAGCATCCGCGACCACTCCACCGTCGCCCTGTCCGGCGAGTCCGCCGACGAGGTCTTCGGCGGCTACCAGCAGTTCTTCGACGAGGAGGCCCGCCGCGCCGACACCTTCCCCTGGCTGGTGCGCTTCGCCCGCGACTTCGGCGACGACGGCGACGTCATGCGGTCCGACGTCGCCCGGACGCTGGACCTGCCGTCGTACGTCGCCGAGAGCTACCGCACCGCCGTCTCCGGCATCCACCGCCTCGACGGCGAGAGCGACTTCGAGTACCGGATGCGGCAGATCTGCCATCTGCACCTGACCCGCTTCGTGCGCGTCCTGCTCGACCGCAAAGACCGGATGAGCATGGCCGTCGGCCTGGAGGTCCGGGTGCCCTTCTGCGACCACCGGCTCGTGGAGTACGTCTACAACACGCCCTGGTCCCTGAAGTCCTTCGACGGACGGGAGAAGAGCCTGCTCAGGGAGGCCACCGCGGACCTGCTGCCCAGGTCCGTGTACGACAGGGTCAAGAGCCCCTACCCCTCCACCCAGGACCCCAAGTACGCGCTCGCCCTCCAGGACCACACCAAGGACCTGCTCGCCCGGCCCGGCCACCCGGTGTTCGACCTCGTCGACCGCGAGCGGGTGCGCGAGGCCGCGCACCGCGACACGCCCGTCATCACCCAGGCGGCCCGGCGCGGCCTGGAGAAGACCCTGGACCTGGCCCTGTGGCTGGACCTCTACCAGCCGGAGATCGTCACCGGCTGAGCCGGACCGGAGCTGTCACCCGCTGATTCCGCACGGGCTGATCCCGCAGCCGCTGACGTCACCCGCCGGCTTCTCACCCGCTGATGCCGGGCTGCGTGTCCGGCGGGCAGGAGCTGCCGCTCGGCGGCAGGGAGCCGTAGAGCAGGAAGTCGTTCACCTTGCGGTGCACGCACCGGGAGGACGCGTACCCCGTGTGACCCTCACCCCGGTTGTCGAGCACCACGGCCGACCGGCCCAGCCGCCGCGCGGTCTCCACGGTCCAGCGGTACGGGGTCGCCGGGTCACCGCGGGTGCCCACCAGCAGCATCCTGGCGCTGTCGAGGTCCTTGACCTTCTCGCGGATGAAGTCGCTGCCCTTGGGGCGGCCGTAGCACATCAGCAGCTCGGTGAGCCGGTACCGGCCGAAGACCGGTGAGGCCGCCGCGTAGTCGGCGCTGAGCCGGCCGAGGTCCTTGGTGAGCTGCGCGGCGCTGGGCCGGTCCGGGTCGTCCGCGCAGTTGATCGCCATCATCGCGGCCGGCGCGTTGTCCGGCGGCACGTCCGCCGCGCCCACCAGTCCGCCGCCGCTGCCCGGCGGCTTCGCCGCACCGGCCCGCTCCGGCGCGTCCCGCCGGGCCTGCCGGCCGCCCGGGGGCGGGGCCAGACCGCCGGTCGCGAAGGCCTCGACACCGCGGGTGTCACCGTCCTGGACCAGAGAGGCTATCGCACGCTCCAGGGAGGGCCACATGGCCTTGCTGTACAGCGCCTGCCCGATCGCGCCCACCAGGTCCTGGCCCGAGAGCCTGCCGCCGAAACCGTTCGGCACCGGGCTCTCGTCCAGCGAGCTGATGAGCTGCAGCACCTGGTCGCCGGCCGCGCGCCGGTCCTGCCCGAACGGGCAGGCGATGTCCTGCACGCACCAGTCGAGGAAGTCCTCCAGTGCCGTCTGCTGACCCTCGGCGGCCACCCGGCCCTGCTCCGAGAGGGGCTCGGTCAGCGTGTCCACCCCGTCGAGGGCCATCCGCCCCACCTTGTGCGGGAACTCGGCCGCGTACACCGCGCCGAGCCGGGTGCCGTAGGAGAAGCCCAGGTAGTTGAGCTTGCGGTCGCCGAGGGCCTGACGGATCACGTCGAGGTCCCGGGCCGTGTCGACGGTCCCTATGTGCGGCAGTACCGGGCCGGAGTGCCGGGCGCACTCGGCCGCGACCTTCTTCCACTCCTCCAGCGCCTTGCGTGCCGCCGTCGCGTTGCCGAGGTCCGGGTTCGCGCCGACCGAGTCGCCGCCCGAGCCCGAGGAGTCCGCGTCGGTGCCGATCCCGCAGCTGACCGGGGAGGACCTGCCGACGCCCCGGGGGTCGAAGGTGACCACGTCGTAGCCGTTGGTCAGGTCCATGAACTCCTTGCCGCCGTCCGAGGCGAGTACCGGGACGCCCGCGCCGCCGGGACCGCCGAAGTTGAGCACCACCGAACCCCGCGACGGGCCGGTGGCCCGGTAGCGGGACAGCGCCAGGTCGAGGGTGCCCCCGCCCGGACGGGCGTAGTCGAGGGGGACGGTGACCTTGCCGCACTGCATGTCCTTGGGGGCGCCCGCCTCGCACGCCGCCCACTTCACCTTCTGATGGTAGAACCGGCTCAGACCGGGCGGCGCGTCGCCCGCGACCGCCGCCGGCAGCCCCGCGCCGAGCAGGGCCAGCGTCACGGCCCCGACGCCCGCACAGCGCCGGGCCGCGGACCGCGTCGACAGCTTGGCCAGCATCGATGCCTCCAGGGGCGCTCCGCCGCGGACCGGGACAACGCCCTCGAACACCATAAGCGGCCCCCCTGGGCCTCGCCTCCCGGCGCCGCGGCGGGCGTGATCCGGCACGGTCCCCCGGCTGCCGTGGCCGCCTGTGCGAGGCTCCGGGTGCCGTTCGATAAGCGGGCCGCTCGAAGGGGTGAAAGGCCGATGAGCCATAACTCGGATCGTTCACCGGCGTTTTACCGCGTGCGGGCGAGTGCCCGCGATCCATGTCTGGAAGGCACAGGACCTATGAAACGGGTTACCCGAAACGGTGTGATCGCCGTCGCCGCCTCCGGCGCGATGGCGATGACAGTGCCGGTGTCCGCCGCGTTCGCGGCGGACGGCGGCGCCACGGCGGACGGCGCCGCGGTCGGCTCGCCCGGGTTGATCTCAGGCAACACCATTCAGCTCCCGGTGCACATCCCGGTGAACGTGTGCGGCAACACGGTGAGCGTGGTGGGACTCCTCAACCCCGCGGTGGGCAACCGCTGCGCCAACGCGTCCGCCGGGAGGGATCGGACGCCCTCCGGCGGCGGAGCCGAGGCACAGGCCGGCGGAAAGGATTCGCCGGGCGTGATCTCCGGCAACAGCATCCAGCTTCCCGTGCACGTCCCGGCCAACGTCAGCGGCAACACCGTGAACGTGGCCGGCGTCGGCAATCCGTCGGCCGGCAACACGTCCATGAACGGCGACCGCCCCGACAATCCCGCACCCCAGCCGGTCACACCGCCCGCGCGCTCCACGCCGCCGAAGCCGCTGCCGCAGCCCGTGACCACCCCTCCGACGCAGGCGTCGCTCGCCCACACCGGCACCGACCAGACCCTGCCCGCCGTCGCCGCGAGCGCGGCGCTGCTGCTCGGCGGAGCCGTCCTCTACCGGCGCCACCGCCCCCGGACGCTCCGCTGAGGCGTCCTCGCCCGCGCTACGACACGGGGAGGGCCCCGCCCGCGGAACGCACCGGTGGGGCCCTCCCCCCCGGCGGAACGCCGGTGCCTCGCCGTCCACGGGGAGGGGGCGGGGGCGGGGGCAGCGGCCGTCCCGCGTCATCCTCGCGGCGGTGTGCCGCCGTCACCCTCCACGCGGCGCCCGCGGGCCGCTCGGTGAGCGGCGGGGCCTCGGTCCGGTTCGCCGTGCGCGCCTCTCAGTCCACGTCGCCGCGCAGGATGCTGTACCGCACCCCGTCGCGCCAGCGGCCGTCCCGGAAGGAGACGCTGCGCAGGACGCCCTCCCTGGTGAACCCCGCCTTCTCCAGGGCGCGCTGCTCCGCGAGGTTCTCGGCCTCGGTGTCCGCCTCGATCCGCATCACGGTGCTGTGCGCGAAGAGGTACCGCACCAACTGCCGCTGCGCCTCGGTCCCGGCACCCTTCCCGCGGGCCTGGGGCAGCAGCACGATGCCCATGTTCCAGTAGTACGAGGCCGGCGCCGGGACGATCCTGCGCCAGGCGACGACCCCCAGCCGCTCCGGTCCGCGCACCACCATCAGGTGCCCCGTGTCCTCGGCGAGCAGACCGTTCTCCGCCCATTGCCGGCGCCAGCGGCCCGGATCCCGCCACCCGTACCACTGGAAGGGCGACGCGGCCTCGGGATCGTGGAGGAAGCGCTCCAGGACGGGCAGGTCCGCCTCGTCCACCGGGCGGAGGCTGATGTCGGCCGAGTTCATGACCGGCCACCCTAAAGGGCCCCACCGCCATGCGGAAGCGGCCGGTCGGCCGTCACCGTACGGCTTGATCCCGCCGTGGCGCGCCCACCCGCGATCCGGAAGGATGCTGCGCGCACGCCCCACGGAAGCACTCACGGACATGCGGGAGCACATCCATGGCCTTTGCCGCCCACCAGGACCTCGTCGTCACCCGGGCCACCCTCGAGGACTGGCCGGTGATCAGAGGGTGGGCGGCGGACGAGGGCTGGAACCCGGGGCTGTCCGACGGGCCGGCCTTCTTCGCCCAGGACCCGGACGGCTTCTTCCTGGGCCGGATCGACGGCGAGCCCGTCTCCGCGATCTCGGTGGTGAACCACGGCCCCGACTACGCCTTCCTGGGCTGCTATCTGGTCCGCCCCGACCTGCGCGGCCGCGGCCACGGCCTGACCACATGGAAGACCGCCCTCGCCCACGCGGGAGACCGTACGATCGGCCTGGACGGCGTCGTCGCCCAGCAGGACAACTACCGGCAGTCGGGCTTCCAGGCCGCTCACCGCACCATCCGGTTCACCGGCCCGGCACCCGCCGCCCGGCCTCCGGCCGACGTCCGGCCGGTGGGCCCCGCCGATCTGGCGGAGGTCACCGCCTACGACGCCGCCTGCCATCCGGCGGAGCGGCCGCGTTTCGTCGCCCACTGGCTGACGACGCCGGGACACCGCGCCCTGGTCCGCCGCGCAGGCGACCGCGTCACCGGCTACGGCGTGCTCCGCCCGGCCCACGACAGCCTGCGCATCGGCCCGCTGTTCGCCGACACCCCCGAGGGCGCACGGGCCCTGTTCGCCGCGCTGACCGCCGACGCCGAGGGCCGCGAGGTGGCCGTGGACGTGCCCGAGACCAACGCGGCGGGCATCGCCCTGGCCGAGGAGGCCGGTCTCGCGCCGTCCTTCGAGACCGCGCGCATGTACACGGGACCGGTACGGCCGTACGCACGCGCGCGGGTCTACGGGGTCACCACCCTGGAACTGGGCTGATCGCACAGCCCACCGACCAGGCACCCCTAGGTCCTGTCGTCACATTCCCGTCGTCCGCCCGCAGGGCGGCCTCGCGGCGTCAGGTGCGTGCTCTGGGGGTCCCCCCGGCCGAAGGTCGGGGGAGTGCCGGGCCCTGACCCTCGTACTGGATGTACTCGCGTCTGGGCCCGGTGCGGCGAGTGGGGGCACCTCCCACGCCGTCAAGGCAGTGGCGGAGCGTGCATGGCGTCGCGAGGCAGGCGGGAATTTGACGACAGGGCCCAGGGCGCGCACCCGCCCGCCCCGGATCGGACAGGCTCGCGCTCAGCCGCGAGCCGTCGCCGCGCCCAGGGCGAACGCGTCCGCCGGCATGTCGACCTGCGCGGCGAGCAGCGTGGTCGCCCTCTATCGGTGATGTGGCCGCCGGCCTCGCCACGCTCGGCGAACGCCCGGACGGCGACGGGCGCGTGTGGCACCTGCCGACCGCGCCCGCCGTGAGCACGCGCGAGATCCACGCGTTGATCGAGCGGCGGGTCGGGCGGCCGCGGAACGTCGTGGTCCTGCCCGAGGCCCGCCCCTTCGGTCCGTTCGACGAGCGGTACATGGGCGAGTACGCCCAGATGTTCTACCAGCACACGGAGCCCCAGATCATGGACTCCTCCGCGTTCGCGCGGGCCTTCGGCGCGGCCCCGACCCCGCTCACCGGCACGATCGGCACCACCCTGGCCTGGTACGGCCGGTGGCTCGCGAACCGCTGACGGTCGCGGTGAGCGGTGGGCGTGGCCGCGGGCCGGCGGCCCGCGTCAGCGGTGCGTCGTCTTCGCCCGGTCCAGCGCGGCGACGCCCACCGCGGCGAGCGCGATCTGGATGAGCCACTCGATCCAGTCGACCCCCTTGGTGTCGGCCACCCCGAGCGCGCCCGCGATCGCGGCACCGGCCAGTGCGGCCACGATGCCGATGAGGATCGTCCAGAGAATCCCGATGTGCTGACGGCCGGGGACGACGAGCCGTCCCAGGACGCCGATGACGATGCCGATGACGATGGCACTGATGATGCCGCTGATCTCCATCTTCGCCCCTCTGTTCCGTTCCCCTGTCGTCCCCCGTCGTCGTCGCCCCGTTGTCGCCCCCGTCGTTGTCCTCGCGCCCATCGAATGCCCCCGGTGACCGGATGCACTCCTTACGGTTGTCGCCCGCGACCTTCTGTTCACCGTCCGGTCATGCCATGTACCTTTCAAGCGTAGTGACGCGTATAGAACGCTCGGATCCGCTCTACGCGCGCAGACTCGGCGCCCGCACCGCCCCTTCACCCCACTCGGAGGTTCGCCGGATGCCCGGATCCAGAAGATTCCGCAGACTCCGCCGCAGGCTCACCACCGGACTGGCCGGCCTCGGACTGCTCGTCGCCCCGGCGGCCCTGCAGCTCTCCACCAGCGCCACTCCCGCCCACGCGGCCACCACCCACCGCGTGCTGTTCGACAACGCCCACGCCGAGACGGCCGGCAACGCCGACTGGATCATCTCCACCAGCCAGCCCGACCCGCTCGGCCAGGACTCCTCCCCGTCCGCCGAGACGGACTGGACCGGCGCCCTGTCCTCCTGGGGCGTGGCCCTGCAGAAGACCGGCGGTTACAGCCTCAAGACGCTCCCGTCCGGTTCGAGCCTCTCCTACGGCGGCTCGTCGTCGACGGACCTGTCCAACTTCGACACGCTGGTGCTGCCCGAACCGAACACGCTGTTCACCAGCGCCGAGAAGACGGCGATCATGAACTTCGTCAAGAACGGCGGCGGCCTGTTCGTGATCTCCGACCACACCGGCTCCGACCGCAACAGCGACGGCAAGGACTCGGTGCAGATCCTGAACGACCTGATGAGCAACAACGGCGTCGACTCCACCGACCCGTTCGGCTTCTCCATCGACTCGCTCAACATCACCTCCGGCAACCCGGCCGCGATCAGCGACTCCACCGACCCCGTGCTGCACGGGCCGTTCGGCACCGTCACCAAGAGCCTGATCGCCAACGGCACCACCGCCACCCTCAAGCCGTCCGACAACTCCTCCGTCAAGGGCCTGCTCTACCGCACCGGCTACTCCGGCAACACCGGAGCCTTCTTTGTCACCAGCACCTTCGGCAGCGGCCGCGTCGCGTACTGGGGCGACAGCTCGCCCATCGACGACGGCACCGGCCAGTCCGGCAACACCCTCTACGACGGCTGGAACGACTCCAGCGCCACCAACGCGGCCCTCGCCCTCAACGCCACCGCCTGGCTGGCCGGTTCGGGCACCGGCGGCGGTGGGACCGGCTCCTGCACCGCCGCCCAACTGCTCGGCAACAGCGGCTTCGAGTCCGGCAACACCGTCTGGAGCGCGAGCAGCGGCGTCATCACCAGCGACTCCGGTGAGGCGGCGCGCACCGGCTCGTACAAGGCCTGGCTGAACGGTTACGGTTCCGCCCACACCGACACCCTCGCGCAGACCGTCACCATCCCCTCCGGGTGCACGACGGCCGCGCTGGGCTTCTACCTCCATGTGGACACGGCCGAGACGACCACCACCACGGCCTACGACACGCTCAAGGTGCAGGTGGTCGACAGCGGCGGCACCGTGCTCGCGACCCTCGCCACGTACTCCAACCTCAACGCCCAGAGCGGCTACATCCGGCACGGCTTCAGCCTGGCCGGCTACGCGGGCCAGACCGTGACGATCAAGTTCACCGGCACCGAGGGCTCCGTCCTCCAGACGTCCTTCGTCGTCGACGACACGTCGCTCGACGTCTCCTGACGGCCGGGGTGGTGGGCGCGGATCGTGCCCACCACCCCATGCTCCACCCACCCACCGGCCCACCCCGGAGACGTCTCGCTTGACATGCAGGCAAGTGCCTGCATAACTGTGTGTATGCAAGGAAGCGGCGACCCGGGGATGGACAGGGTCTTCAAGGCACTCGCCGACGAGACCCGCAGACGGCTGCTGGACCGGCTGCGCGAGGACAACGGGCAGACGCTGGCCGAGCTGTGCGCGCGCATCGAGATGACGCGCCAGTCGGTGACCCAGCACCTGGCCGTCCTGGAGGCCGCCAACCTGGTGAGCACGGTGCGGCGGGGGCGGGAGAAGCTGCACTACCTGAACCCGGTCCCGCTGAACGACATGCAGGAGCGGTGGATCGGGAGATTCGAACGCCCGCGCCTGAACGCGCTCGGCGCCGTGAAGCGACGAGCCGAGGAAGCAGCCGAGGAAACCATGACCGACAAGCCGACCTACGTCTACGTCACCTACATCGAGAGCACGCCCGAGGCGGTGTGGGACGCCCTCACGGACGCCGACCTGACCGCCGCCTACTGGGGCCACAGCAACGTCTCGGACTGGAAGCAGGGCTCCCGCTGGGAGCACGTGCGCACCGACGGCTCCGGCATCGCCGACGTGGTCGGCACCGTCGTGGAGGCAGACCGTCCGATCCGCCTGGTGACCACCTGGGCCGCACCCGAGAACGCGGACCGTGAGGAGAGCCACTCGCGGGTCACCTTCGACATCCGGCCCCACGGCGACATCGTCCGGCTCACCGTCACCCACGAGAACCTCAGGGACGAGCAGGAGCTGGCCGACGCGTCCGGCGGCTGGCCGGCGGTCCTGTCCAACCTCAAGTCGCTGATGGAGACCGGCACCCCGCTCCCGCAGGAACCCTGGCTGATGTCCCGTCAGGACCGTGGCTGACGCCGGCCCTCCGGCCCGTCCGCCGCCGAGGTGCTCGTGTCCTCCCCGTGCCGCTCATGCCTGCGTGCACCGCACCGGTCCGCGACACGAGAACGGCCGGCTCTTCCTTGACGGCCGTCCTCGGCGGCTGACACGACCGGCGCCATGGCGATGCGACTGGACCTCACGCGGCGACGCCATGTCGACCTCGCCCGTGTCTCCAGCGCCTCCTGTTGCGCGGCTTGATCCTTCCTCCCGGTCCGCCGCCCGCTTGTGCCCGTCCCGCATTTCGCAGCAGAAGTCCCGCATGGCCGTCGTCCTGTCCGTCTCCGGCAGCCCGTCCGTCCCGTCGCGCACCAACCGCCTGCTGCGCCACCTCGACCGGCGCCTCCTCGCGCAGGGCCACGAGGTGATACCGCCCGACGTCCGGACGATCCCCGCCGAGGCGCTGCTCGGCACGGAGTTCCCGCATCCGGCGATCGTCGAGGCCGCCGAGCTGTTCGCCCGTGCCGACGGCGTCGTCGTCGGCACCCCCGTTTACAAGGCGTCGTACTCCGGTGTCCTCAGGGCGCTGCTCGACCTGCTGCCGCAGCACGCGCTCACCGGCAAGACGGTGCCGCCGCTCGCCACCGGCGGCTCCGCCGCCAACATCCCCGCCATCGACTGCGCCCTGCGTCCCGTGCTCAACGCCATGGGTGCGGCGCACATCGTGCAGGGCTGGTTCACCCTCGACAAGGACATCACCGTGCACGAGGACGGCTCGCTGTCGGTCGCGCCCGCCGCCACCGAGGCGCCGGCCGAGGCCGTCGACCGGTTCTGGGCGGTCCTGGGCGGCACGCCGCTGCCGGCCGCGGCGAGCTGAGCCGGGAAGAGGTTCTTCAGGCGTCCTCGGGCGAGGTGCCGATCCGGGCGTGTGCCGTTCGTGTAGGAGGGGGGACAACGGCACGACGCCAAGGAGGACGTCATGAAGTACTACCTGCTCAGCGTGATCCAGCCGAGCGAGGGCACGCCGCCCTCCGCCGAGGCGCTGGCGGACATCGTGGGCAGTCTGGAGCTCTTCCACCAGGAGCTGCGCGAGGCCGGGGCCTGGGTGTTCGCGGGCGGGCTGCACGGCCCGGAGTCCGCCACCGTGCTGCGTCCGAAGGGCGACGAGGTGCTGGCCGCCGACGGGCCCTTCACCGACGGCAAGGAGTACCTGGGCGGCGTGTGTGTGATCAAGGCGCCCGACCTGGACGCCGCCCTGGACTGGGGGCGGAAGGCGAGCCGGGCCACCGCCCTGCCGATCGAGGTGCGCCCCTTCCTGCACCCGGCCGACGAGCGATGACCGGCGCCAGGGCCTCGAGACCGCCGTCCGTGCCGAGCGCGACGTGGACGGCTGAGCGTCACCCGTGGCTTATATAAGTGCCCAGTGATACATTGCCCGTATGCACGCCTTCGATGTGCTCGGAGACCCCGTGCGCCGCCGGATCCTGGAGCTGCTGGCCGAGGGAGAGATGGCCTCCGGCGCCGTCAGCGAGGTCATAAGGGAGGAGTTCGGGATCTCGCAGCCCGGGGTGTCGCAGCATCTGAAGGTGCTGCGGGAGAACGGGTTCGCGACCGTGCGCCCGGAAGGCACCCGGCGGCTGTACGCGGTGAACTCCGAGCCGTTGCGGGACATCGACGCCTGGCTCGACCGGTTCCGACGCTTCTGGGCGCCGCACCTGGACGCCCTGGCCACCGAACTGGCGCGCGGCAGGCGAGAGCGTCGCCTGAGCGGCGGCGCCGACGGACCTCCGAGGAGCACCTCATGACGGATGTGACGCACGAGATCAACGGTGTACGGCGGCAAGTGGGCCGGCGGAACCTCAAGGCCGGTGAGGCGCGAGTGGTGACGATCTCGCGGTCCTACGACGCCCCGCTCGAGGACGTGTGGAACGCCTGTACCGATCCCGAGCGCATCCCCCGCTGGTTCCTCCCGGTCTCGGGCGAGCTGCGGCTGGGCGGCCGCTACCAGTTGGAGGGCAATGCCGGTGGTGTGATCGAGCGCTGCGACCCGCCCAAGGGCTTCGCCGCGACCTGGGAGTTCGGTGGCGAGGTCAGCTGGATCGAGCTCCGCCTGACATCCGAGGAGCGCGGCACGCGCTTCGAGCTGGACCACATCTCCCACGTGGACGACACGAAGTGGGCGCAGTTCGGCCCCGGCGCCGTCGGTGTCGGCTGGGACATGACGCTCCGCGGACTCTCCCTGCACCTGGCGACCGGCGCTCCCCTGGACGCCCAGGAGTTCATGGCCTGGGCCGGCTCGGAGGAGGGCCGGCGCTTCATGACGGCGAGCAGTGAGGCCTGGCGTGCCGCGAACGTGGCGGGCGGCGAGGACGAGACGGCGGCGCGGGAAGCCGCGGACCGGACGACGGCGGCCTACACCGGAACGGGTGGGAACGCGGACCCGGGTGAGGACGACGCCGAGTAGGGGCCGACACGGAACTCGCAGCCCCGCCCGGCGTCGGCCTGCTGTCCTCGCGGCCGTCGGGCCTGCTGTGCCGCACCGGCAAGGACGCGACCCGTGGGGACGCGCCGCTGCCCGGGGTCAGCCCAGCTGCTCATGCAGGAACGCGACCGTGCTCCGCCAGGCGCGGTCGGCCGCGTCGGGGTCGTGGCTGGGACGGCGGTCGTTGAGGAAGGCGTGGCCCGCCGGGTACAGGCGCAGGTCCGGAGTGGTGCCGGACTGCCGCCGCAGTGTCTCGCGCAGCTCGTCGACCTGCTCCGGCGGGATGCTCCGGTCCCGTTCCCCGTAGTGGCCGAGGACGCGGGCCCGCAGCCCGGAGAAGTCGGGCAGCTCGCCCCGGATCACGCCGTAGAACGGCACTGCGGCGCTCACCCGCGGTTCGACCGCCGCCAGGTACAGCACGAAGCCGCCGCCCATGCAGAAGCCGACCGCGCCGACCGTGTCCGAGGTGACCTCGGGCAGCGACAGCAGATGGCCGACGGCGCCGGAGAGCAGTTCGACGCCGCGGGAGACCGGCAGGGCCTTCATCAGCCGCCGCGCCTCCTCGGAGTCGTGGGCCACGCTCCCGCCGTACAGGTCGGGGGCGAGGGCGACGAAGCCCTCGGCGGCGAGCCGGTCGGTGACCTCGGCGATGTGGTCGGTCAGCCCCCACCACTCCTGGATGACGAGGATCCCCGGCCCCCGGCCGGACGGGGGCAGTGAGAGATAGCCGCGGGCGGTGGCTCCCGCACTGGGGAAACTGACGTTCTGGCGGGCGGGGACCTCGGCGGGCTCGGGCTGCTCGGACACGGTGCTCAACTCCTGCGCGTTCGCTTCGGGTGCCGGGCCGGGCGGCACGGCGTCACGTGACGGAAGGCCGGAGGCCTTCCTTCCGGATCTCTACCGCGTCACCGAGCCCCCGCATAATGGGCATGCGGGCGCAGCCGAGAGCGGGTGACCGGCACCGTGCTGACCGCAGCTGACTACAATGGTGTAGACGGCTCACCGGACTGCGCGACGAAGACGGGGTGAGGAACGTCCCATGACCGACGCGAAGGACGAACGCAGGCCGGCCGGCGAGCTCGAATCGAGTGTCATGGCCGTCCTGTGGGCCGGCGACGCCCCCCTGACCCCGGGGCAGGTCCAGCTGAGCCTCGGGAGCGACCTGGCTCGCACCACGGTGACCACGATCCTGACCCGGCTGCACGACAAGGGCGTGGTCGGACGCCGCCGACAGGGCCGCGGCTACGCCTACTACCCCGTCCAGGACGCGCACGGACTGACCGCCCGCCGCATGCACTTCGAACTCGACCGCGACACCGACCGCGAGACCGTACTCGCCCGCTTCGTCGCCCAGCTCAGCCCCGACGACGAGCGCATCCTGCGCGATCTGCTCGAATCCGGTGAGCGATGACCGCCCTGCTGCTAGTGCCGCTGCTGCTGCCCCTCGCCGCACCCGTGCTGGCCCGGCGCACGCTCGACCGGCTGGCGCCCGTGGCCGCGCTGTGGGTGATCACCGTCTGCGCGCTGGTGCTCGCCTGCTGCTCGCTGGCCGCGCTGGGTGTCTTCGCCCTCACCGGTCTGCTCAAGCTGCCCGTCTTCGCCGCCCTGGGCGAGCTGGTGCACCCGCTGCCCACCGCTCCCGACCTGGTGGTCCTGCCGGCCGCCGCGGTCTCGGCGGCGGCGCTCGCCGTGTGCGCGTGCACGTTCGGGCGCGCCGCGCTCCGGGAGATCCGGGCCTTCCGTGGCGCCCGCACCGAGGCCGGCCGCAGGCCCGCAGCGGGCGATCTGTGCGTCGTCGACTCCCCGCACCCCGACGCGTACGCCCTGCCCGGCCGCCCGCACCGCATCGTCGTCACCACGGCGATGCTGCGCAGCCTCGACGCCGCCGAACGCGAAGCGCTGTTCGCCCACGAACGCGCCCACAACCGGGGCGGCCACCACTACTTCCTGGCCGCCGCCGGACTGGCCGCGCACTGCCATCCCGCGCTGCGTCCGGTGTGCGCCACCATCCGCCTCGCGGTCGAACGCGCGGCCGACGAGGCCGCCGCCGCGGCCGTCGGCGACCGCCGGCTGACCGCCCGTGCCATCGCCCGCGCCGCCCTGGCCGGCCAGCACGCCCGCTCGGCGCGCCCGGAGTTCGCCCCCGCCGTCACCTCCGGTCCGGTGCCGCACCGCGTGAAGGCCCTTCTCGCGGCCCCGCGGACCCCGCGCCGGGCCACGGCCTGGATCGCCGCGCTGCTGCTGGCCTGCACCACGGCCTCCTTCGCCGCCTCGGCGACCGGCATGCTCGACGTCCACCACCGGGTGGAGATCGCCCAGGGCGAAGAGGCCCGCTAGCTAGTTCTAGGCCCTGGGCCCAGGACCGACGGAGGTCCGCCCCCAGGACCGCGTCTCGCGCACCCCCGCCGCCGCGCGCCGCGGAGCGGACTGGCGCGCGCGGGGTTTTACGTATAACCTCACCCGTCAATCGCACGTCCCCGAAAGGCCCCGATGAGACGCATCGCCCTGGTCACCCTCGTCGTCGACGACTACGACGAGGCGGTCCGCTTCTACACCGAGGCCCTCGGCTTCCGCCTCGTGGAGGACACCCCGCGGCCGGACGGCTCCCGCTGGGTCGTCGTGGAGCCCGGGAGCGAAGCCGCCGGCACCGGTCTGCTGCTGGCCCGTGCCAAGGGCGAGGCCCAGCAGGCCCGCGTCGGCGAGCAGACCGGCGGGCGCGTCGGGTTCTTCCTGCACACCGACGACTTCGCCCGCGACCACGCCCGGATGACCGCCGCCGGCGTGACCTTCCTGGAGGAGCCGCGGCACGAGCCGTACGGGACCGTCGCCGTCTTCCAGGATCTGTACGGCAACCGCTGGGACCTGCTCCAGCCCGCCGGCTGACCCTTCTGCCGTTTCCTCGAACCGCCTGCCCAAGGAAAGACCCGCCATGACTGCTACGCGCGTAGATGCCGAAGCGATCCGCCGCCTCCCCAAGGCCGTGCTGCACGACCACCTCGACGGCGGGCTGCGCCCCGCCACCGTCGTCGAACTCGCGGACGCGGTCGGCCACATCCTGCCCACCACCGACCCCGACGAGCTCGCCGCCTGGTACTACGAGGCCGCCAACTCCGGTGACCTGGTCCGCTACATAGCGACCTTCGAGCACACCCTGGCCGTCATGCAGTCCCGCGAAGGCCTGCTGCGCACCGCCGAGGAGTACGTCCTCGACCTCGCCGCCGACGGTGTCGTCTACGCCGAGGTGCGCTACGCCCCCGAGTTGAACACGGCCGGCGGGCTGACCATGCGCGAGGTCGTGGAGACCGTGCAGGAGGGGCTCGCCGCCGGCATGGCCAAGGCGGCCGCCGCCGGGACCCCCGTGCGCGTGGGCACGCTGCTGTGCGGCATGCGCATGTTCGACCGGGTCCGCGAGGCCGCCGGCCTCGCCGTCGCCTACCGCGACGCCGGCGTCGTCGGCTTCGACATCGCCGGCGCCGAGGACGGCTTCCCGCCCGCCGACCACCTGGCCGCCTTCGAGCACCTGCGCCGCGAGAGCGTGCCGTTCACCATCCACGCCGGCGAGGCGTACGGCCTGCCCAGCATCCACCAGGCGCTCCAGGTGTGCGGTGCCCAGCGCATCGGCCACGGTGTGCGCATCACCGAGGACATCGTGGACGGCAAGCTCGGCCGCCTCGCGGGCTGGGTGCGCGACCGCCGTGTCGCCCTGGAGATGTGCCCGACCTCCAACCTCCAGACCGGGTGCGCCACCTCGATCGCGGAACACCCGATCACGGCCCTGAAGGACCTCGGCTTCCGTGTCACCCTCAACACCGACAACCGTCTGGTCTCCGGCACCACCATGACCCGCGAGATGTCGCTGCTGGTCGAGGAGGCGGGCTGGACGGTCGAGGACCTGCGCACCGTCACGGTCAACGCGGTCAAGAGCGCGTTCATCCCGTTCGACGAGCGCAGGGCCCTCATCGAGGACGTCGTCCTGCCCGGCTACGCGGCCGCGCTCTGAAGCAGTCCGCGCGCATAGGCGGCCTGTCCGACGTGCTGAAGATCGTCGGACAGGACGCTGACCAGGCGCACGCCGAGGGTGACCGGGGGGTCCCAGCCCTCGTCCACGACGCGTTCGAGGTCCTTGGCGGTCAGGCCGCGCAGGGCCTGGAGGGTCTGCTCGTGGACGGCGTCGTAGTACCCGGTCAGCAGGTCGGCGGACTCGACGCGCACCTTCGCGGCCTTCGCCGCCGTGTGCCCGTAACCGGTGTCGTGGCGCGGCAGGTCCAGGCCGCAACGCTTCTCCCAGCCCTGGGACAGCCACACCTGGTCGAGGCCGAAGGCGTCGGCGACATGGTCGTCCTGGACCCGGGTGAGATGCCAGACGAGCCAGGCGGGGGAGTTGGCGTCGGGAGCCGGACGGGCGTGCAGCTCGTCCGGCCCGAGACCGTCGAGAACGGCATGGACTTCTTCCTGGATACGGCCGAAGCCGTCGATGAGGATGTCCTTCGCATGCATGCGTCCACCATCGCGCATCGCACGCCGTGGCGCGCCCGGAATCCCGCCGGTCGCTCGGGGTGCCGGACCTCTCGATCCGTCAGGATCCGGCCCTGTCGGCCTCGGCTCCGTCAGCCCCGACGCTCTCGGCCTCGGCCCCGTCGGCCCGCGACTCCAGGAGTGTGACCAGGGCGCGGGCCGCCGGGCTGGTGGCCTGCGCGGGCGGCAGCAGGACGACGGTCTCGTACGGCCGTTCACCCGTGCCCTTGAACGGCAGCGCGGTGAGCGACGGACGCTTGTGCCGGAAATGCCGGGGAACAACCGCGATGCCCAGGTTCTCGTCGACCAGATCGAGCAGACCGTGCACGTCGTTGACCTCCAGCGCCACCGTGCGGTCCACGCCCGCCGCCGAGAAGGCCGCGTCGGTGACGCGGCGCGGACCCCAGTCCGGGTGGAAGTCGACGAAGACCTCACCGCTCACCTGTTCCGGGGTGAGCGGCGCGCCCGCCGTCGCGAACCGGTGGCCGGGATGGCACAGCACCGTCATCGGCTCACCGGTCAGAGCCACCGAACGCAGCTGGTCGGTGTCCGCCTGGGTCCGGTAGGTGAACGCCAGGTCGAGCCGGCCCGCCGCGACCCCCTCCGCGAGCGCTCCCGAGCCCGCCTGCCGCAGCCGGATCTCCACATCCGGATGCCGCCGCCGGAACGCGGCGAGCAGCCCCGCCACGTCCACCCCCGCGATGCACTGCTCGGTGCCCAGTGTCAGCGTGCCGCGCAGCACGCCCTGCACCGCGGCCACCGCCTCGTGCGCCGCCCGGACCTGCGCCAGGATCCGCTCCGCCTCGCCGAGCAGCGCCCGCCCGGCCTCGGTGAGCGTCACCCGGCGCGTGGTGCGCACGAACAGCGGGGCCCGCAACTCCCGCTCCAGCGCCCGGATCGACGCCGACAGACCGGACTGCGACACCATCAGCCGCTCCGCCGCCCGGGTGAAGTGCTGGTCCTCGGCGACCGCGACGAAGTGCTGGAGATGGCGCAGTTCCATGATTGAGAAGACTAGTCGCTCAATCCCATCGGATTCTCCTGTTGGACCGCTGCCCGCGGGCGGAGTGAGAGTAGGAGACCGAAAACACCTGAGCAGGACACCGGAAGCCTCGCCGTACCAACCCCTCATGGAGTCGCGTTGTACACCGCCCACCCCGACCGCTACGCCGACATGCCCTACCGGCGCACCGGACGCAGCGGCCTGAAGCTGCCCGCGCTGTCGCTCGGCCTGTGGCACAACTTCGGCCCGGACCGCCCGGTGGAGACCCAGCGGGCCATCCTGCGCCGCGCCTTCGACCTCGGCGTCACCCACTTCGACCTGGCCAACAACTACGGACCGCCGCCCGGCGCCGCCGAGTCCGCCCTCGGCGAGGCACTGCGGGCGGACTTCGCGCCGTACCGCGACGAGCTGGTGATCTCCACCAAGGCCGGCTATCTCATGTGGCCCGGCCCGTACGGCGAATGGGGCTCGCGCAAGTACCTGATGTCGTCGCTGGACCAGAGCCTGAAGCGCATGGGCCTGGAGTACGTCGACATCTTCTACTCGCACCGCCCCGACCCGGAGACTCCGCTGGAGGAGACGATGGGCGCGCTGCACTCGGCGGTCCAGCAGGGCAAGGCCCTGTACGTCGGCGTCTCCAACTACTCCGCGGAGCAGACCCGTGAGGCCGCCCGGATCCTCGGCGAACTGGGCACCCCGCTGCTGATCCACCAGCCGCGCTACTCGATGCTCGACCGCCGCCCCGAGGAGGAGGGCCTTCTCGCCGCGCTCGACGAGCTCCGGGTCGGGTCCATCGCCTACTCCCCGCTGGAGCAGGGCCTGCTCACCGCCCGCTACCTCGACGGCATCCCCGAGGACTCCCGGGCGGCGAGCGACAGCCCCTTCCTCACCTCCGAGGCGGTGACCGGGGAGCTGGTGGGCCGGCTGCGCGCCCTGGACGAGATCGCCAAGTCCCGGGGGCAGTCGCTGGCACAGCTGGCTCTGGCCTGGGTGCTGCGCGGCGGACGGGTGACCTCCGCCCTCGTCGGCGCGAGCAGCCCGCAGCAGCTGGAGGACAGCGTCGCCGCGATCCGCAACCTGGACTTCGACGCGGAGGAACTGGCCCGCATCGACGCGGTCGTCAGGCCGTGAGGTCGTGAGCTCGTCAGGCCGTGAGTACGTGAGCTCGTGAGGCCGTGAGCTCGTCAGGCCGTAGGCGCCGCATCCGTGAGGCGGCCGCCCACCGTTGCACCGGTGGGCGGCCGCCTCGCCGTTTCGCCCGTCCCCTCGTGCGGGCGGCACGTCCTCAGGCGCCGGCCGGCACCCGGTCCAGGAAGCCGAGCACGGTACGGATGCGGTCCTCGCCGTCCAGGGTGATCACGTCGAAACCGGCGACCGGGGCGGAGCCTCCCCCGGCCTCGCTCACCAGCTCCCAGGCGAAGCGGGCGGTGTCGTGGTGGCCGTCCACCGTGCCGGTGAGCCGGAAGACGAAACCGGGGAACTGCTGCTGTGCCGCGGTGATCAGGCCCGTGATCTGCTCGTGGCCGCTGACGTCGGCGAGCGGGTCGGTGTAGCTGCCGTCGGGGGCCCAGGCGGCCGCCACCGCCTTGCCGAGGGCCTCCGCACCCCTCGCGTTCCAGGCCTCCAGGTAGCGGGCGGCGGCGCTCTCGTAACGGTCGGTCTGCGCGGACATGGGGAATCAGCCTCCATCGAGGGCGTCGGTACGGGGTACTGGTCGGGACCCGGATCTCCGTGGTCGGCGACCCGATGCGACAACCATGCCCGGGGCGCGGGGAGGGCGCGATTACCGCCGGGGTAATGGTCCGCGTACCGCCGCGTGACGGTCCGCGTACCGGCCGGGTGGCGGCCCGCCCGCCGCCGGGCGTGACGGTCCGCGCCGTTTCGGCCACAGCGCGCGATGAATATGCCAGGAGACTGGCCGGAAAGTCATGGTGACTGTGTTTCAGGAGTGAACATACTCGAAGGCCAGGGACGCATCACCGCACAGGAGCCGCATCGGGGAACGAGGCACGACCAGCAGGCGGACGCCGCCACGGGGGAGGAGCTGTGCACGACGAATTCCTGTGCCATGTCACCGCGTACGGCGTGTGCGACGGCCGTCGTATCGGCGTACCGCTCGGCACCTACCGGGCACCCACCCTGGCCCTGGCCCTGTGGTGGCTGCGCGACCGCGCCTCCTGGATCGCCGACCGGCTCGACCCCGGCCCCGAGACCCCGTACGTGCCTTCGGGCGCGCTCGTCCCGGTGCCGGAGGACGTGCCCGACGTGCCCGGCGTTCTACGGGCCTGGTGCGCCGACCCGGTCCGCCAGGAACTGGTGGCCGAGGAGCTGGCCGGCGGACGGCTGGTGCGGATCGCGGCGGGTGACGACACCACCGAGTACGAACTCCTCGCGGAGTCCGTGGACGCCCTCCGCATGCAGCGAACCATCCCGGCACTGGTCCTGCCGATGGCCTGACTACACGTGGGGTGCGCCGCTGTGGTCGGCGGGGCCCGGAGGCGGTGGGGCGGGCAGGCCCTCGGCGGGGCGGGGCACGGGGCGGGTCGGGAGGGCGCCCAGAAAGCCGGTGACCAGCCCCCACAGCGCGGCGAGGCCGAGGGCGTCCCACAGCCGGGGCCGCAGCAGCAGCTCCCCGCTCAGGCCGCCGCCCACGTCCCCGAGGCCGAGCAGCGACAGCCCGTAGTGGGCGGAGATCCGGCCCGCGAGGCAGACCGTCAGCACCGTCAGCACCAGGCCGGCCGCCATCCGCAGCGCGTGCTGCCACGGACGCACCGGGGCAGGGGTACGGGCCGCCGCGAGACAGGCGGCGCCGAACACCAGCACCGCGTCGACGACGACCAGCCACCACACCCGGCCGTCGTGTTCGGCCAGCGAAGCCAGGTCGAGTGTGGACACGTCCGGGGTGCGCAGCACCTCGTCGAGCAGATGCGGTACCGGCAGTCCGAAGGGGCCGTCCACCCGGCCGTTCCAGGCGGCACCCAGGCCGATCGTGAAGGCGAGCCAGGTCAGGTTCGGCAGCCCGAGCAGGATCAGCGCGAAGGTCTGCGCCGGGTGCCCGCGCGTCCCCGCCGTCACCAGCGCGACGACCAGCCCCACGGCCACGCACGCGAGCAGCAGGGCGACCATGGCGTACGCCACCGGACGGGCCGACGCGCGAAGCCGCGCCGCCCGCGCCGGCAGCGGGACCTCGCGGGCCACGAGCAGCGCGAGCGCCAACACGCCCAGCAGCCACAGCAACCCGAAGCCGACGGTCAGCGGCACGTGGGTGGTGAAGCCGACCTCGGGCTCCGCACCGAAGAGTTCGCCGATGGCGCCGAGCACTCCGTTGCCGAGGTCGATGGCGAAGGTCTGGCGGGCGGCGAACGCCAGGCCGACCAGTGCCGCCGGCCAGAGAACGGCGATCCTGGCGGCCCACCAGGCCACCTCCCGCACCCGCACCGGGCCCCGCGAGCCTGCCGTGTCCCGCTCCCCTGACGCCTCCAGCGCCCCCCTCCTGCGTGGCTGCCGCAGCGGGCGGAGGAAGCCGGCGCCGACGACCAGCGCGCCGACGAGGGTGACCGACAGCGGCATCACCGTGACCCCGGCGTGCGTCTCGGCCAGTGTGCCCGCGTTGCCCGAGAGCTCCATGCTGCCCCCGACCGCCGTCACCACGGTCGCCGCGACGACCCGTGGGAAGGCGTTGTCGGGCAGGTCCGCGGCCCCGGCCGCCCACAGTCCCAGAGCGGCGACCACGCACATGGCGAGCAGCCCGGCGAGCACCGTGGCGAGGGCCTGCGCCCAGCCGTGGCGGGAGCGGCCGTGACGGGCGGCCGGTGGAGCGGAGGGGCTCGGTGGGCTCACGCTGTCACGCTAAGCAGTACGGGGGCGGTACGCCCGTCGGGAGGTCCGTCCGCGACCCGCCTGCCCGCCCCGCACGGCGCCGCCCGGCGGGGACTGGCGGGCGGCGCCGTGGGTATCAGGACAGGTGCGGCAGCGTCCGGCCGGACGGGCCTCCGAGAGAGAAACGCATGATCGAGCAGTCGGACGGGGCAGTGACACCCACTGGATTCGACGTACCCGTGGAACCGCTTCGGCGGGCCACGCACTACACCGGTGAGCCCGGATGCATCGCCGACGCGCGTTCCTTCGCCGCGCACTTCCTCGACCAGCTCAGGACCGATTGGTGCGCCGTGATCGGCCGCCGCTCCGGAGAGGTCCTGCTCCTGGTGGTGAGCGAGCTGGTCACCAACGCCGACCGGCACAGCGACGGGCCGTACATCCTGGAGCTGGAGGGGACGGACGCCGCCGTGAGCGTGTGCGTCTACGACAGCAGCGCCGCTCTGCCGCTGCGCTTCCCCCGCGACCCCCGGCGGGTCGGCCGGCACGGCCTGGAGATCGTGCACGCGCTGGCGGCCGAGGTGAGCGCGGAACGCGTCCCGGTGGGCAAGCGGGTACGGGCCCTGGTCCGCCTCGGACCCGACTGAGCCCGCGCCGGACAGCTCAGCCGGGCTCGCCCAGCATGCCCTCCCGCAGTTGCGTGAGGATCCGCTTGATCAGCCGGGAGACGTGCATCTGCGAGCAGCCGAGCCGTTCGCCGATCTCCGCCTGGGTGGCCTCCTCGACGAACCGCAGATGGATGATCTGCCGGTCCCTCTCGCCGAGTTCGGCCACCAGCGGCGCCAGCGAGTGGAAGTCCTCGACGAGCCTGATCCCGTCCTCCTCCACGCCGAGGAAGTCGGCGAGCACCGCTTCGCCGTCCTCGGAACCGTCACCGGTGAGCGCCGCGTCCAGCGAGGCGGAGTGGTAGCCGTTGGACGCGATCTGGCCCTCGACCACCTCCTTCTCGGTGAGGTTCATCAGCGTCGCGAGCTCGGCGACGGTCGGCTCGCGGTCCAGGCGGCTGCACAGCTCCTCGCGCGCCTTGGCCAGCTCCACGCGCAGCTCCTGAAGCCGCCGCGGCACATGCACCGACCAGGTCGTGTCCCGGAAGAACCGCTTGATCTCGCCGACGATGTAGGGCAGCGCGAACGACGTGAACTCCACCTCGCGCGACAGCTCGAACCGGTCGATGGCCTTGATCAGGCCGATCATCCCGGTCTGGACGACGTCCTCCATGTCGTCGCCGCGGCCCCGGAACCGGCCGGCCGCGAAACGCACCAGCGACATGTTCATCTCGATGAGGGCGTTACGTGCGTACTGGTGTTCGTGCGTGCCCTCTTCGAGCTCGGCCAGGCGGCGGAAGAAGAGGCGGGACAGCTCGCGTGCGTCGCGGGGTGCGACGGACCGTGGATCCGGGACCGCCGGGAGGGGTGTGCCGTCCGTCCGGTTCTCCGGGGTCTCCTCGACCGCTGTCTCGGACCGGATCACGGCGGTGTCCATTGCCCCTCCCACGAAAAGTCACGGTTCGGTGAAGGCCGGGTACCCAGAGCGGCGCAACCCATGCCTCCCGCCCTTTCGCCCCTTTCCTTGCCTTCCGTGCCGGTGATTCACCCAGGGCGGAATGCCGTCCCCTTCCACCGACGTCCCTGACTCATAGTCTGAGGAGGTGAGCAACCAAGCGCCGAACCCAGCCCGCGTCATCCCGCTGCGCCCGCCGGCCGCGCGCCCGGCGAACACCCGCCGGACGGCGGCTCCTCGCGAGCCCCTGTGGCGCGACCTCGTCGGCGACGTGCTGCGCCGTGAGCGACTCGCCCAGGAGCGCACGCTCAAGGACGTCGCCGACGCGGCCCGCATCTCCATGCCGTACCTCTCGGAGATCGAGCGCGGCCGCAAGGAGGCCTCCTCGGAGGTGCTGGCGGCCGCGGCCCAGGCCCTCGGCCTCGGCCTGGCCGACCTGCTGTCACTGGCCCAGGGCGAACTGCTGCGCCTCGCCAGCCGCACCGCCACGCACAGCCGTCGAACGTCCACCTCCCGCATCGACGGCCTGTGCCTGGCCGCCTGACGACCTGGTGACCGGCGCCTGCCGGCCGTCCGTCAGCTGACGTATCGTCAGCTGACGGACGCGACAGCGCGTCCGCCGCGGGTGCGCGCCAGGAAGACCGTGCCCGTCCCGCCTTCGCCGAGCCTGCGCTCGACGGCGTGCCGGCTCCATCGAACCCGCCGTGGTCCGGCGCTGCCGCCGGAACGCGCACGTCTCCGCCTCGTGCACCGCCTCCTCGCCGCCGCGGCCACGCTCGGCACGGTCTGGGGAGCCGCCTCCGACCTCGCCCTCGGAGCGCGGTACTGCACACTCCGCCCCGCGGTCGCAGGATGCGACGTGATAGTCCGGGAGACGTCCTGGCTGACGATCGGCGGAGGCGAGGCCTACACCGTGGGCCGTACAGGTATCGCCTGGCGAACGTCGGGATCATGGACGGTCGACGACGGTTACCGGCCCGTCGCCGAAGGGAACTACCTGCTGGAGTGGGGCCACGCCGACGGCAGCCTCACCGTCGGCGGCACCGCCACCGACCCCGTCCTCGACGGCGGGGTCATCGGCATCGACTGCTCCTGAGCGTCAGCCGGCGAGGGCGGGGCGGGATGTGGCCGGCGGGGCCGTGTCTCAGGGCACCGGGGCCATGCGCCGGCTCAGCACCTCGTCGGCCAGGCCGTAGGCCACCGCCTCGTGGGCGGTGAAGACCTTGTCGCGGTCCATGTCGGCGCGCAGGGCCTCGGGGGCGTGTCCGGTGTGCCGGGACAGCACCTCCTCGACCTGGGAGCGGATCCGGACCATCTCCTTGGCCTGGAGCGTGAGATCGGAGACCGTGCCCTGCCGGCCACCGCTGGCCGGCTGCCCCAGCAGCACCCGCGCGTGCTCCAGCACGAACCTCCGCCCGGGGTCCCCGCCGGCCAGCAGCACCGCCGCCGTGGAGGCCGCCTGCCCCACGCAGAACGTGGAGATCGGCGACTGCACGAACGTCATCGCGTCGTAGATGGCCATGAGCGAAGTGAACGAGCCGCCCGGTGAGTTGAGGTAGAGCGAGATCTCGTGCTCCGGGTTCGCGGACTCCAGATGGAGGAGTTGCGCGATGACGACGTTGGCGACGCCGTCGTCGATCTCGGTGCCGAGAAAGATGATCCGCTCGTTCAGCAGCCGGCTGAACACGTCGTAGGACCGCTCGCCCTGCGCGGTCCGCTCGATCACGTACGGAACCGTGTACGACCCCATGTCACAGCCCCATCCGTCGGCGCGACGAGGCCGGGCGGACGTCGGCCAGCGACTCCACCACCCGGTCCACCATCCCGTACTCCCTGGCCTGCTCGGCGGTGAACCAGCGGTCCCGGTCGCCGTCCCGGGCGATCGTCTCCTCGCTCTGACCGGTGTGCTCGGCGGTGAGCCGCTCGATGGTCCGCTTGGTGTGCTCCAGGTTCTCCGCCTGGATCTCGATGTCGGCGGTGGTCCCGCCGATCCCGGCCGACGGCTGGTGCATCATGATCCGCGCGTGCGGCAGCGCGAACCGCTTGCCGCGGGCCCCCACGGTCAGCAGGAACTGGCCCATGCTCGCCGCGAATCCCATCGCCAGCGTCGAGACGTCGTTCGGGATGAGCCGCATGGTGTCGTAGATGGCCAGGCCCGCGGTGACGGAACCGCCGGGGCTGTTGATGTACAGGCTGATGTCGGTGCGCGGGTCCTCGGCCGACAGCAGCAGCAACTGCGCGCACACCCGGTTCGCCGACACCTCGTCGACCTGGGTGCCCAGGAACACGATCCGCTGGGCGAGCAGTTGGGCCGCCAGATGGTCGTCGAAGCGGCTGGGCGGTGTGTCGCCCTCCTCCGCGCGTGGCCGCGACGCGGTGGTCAGTGGAGTCATCGGGTCTCCTCGTCGTTGGCGTGAATGCCGTCGACTCCACTGTCGGCCGCGGAGAGGCGGCCGATGCCGTTTCTCTGCCCGTGGCAGATTCGCCACGGGCAGAGAACCCCGAGGAGCCCCCCGAGGCGACCCCGGGCCGCGGGCTCAGCCCTTCGCGCGCAGCTGGCGGAAGAACGCCCGTACGTCCGCGACCAGCAGGTCGGGCTCCTCCATCGCCGCGAAGTGCCCGCCCCGGTCGAACTCGGTCCACCGCACCAGGTTCTCGGTGCGCTCCGCCTTGTGCCGCAGCGGCACCTGGATCTCGGCCGGGAAGACGGCGAGCGCGGTCGGCGCGGTCGACGACTCCGCCGGCGCGGCGGCCCGGCCCGAGCCGGCATGCGCCCGCTCGTAGTAGATCCGGGCGGCGGAACCGGCGGTCCCGGTCAGCCAGTACAGCATCACGTCGGTGAGCAGCAGGTCCCGGTCGACGGCCTCCTCGGGCAGCTCCTCGCAGTCGGTCCACTCGCGGAACTTCTCGACGATCCAGGCGAGTTGACCGACGGGGGAGTCGGTGAGCGCGTAGGCCAGGGTCTGCGGGCGGGTCGCGTTCAGGATCGCGTACCCCGCGCCCTCCCGCTGCCACGCCTCCCAGCGGTGCCACGAGGCCAGCGTGCGCGCCCGCTCCTCGGGGCCGAGCGCGGCCAGGTCCGCGTCGGTCGGCTCGGTGGTCTGCTGCGCCCCCGGCAGCAGGTTGAGGTGGACGCCGATCACCCGGTCGGGGTGGGCACGGCCCAGCTCCCGGGAGATCGCCGCGCCCCAGTCGCCGCCCTGGGCACCGAACCGCTCGTAGCCGAGCCGCCGCATCAGCTCCGCCCACGCGTCCGCGACCCGGCCCGCCTCCCAGCCCCGGTCGGCGGTCGGTCCGGACAGTCCGAAGCCCGGGATGCTCGGTACCACGACGTGGAACGCGTCGGCGGGATCACCGCCGTGTGCGGCCGGGTCGGTCAGTGGCCCCACAATGTCGAGGAACTCCACGATCGACCCCGGCCAGCCGTGGGTGATGATCAGCGGGGCGGCGTCGGGCTCGGGGGAGCGGATGTGCGCGAAGTGGACGTTCGCGCCGTCGACGGTGGTCGTGAACTGGGGCCACTCGTTCAGCCGCGCCTCGGCCGCCCGCCAGTCGTAGCCGTGCCGCCAGTGCCGTACGAGGTCGCGCAGGTAGTCGACGGGCACGCCGTGATCCCATCCGGGGCCGGGGGGCTGCTCCGGGAGGCGGGCGCGGTCGAGGCGGTCGTACAGGTCGTCGAGGTCGCTCTGCGGGATTTCGAGCCGGAAGGGACGGATGCCGTCGGTGGGCGGCGGTGGCGTCGTCATGGCCGGGATGCTAGTTCCCGCCGGCCGGGGGGCCATCCGGATTTCTTCGCGTCTTCTTCGGCGTCGATTTCCGTGCGAGCGATGAGTTCCGCCGCCCGGAGCGGTCGATACAGATGACCGTGCCCCACACCCAGGAGGAACCCGTGGCCACCGAAGGATTCACCACCTGTCTCTGGTTCGACGGCCAGGCCGAGGAGGCCGCCGAGTACTACGTCTCGGTCTTCAAGAACTCCAGCATCGGCCGGATCGCCCGCTACACCGAGGCGGGGCCGGGGCCGGCCGGCTCCGTGATCACCGTCGAGTTCACGGCCAACGGCCAGAAGTTCGTCGCGCTGAACGGCGGCCCGGAGTTCAGGTTCAGCGAGGCGATCTCCTTCCAGATCTTCTGCGCCGACCAGGAGGAGGTCGACCACTACTGGGCCCGGCTCACGGAGAACGGCGGAGAACCCGGCCCCTGCGGCTGGGTCAAGGACAAGTACGGCGTGTCCTGGCAGGTCATCCCGGACGGGCTCATCGACATGGTCTCGGACCCCGACCCGCAGAAGGCGGCCCGCGCCACCCGGGCGATGCTCGCGATGGGCAAGCTCGACATCGCCGCCCTGAAGAGGGCCCACGCGGGCGGGTAGCGGGCGGCCGTGCGGCCGGCCCACCCGACCGGGGGAGTGGGCCGGCCACCCGGCCGGCGGACACCCGTGACGCCGGCGGCGGCGCCGGTCTCGGCGCGCCCGCTTCGGCCCGATGGGCAGCCCCTTCGGCCGGTTCGCGTCCCTCACCGACCCCCAGGGCGCGCACTTCACCGTGATCGACGCCACCACGACCCACGGAGAGAAGCCCGGCTCCGAGGAGATCCCGTAGCGGCATGCCCCGGCCCAGGACCGCTCGTGCCGCAGGGGCGGCGCTCGGGCGTTGCGTGGGGCTGTGGGTGGGCGTGGCATGATCTGGGGCATGCGTGAACGAGTGGTGGCCGCGTGCGACGGGGCCTCGAAGGGCAATCCGGGACCCGCGGGCTGGGCATGGGTGATCTCCGAGGACGCCGAGACCGCGGCCCGCTGGGAGGCGGGCCCCCTCGGCACCGCGACCAACAACGTCGCCGAGCTCACCGCGCTGGAGCGGCTGCTCACGGCGACCGACCCGGCCGTGCCGCTCGAGGTCCGGATGGACTCGCAGTACGCGATGAAGGCCGTCACCACCTGGCTGCCCGGCTGGAAGCGCAACGGCTGGAAGACCGCCGCCGGAAAGCCGGTCGCCAACCAGGAGCTGGTCGTGCGGATCGACGAGCTGCTCGACGGCCGTGCCGTCGACTTCCGTTACGTACCCGCCCACCAGGTCGACGGCGATCCCCTGAACGACTTCGCCGACCGTGCCGCGAGCCAGGCCGCGACCGCCCAGCAGCCCGCGGGCAGCGCGCTCGGCTCCCCCGAGCCGCCGGCCACGCCCGCCGCCCCGGCGTCCGCCGGGCCGCGTCGCCGCACGAACGGGACCAGGAGCGGAACCGGGACGGCGCGAGCGCGCGGCGGAGCGGGGTCCTCCTCCCGCACGATCAAGGCGAAGTTCCCCGGCCGGTGCGTGTGCGGCAGGTCCTACGCGGCCGGCGAGTCCATCGTCAGGAACGATCAGGGCTGGGGTCACCCGGAGTGCCGCACGGCGGCCTCCGGGCAAGGGGCCTGACACCGCCCTGACCGCCCTTGCCCCTGCCCGGGTGAGGGGGCCGGGGCGGCAGGGTGGCCGGTGCCGCGGGCGCCCGCCACGGGTGCCAGACTGACCACATGGACGAACGTGAATTCGGCAGGTCGCAGCAGCACGCCTCGGTCATCGGACTCGGGACCTGGCAACTGGGCGCCGACTGGGGCGACGTCGACGACAAGGAAGCGCTCGCCGTGCTGGAGGCCGCCGCCGAGTCGGGCGTGACCTTCTTCGACACGGCCGACGTCTACGGCGACGGGCGCAGCGAGTCGACCATCGCCACCTTCCTCGGCTCCCGGCCGGACCAGCACGTGCTGGTCGCCACCAAGATGGGCCGGCGCGTCGAGCAGATCCCGGAGAACTACGTCCTGGACAACTTCCGCGCCTGGAACGACCGTTCCCGCCGCAACCTCGGCGTCGACCGCATCGATCTGGTGCAACTGCACTGCCCACCGACCCCCGTGTACTCCACCGACGCCGTGTTCGACGCGCTGGACACCCTCGTCGAGGAGGAGCGGATCGCGGCGTACGGCGTCAGCGTCGAGACCTGCGCCGAGGCCCTCACCGCGATCGCCCGGCCGAACGTGGCGAGCGTGCAGATCATCCTCAACCCGTTCCGGATGAAGCCCCTGCGCGAGGTGCTCCCGGCCGCGCGCGAGGCAGGCGTCGGCATCATCGCCCGCGTGCCGCTCGCCTCCGGGCTGCTGTCGGGCAAGTACACCAAGGACACGGTGTTCCCCGCCAACGACCACCGCACCTACAACCGGCACGGCGAGGCCTTCGACCAGGGCGAGACCTTCTCCGGCGTCGACTACGCGACGGGTGTCCAGGCCGCCGCCGAGTTCGCCGCCCTCGCCCCCGAGGGATACACCCCGGCGCAGCTGGCGCTGCGCTGGATCGTCCAGCAGCCCGGCGTCACCACCGTGATCCCCGGCGCCCGTTCCCCGGAGCAGGCCCGCGCCAACGCGGCCGCGGGCAAGCTGCCCCCGCTGACCGACGAGACGCTGGCGGCGATCCGGGACCTGTACGAGCGCCGGATCAAGGACCAGGTGGAGGCTCGCTGGTGAGCCCCGCCCACGCGTAGGGGGCAGGATTCCCGCTTCCCGGGGCACCCGTGAGGACAGGGAGTCCGGGGATCGTCCAGGAAGCAGGCCACGGGAGGCGGGAGGCGACGTGACGGGGACGGAAGGCGGCGCGGCGAAACGCCGGGGGCGTGACGAGACCGAGGACGAGCGGGCCGACCGCATGTGGGTGGAGCTCATCCAGGAGGTGCGGGTGGCCCAGACGGGTGTGCAGATCCTCTTCGGCTTCCTGCTCACCGTGGTGTTCCAGCCCAAGTACGACTCGCTGACCCACACCAACCAGGTCATCTACATCGTCACGGTCTTCCTCGGCGCCTCCGCGACCGGCGCGCTCATCGGGCCGGTGTCCCTGCACCGCCTCGTCTCCGGACGCCGGGTGAAACCCCAGGCGGTGCGGTGGGCGTCCCGGATGACGTTCGTCGGACTGGTCCTGCTGCTCGCCACGACGACCGCCGCGCTGCTGCTGATCCTCAGAGTGGCGACGCACGGCGGTCTCGTGTCCTGGCTGGTCGTTCTCGTCGTCGCCTGGTACCTGCTGTGCTGGTTCGTGCTGCCCCTGTGGGCCCGGCGCCGGTACACCTCCCGGTGAAGGGGGGCTCGCGGTGTGCTCAGCCGAAGGCGTCGCGCAGCGCGGGCAGCAGGGTCTTCGCCGACCAGTCCAGGAAGGCCTCCTGCTCCTCCCCGCCGATCTGCACCAGCGCCACCTCCGTGAACCCGGCGTCGACGTACGGTCGTACGGCCGCGACGAACGCCTCCGGGTCCTCGCCGCACGGGATCGACTCGGCGACGTCGTCCGGGGTGACGAACTGGGTGGCCGACTCGAACGAGTCCGGGTGCGGCAGTTCGGAGTTGACCTTCCAGCCGCTGCCGAACCAGCGGAACTGCGCGTGTGCGCGCTTGACCGCCGCGTCCCGGTCGGTGTCGTAGCACACCGGAAGCTGGCCCACCCGCGGCTTGCCCTCGCCGCCGTGCCGGTCGAAGGCCTGGAGCAGGCCGGCCTTCGGCTCGGTGGCGATGAGCAGGTCGGCGAGGTGGCCGGCGATCCTGCAGGACTGCTCGCCGGAGACGGCGACGCCGATGGGCGGCGGGGTGTCCGGCACGTCCCACAGCCGGGCCGACTCCACGTCGAAGTGCGCGCCGTGACGGGTGACATGGCCGCCCGCGAACAGCGCGCGGATGATCTCGACGGCCTCCTGGAGCCGTTCGTGACGTATGTCGACGGACGGCCAGCCGCCCCCCACCACATGCTCGTTGAGGTTCTCGCCCGAGCCCAGGCCCAGCCGGAACCTGCCCTGCGACAGCAGCTGCACCGTCGCCGCCTTCTGCGCGACGATCGCCGGGTGGTAGCGGAAGGCCGGACACGTCACGTACGTCATCAGCGGGATGCGCGAGGTGGCCTGCGCGGCCGCCCCGAGGACGCTCCACGCGTACGGCGAGTGACCCTGCGCACGCAGCCACGGGAAGTAGTGGTCCGAGGTCACGGAGAAGTCGAAGCCCACCTCCTCGGCACGCACCACATGGTCGACCAGCTCCCGCGGACCGGCCTGCTCGGTCATCATCGTGTATCCGATTTGCACCATGACGGCCGAGTCCCCGGGTCACCTGCGCGAAAACCGGAGACCGGCCGGGGCGGGCGGGGAGTCGTCAGCCGGTGGCGGGCCGGAAACTGCTGAGGAACACCTCCAGTGCCCGCCGGTTCGCGGCCGTGCCGTAGGCGTCGGCGGGAGTCGTCCAGCGCAACGAGAAGCCGCGCCGGCCGCCCAGGAGGACACCGCGGCCGAAGGTGTGCACGCGCCGGTCCGGTGCCCCGGACAACCACTCCATGTCGGCGGACCGGCGCCCCTGGTAGGTCGTCGCGCGGATGCCGCCGATCCGCCGGTAGCCCTGCTGCCGCTCCAGGCCGGGCTCGACGTCGTCCCGCCACACCAGGACCGGATCCGGGCCCACGTCCTCACTGTGCGTGACCGCGAGGGTCCGGGTGTCGCCGGCCGTCCCGAAGACGACACGGTACGCCCGGTCGGGCGCGCGGGTGGTGCTGAGCCGCTGCCACCCGGTGGGCAGGGCGACCGAGAAGCCCTCGGGGGCGCGGTAGACGCGGAAGCCGGACGGCGGGACGGCCGCCGTGGCCGACGGTGACGGGGTGGCGGGTGGCGGGGTGGCGCCCTCGACCGGGCCGCCGGACGCGGTGGCGGTGGCGGGCGGCGGCCCGGAGGTCCCCGACGCGGCCGTGGAGCCTCCGCCCCCGGTGCCGGGGAGGTGGTGGGTGACGGCCAGCACGGCGACGGCGACGGTGACGACGGCGAGAGCGGTGCCGGTGACCGTGGCCCGGCTGCCCCAGGCCCGGCCCGCCCGCCGGGCCACCGAGTACGCACCGCGCAGCCGTGGCCGGGGGACCTCCGCCGCGACGGTGTCGGGGTCCTCGTTCAGGACCCGGGTGAGCGCCTCGCGGACCACGGGACGGGTCAGCCGCTCCCGGGAGTCCTTGCGCAGCAGCCCCTGCACGGCCCGGGTGAGCGGCCCGGCCCGCAGCGGGGTGCGCAGCGGCAACCGGTCCACGCCCCTCAGCGTGGCCTCGGGCCGGCCCCGGTCGCGGTACGGCGGACGTCCCTCGACCATGCTGTACAGCAGCGCGCCGAGCGCCCACAGGTCGGCGGCCGGCCCGATGCGCTCGTCACGGGCCTGCTCCGGGGAGGCGTAGGACGGTGCGGTGATCCGCGGGGCCAGGGTGGCGCCCGCGAGACCGAAACCCGTCACCACGACCCCGCCCCGGTCCCGCACGAACACCTGCCCGGGGCCGAGTTCCCCGTGGGTGAAGCCCTCCGTATGGGCGGCCTCCAGCACGTCGAGGACCTCCAGGCCGATCCGGGCCGCCCGCACGTAGGTGAACGGGCCCTGTTCCGCGAGGAGTTCGTCCAGGGGCGCGCCGTCGATCCACTCGGTGACCGTCCACAGCGCGCCGGACTGCACGACGGCGTCGACGACCGAGGGGACCCGGCCCGGCCGAAGCAGCACCATCCTCTCGGAGGTGCGCATCACGCGCGCGGTGATGCGGCGGGCGGTCTCCGCGTCGGTGCCCTCCGGCAGCCCGATCCGCGTCAGCAGCCGGGGGCGTTCCGCGGTGACGTCCTCGCCGTACCAGCAGACGTGGTTGGTTCCGCGGTGGACGACCTGAAGCAGCCGGTACCGTCCGGCGACCAAGTCGTGTGCGGACGGCTGTGCCTCGGCCATGGTCATCCCTCGTCGAACCCCCGGCTCTCACCTTTCCCAGTGGTACGGGGGACGGGACGGGGTCCGTTCAAAGGGACCGCGACCTCGCACGATTCCTGTCTTTCGGTCAAATTCCCCCGGGCGGGCGGGAGTTCACCGCAGTCCGAACCGGTCCGCCCAGGACACGATGTCGGCGGTGGTCGCGTTGCCCCCGCAGACCACCAGACCGAACCGGGCGCCGTCGCCGACCCGCTCCCGAACCAGCCGGGCCGCCGGCAGCAGACAGCCCGCGGCGGGCTCGGTCCACACCTTGGCGTGCTCGGCGAGGTCGAGACACCCCTGGACGGCGTCCCGGTCGGGGACCACGAGCACCTCCTCCACCAGGGCCGAGACATGGTCGTACGTCAGCTGCGACACCGCCGGGGCACTCAGCGTGGTGCTGATCGAGGACACCGTCACCGGCACGGGACCGCCGGCCCTCAGTGCCGCCGACATGGCCTCGGCCCCCTCGGTCTCCACGCCCCAGACCCGCACGCCGGGGCACAGCGCGCGCAGCGCGACGGCGATGCCCGCGATCAGTCCGCCGCCTCCGACGCTGACGAGCACATCGGTGAGGTCGTCGGCGTCCTGGGCCAGCTCCAGGCCTACGGTGCCCTGTCCGGCGATTACCACCGGGTCGTCGAAGGGATGGACGAGGGTGAGTCCCTCGTCGCGCAGTCGCGTCGCCGTCGCGAACGCCTCGGCCATGCCGTCGGTCAGCCGTACCGACGCCCCGGCCGCCTCCGCGATCTCGACGGACCGGGCCGGTGCCGTCCTGGGCATGACCACGGTGGCCTTCACATCGAGGGCGGCGGCCATCACCGCCAGCGCGATGCCGTGGTTGCCGCCGCTGACCGCGACCACGCCCGCGGCCCGTTCCGCCTCGCCGAGCGCCAGCAGCTTCGCCGTCGCGCCGCGCGCCTTGAACGAGCCGGTGCGCTGCAGCAGCTCCAGCTTCGCGGTCACCGGGAGGCCGAGCAGCTCGGACAGGCCGGGGCTCGGCACGGTGGGGGTCCGCACGACGTGTCCGGCGATCCGCTCGGCCGCGGTTTCGATCTGCGAGATGCCGATCAAGGCAGTTCACCCTTCCGGCGCGGGGTGAGGGTCCGCACCGCCTCGACCCTCACCCCCCGAGGCGCGCAGGTCAACACGTTTCGTCAGGCCGTGCCGGACAAGGAGGACCGTGGCCACACCAGCGTCCGAAGCACCGGCCACAAGCCCGAGCGATGTTCCACCGGCACCGACCCGGGCGCGACGACCGCCGGGCCGGTGAGAGGGCCGAGTGCCGCTCGACTCGCTCAGTGCTGCTGGGGCTTCTGCGGGGTCGCCTCGCTCGGGCGGACGACGACGTGTCCCTGGCCCTGGAGCATCAGCTGTACGGCCTCGCCGGAGCCGCCGCGCAGCATCGAGCCGATGGACTGCGAGCGGTGCAGGGACGTCTGGAGCCGGGCGGTCCAGCCCACGACGGCGTCCGTGTCGACGTACACCGGCTGCTCGGGCGTGACGGGTATGACGAGCGGATTGCCCTCGCACACCAGGCCCAGCCGGCCCTGCCCGGTGAACACGCTGTTGAACAGCCCGCCGCCCGCGATGCCGGACCCCTTCACCGTCTTGATCTGGTACGACAGCGAGGCGTCGAAGCAGAGCACGTTGCGGCCGTTGACGGTGAACTCGTCACCCGGGTCGACCTCGACGACGAAGCAGTTCTGGGCCTCGTGCGCGAACCAGGCCTCGCCCTGCCCGCGCACCGCCATCAGCGGCAGCCCCTCCCCGGTGACCGCGCGCTTGAGCATGCCGCCCACGCCCTGCCCCTTGCGTTCGAACTGCAGACTGCCCCGGTAGGCCACCATCGAGCCCTGCCGGGCGAGCATCTCGCCGTTCACCGTGTACCGGATGCACTTGGCGTTCTCGACGGACATGCCCGGCGCGGTCGCGGGGCCCACCATGTGCTCACTGGAAAAGAGATCACCCTTCATACGGGCATCCTGGCCCGGAAGGGAGCGTTCCGCCAAGATCACCCTGCCGTGCCCGGTGCCTTCGCGTGCTTGCCGCAGAACGCCGACTCCAGCGTGCCCAGCATGGTCCGGTACACCGCGTCGTTGTTGGAGGTGTTGGCGAGCGCGGTGAGGCTGCGCAGGCCGTCCTTGCTGGTGAACGCGTAGGTGTAGTAGCCCTGGACGGTACCGGTGTGCCCGTACACCGACACCCCGCAGGACAGGTCGCGGCGGCGCAGTCCGAGCCCGTAGCCCTGGCCGGCGCCCGCGGGGACCCACCGCTGCATCTCGTCCAACTGCCTGGTGGGCAGCAGCGCTCCGCCCAGCAGCGCCGAGAGGAAGGTGTTCAGGTCGCGGGTGGAGGAGATGAGGGCGCCGGCGCTCTGCGCCCAGGACACCGTCTGGTCGGTGGCGTCCACCAGGGCGCCCTTCGCGTCGTCCGGGGTGAGGTAGCCGCGCGCGTGTCTGCCGGGGATCTTCGTGTCGGGGTGGACGTAGAAGGTGTCGGCCAGCTTCAGGGGCTTGATGATCCGGTTCTCGTACTCGGTGCGCACCGGGTGACCGGTCAGCTTCTCGATGAGCAGGCCGGCGACCACGAAGTTGGTGTTGGAGTAGTCGTAGGCGGCTCCGGGCGCATGGGTGAGCGGGTGCTCCAGCGACTTGGCCACGAGCTCGCGGTAGGTGAAGACCTTGGTGCGCACCGCCTCGAAACCGGGGACGGTCCGCGCGAACAGGTCGTCGGTGTAGTCGTACAGCCCGCTGCGATGACTGAGCACGTGCCGCACCGTGATCCGGTCGTCCGGCAGCAGTCCCGGCAGGTAGTGGTCGACGGACGTGTCCAGGTCGAGCCTGCCCTCGGCCACCAGTTGCAGCAGCACGACCGCGGAGAAGGTCTTGGTGACGCTGCCGATGCGGAACCGGTCGGCGGTGTCCATCGCCTCCCCGGTGCCCCGGTCGGCGACTCCCTCGACGGCCTTGTGGACCGTGGCGTGGTCGTCCCAGGACGTGCGGTGGTCGTCGATCCGCGCCATCGCGCCGGGCGCGCCCTGCGAGAGCGCGGTGCGCAGCAGGCCGCTGAGCGCCGCCGGATCGGGGGCCGCCGGTGCGGTGCGTGCGGGGGCGTTCGGCCCGGTGCTCGGTCCGGTGTCCGGTCCGATGTCCGGCCGCCCGCGGTCCACCGCGTGCGCCGGGCCCGCGAGGAGGCCCAGCACCAGTGATCCGAGTACCGCGCCCCTGCACATCGTTCGTGGACCCATGCGTGTCCTTCCGTCTGTGTCCATGTCTGGTTCGTGCGAGATCGATCACATTCGGCCAGCGCAACCTTCTCGCACCGCGTCACATCTCCACAGGCGACACACAGTTGGGCATCCGCCGATCACCGAGTGGGGCGGATTGGCAAAGGTGGTGGACGCCGCCCGCGCCGCCGCCTTCGCTCGCCGTGGACCGGCGTTCACGCCGGTGGTGAAGGGGATCCGGTGGTTGCGATGCGGAGCGTCGCCGGACCGTTCCAGCGGAGCTGGATTGAGCTGATCCGCCCCGGACTGTCAGCGGCCGGTGCCAGCGTCCGGATCATGCTGCTTCGGTGTGCCTTCCGTCTCGACCCGGCGCCCGGTCAGCGCATGGCGCTGGCCCGGGCCTTCGGGTGCGCGCGGGTGGTGTACAACGCCGCGATCGCGGCGCGTGAGCGGGCCCGGGCGGCCGGTGAGCCGTTTCCCACCGCGGCTGTCCTGTCCAGGACGCTGCTCACCGAGGCGAAGAAGACCCCCGAGCGGCACTGGCTGGGCGAGGTCTCCGCAGTGGTACTGCAACAGGCGCTGCGGGACGCGGAGAGCGCGTACCGGAACTACTTCGCCTCCCTCGAGGCGAGCGCAGGGGTCCGAAACTGGGCGCGCCGCGGTTCAAGTCGCGCAAGGACCGTCGTCAATCGGTCCGGTTCACCGCGAACGCCCGCTGGAAGCTCACCGAGAACGGCTGCCTGAGTCTGCCGAAGATCGGCGAGGTGCGGGTCAGGTGGTCACGGCCCCTGCCGTGTGTGCCCTCCAGTGTCACCGTGATCAAGGATGCGGCGGGCCGGTACTTCGCCTCTTTCGTCGTCGAAACCGAGCCGGCCACCGACGCGGAACGGTTGCCCGCGAGCGACCGGGCTGTGGGCATCGACCTCGGCCTGACCCACTTCGCGGTGCTGTCCGACGGCACGAAGATCGACTCCCCGCGGTTCCTGCGCCGCGCGGAGAAGAAGCTCAAGAAGGCCCAGCGGGAGCTGTCCCGGAAGCAGAAGGGATCGAAGAACCGGGGGAAGGCCCGCCTGAAGGTGGCCCGCGCGCACGCGCGGGTGGCGGACGCGCGTCGCGAGTTCCATCACCAGCTCTCCACGCAGCTGATCCGTGAAAACCAAACGGTCGGGGTGGAGGACCTGGCGGTGGGCGGCCTGGCGCGCACCGGGCCGGCCGAGAGCATCCACGATGCGGGCTGGGCCCAGTTCGTGGGCATGCTCGCCTACAAGGCCGACCGGTACGGCCGCACCCTGGTCAAGGTCGGCCGGTTCGAGCCCACCAGCCAGGTGTGCTCGGCCTGCGGCCACCACGACGGGCCCAAACCGCTGCAGGTGCGGGAGTGGACCTGCCCGGCCTGCGGCACGGTCCACGACCGGGACCACAACGCCGCGAAGAACATCAAGGCCGCCGGACTGGCGGTGACGGCCTGTGGAGCGCAGGTAAGACCGGGCCCTGTTCCGGCACAGCGCGGAGAAGCAGGAAGCCACGGAATCCGGACCGGAGCCGGTGCCGCGTAGCGGCACAGCATCGGAGTGGAAGGCCAGAATCCCCGGGCTTCAGCCCGAGGAGCAAGTCAAATGGTCTCCACAAGCGACTTCCACGACGCGCGCGTCGCGACGCTGAAGGCGGCCAAGGACCTCTACGGCGCGAGCAGCACCGAGTACAAGACGGTGGACCGGGCGTGGGCCGCGGTCAACGTCACCGCCGCCAACACCCCGGCGAACCGGCACTGACACCGGTCTGCCGCGCCAGGGGACGCCCCGCCCTCGCGGCGGGGTGTCCCCTGGCGCGGCTCAGCGCAGCGTGTCCGCCCAGTTCGCCGGGACACGTCCCGCCGGGCCCGGTACCGGCTGGTCGACCGGATGGGCCTGCGGGGGAGCGAGTTCGGGTCCGGAGTCGTACAGCTCCTGCGTGGCGTAGTTCCAGAACCAGCCCTCGCCCGGCTCGTAGCTGCGGATCACCGGATGACCGGTGGCCCGGTAGTGGGCGGTGGCGTGCCGGGCGGGCGAGTCGTCGCAGCAGCCGATGTGGCCGCAGGCGGCGCAGCGCCGCAGATGGAACCACCAGCCGCCGGCCGCGTCGCACTCCGCGCAGCCACTGCCGCTCGGCGGGACGCCGGGGTCGATTCCGCTGTCGCTGCTCATGCCGGCTCCTCGGAGATCAGGCTCGGTGATGTGTTGTCGTCGTCGGCGGCGGTCAGCGGCAGCAGCACCTGGAAACGCGTGTCGCCCGGCACCGACTCCACCCGCAGGGTGCCGTGGTGCTTGTTGACCACGATCCGCCAGGAGATGTCCAGCCCCAGCCCGGTGCCCTGACCGACCGGCTTCGTGGTGAAGAACGGATCGAAGATGCGCCCGCGGATGTCCGGCGGGATGCCGGGCCCGGTGTCCTGGAACTCGACCAGGAGCCGGTCGCCGTCGCGCGCCGTCCGGACCGTCAACGTGCCCTCACCGCCCGCCTCCTGGACGGCGGAGACCGCGTTGTCGATCAGGTTGGTCCACACCTGGTTGAGCTCGGCCGGATACGCGGGGATCCTCGGCAGCGTACGGTCGTAGTCCTTGACCACCTCGATGTGCGGGCCGATCTTCGCGGACAGCATCAGCAGGGTGCTGTCGAGGAGTTCGTGCACGTCGGCGACCTGGTAGGGGGCGCGGTCCAGCTGGGAGTACTGCTTGGCGGCGTCCACCAGGTGGGAGATGCGGGTGGTGGAGTCCGCGATCTCGTCCATCAGCAGCTCGGTCTCCACCGTGTAGTTGAGCCACCCCACGGCCCCCGGCAGGATCTCCTCGTCGACCGCCACCGCGACCTCCTCCAGCCAGTCGACGTCGAGCCCGGCCTGCACGAAGGTGGGCGCGAGCTGCCAGGCCTGGCCGATGCCATGGTCCTCCAGCCAGTCGGTGAGGGCGTCCTCCCGGTCGGAGGCCTCCAGGGGGCTGAGCGACGACGCCTTGGCGACCCGCTCGGCGGTGCGCTCCTGGATGTCGATGAGATTCGCCAACTGATCGCGGGAGAAGGGGCCTTCGGTGATCACGGCGAGCTTGTGCCGCATCTTGGCCACCCGCTCCCGCAGCGTCTCCGTGGCCCGCACGGCCGCCGCCGCGGGGTTGTTGAGCTCGTGCGTGAGACCGGCGGACAGCGAGCCGAGCGCCAGCAGCCGCTCGTGCTGCTCGGTCACCGCCTGGCTGCTCTTGACCCCGAAGAAGAGCCCCTCCAGCAGATGCACCGCCATCGGGAACCACTCCCGCATGACGCTCGCGAACGTGTCCGCGGGCAGCACGAAGAACCGCGTCGGCTCCGTGACGCGCATCGAGTTCTTGTACACCTGGCGCAACCGGTCGCCGACGTACGCCTGCGTGGCGCCCGCGTACACCCCAGGCTGCGAGGTCCGGGTGACCTCCACGTCGTCGCCGCCGATCCGGCGGGAGAGCACCACCGTGCCCTCGATCATCACGAAGAAGCAGGTGGCCGGCTCGCCCTCGGTGTAGACCGGGCCGGGCTCGAACCGCTCCACCCGCCCCGCGCCGCACAGCCGGCCGAGCTGCTCCGGCGACAGCTTCTCGAACAGGAACAGCGAACCGATCTCCCGGGGGCTGCACGGCATCGGCTGCCCGCTCATGACTGCTCCAGGTAGCGGTGGACCAGCATCACGGCCATGGCTCCCTCCCCGACGGCGGACGCGACACGCTTGGCCGACTCCGCGCGCGCGTCGCCCGCCACGAACACACCGGGCACATTGGTCTCCAGGTGGTACGGCGGCCGGTCCAGCTCCCAGCCCGCCGGCGGTCGCCCGTCGGGGGTGAGATCGGGCCCGGCCAGGATGAACCCGCGCTCGTCGCGCAGCACGGCGTCGCCGAGCCAGTCGGTCAGCGGAGCGGCGCCGATGAACACGAACATCCACTGGGCGTCGACCTGCTGGGTGTCCCCCGTCACCGTGTGCCGCAGCGTCAGCCGCTCCAGATGGTCCGAGCCATGGGCCGCGTCCACGACCGTGTGGCTGCGCACGGAGATGTTCGGCGCCTCGTCGATCTGCTGGATCAGGTAGTACGACATCGACGCCGCCAGGTCCGGACCCCGCACCAGCAGCGTCACCGACTTCGCGCTCCGGGACAGGTACATCGCGGCCTGCCCCGCCGAGTTGGCGCCGCCGACGATGTACACGTCCTGCCCCTGGCAGGAGGCCGCCTCCGTCAGCGCCGAGCCGTAGAACACCCCGCAGCCGGTGAGATCCGTGCAGCCCTGGGCGTCCAACTGCCGGTACTGCACTCCGGTCGCCAGGATCACGCTGTGCGCGGCGATCGCCGACCCGTCGGCGAACCGGACGATCCGGGCGGCGCCGTTGACCTCGAGTCCCGTCACCTCACGCGCGGTCAGGATCTCGGCGCCGAACCGGGCGGCCTGCCGCCGCGCCCGGCCGGTGAGCTGGGCACCGGAGACGCCGTCGGGGAAACCCAGGTAGTTCTCGATCCGGGAGCTCTGCCCGGCCTGCCCGCCGGTCGCCGACCGCTCCACCAGCACCGTGCGCAGCCCCTCCGAGGCCCCGTACACCGCCGCGCCGAGCCCGGCCGGGCCGCCGCCGATCACGACGAGGTCGTAGAAGTCGGCCGCCGGTGTCGTGGCCAGTCCCACCCGGGCCGCGAGCTCGGGTGCCTCCGGCTCCACCAGCGCGGTGCCGTCCGGGGTGACCACCAGCGGCAGCCGCCGTCCGTCCTGCCCGGCCGCCCTCAGCAGCCGCTGCCCCTCGGGCTCGTCGGAGGAGTACCAGCGGTAGGGCACCTGGTTGCGGGCCAGGAACTCCCTGGCCTCCGACGACCGCGCCGACCAGCGGTGCCCGACCACCTTCGTGCTGGGCACGGGCCGGTGGTCGCTGGCGCGCCACGCCTGGAGCAGGTCGTCCAGGACCGGGTACAGCTTCTCCTCCGGCGGGTCCCACGGCTTGAGCAGGTAGTGGTCCAGGTCGACCACGTTGATCGCGTCGATGGCCGCGTTGGTGTCGGCGTACGCGGTCAGCAGCACCCGGCGCGCCCCCGGGTACACGTCCAGGGCCTGTTCCAGGAACTCGATGCCGTTCATCCGTGGCATGCGGTAGTCGGCGAGGATCACCGCGACGAGGTCGCCGCGCAGTTTCAGTTCGCGCAGCGCGTCGAGCGCGGACTCGCCGGACTCCGCGCGCACGATCCGGTACGACTCGCCGTAGCGCCGCCTGAGGTCACGGGCGACGGCACGGGAGACCCCCGGATCGTCGTCCACGGTCATGATGACGGTCCGCGCAGCCTCCGCGGCCTGTGCCATGTGTCTCCCACCCCGGGCGGTCGGATCGGCGGCACGGTGCAGCTCCGGGTGCGTCACCGCGCCGACTCCCGCCCATCGTATGTTCGATCGTCCCGCTTCGCTCGGGTATGAGTGAGACGGCGGGGGACGGCCGTCGGCCCGCTGCGGGATGGCGCGGGCGCGGTGGGGAAGACTGGGCCTCACGGACGGGCCCGCCGGCGGGCCTCCGGCACGGGCCCCGACACAGGAAGGCGGACGGCATGACGCGGCCGATCACGGCAGGGGTGGACGGTTCGGAGGAGAGTCTCGCCGCGCTGGCGTGGGCGGGCCGGGAGGCCGAGCGCCGCCGGCTGCCGCTGCGGGTGGTGCACGCCTGGCGCTTCGAGGCGCACGACGCCCTCGACCTAGGGGACCGCGACACGCAGCGGCAGCGCGTGCGCGAGGCGACGGCCGAGGCCGTCCGAGGCGTCGGCGAGCGCCACCCGGACCTGACCGTGACCACGGACGTCGTGGAGGACGGCGCGGCCCGGGCACTGGCCGCCGCCGCTGCGGACGCCGAGATGCTGGTGCTCGGCTCGCGCGGACGCGGCGCCCTGATCGGATTCCTCCTGGGCTCCGTGGGCCGGCAGGTGATCGCCGAGGCCGTACGGCCCGTCGTCCTGGTGCGCGCGGGGGACGAACCCGCCGCCGAGGCCGCCGGGCGGGAGGTCGTGGTCGGCCAGCACGGCACCCCCGAGGACAGCGCGCAGGCCCTGCGGTTCGCCTTCGGGACGGCCGCCGCGCGGGGCGCCACCGTCCGCGCGGTACGCGCCTGGACCCTGCCGCCGGTGTTCGGCTACAGCCCCGGCTCGCTGAAGCTGCTCGACGAGGCCGGCGGCCTGGAACCGTACGAGGCGAAGGGGCTGGCCGACGCGCTGCGGCCGTGGCGGGAACGCTTCCCGGACGTCCCCGTCGTCGAGCAGGTGGAGATGGGCAGCGCGGGGCAGGTACTGCTGTCCGCGGCCGGACGCGCCCAGCTGGTGATCGTGGGCCGCCGGGCCCGCCGGACCGCGGTCGGCGCGCGGATCGGCTCCGTCGCGCACGGCGTGCTGCACCACGCCGGCTGTCCGGTCGCGGTCGTCCCGCCCGCCTGAGCCCTCACTCCGGCGGCGTCGGCTCCAGCGTCGCGCGTGCCTTCGGCAGGATGTTCTCGACGTAGTCGGCGACGGCCGTGTCCAGGCCGATGTCGTGCTGGGCCCGCTCGGACAGGTACCAGCGGTGTTCCAGCAGCTGGTGGTACAGCTCGGCCGGGTCCATGGTGGCGCGCAGCTCGCGCGGCACCGCGCGCACGGTGGGCCGGAACACCTCCCGCACCCAGCGGTGCGCCAGCACCTCCGGGCGGGCCGCCAGGGGGTCGCCCGGCGCGTAGTCGTCCTGGGTGGCCATCCAGCTCTCCAGGTCGGTCAGCAGCCGCCGGGCCTGGTTCTCCTCGGTGTCCAGGCCGGTCAGGCGCAGCAGCTGCCGCTGGTGGTGGCCGGCGTCGACGACCTTGGGCACGAAGGTGACCGTGGAGCCGTTCGAGGCGTGCTCGATCTGCATCTCGGCGACGTCGAAACCGAGGTCGTTGAGCCGTCGTATCCGGCGCTCGATGTAGTGGTACTTGCCCGCCGGGTAGACCGACGTGCGGGTCAGCTCCTCCCACAGCCCGCGGTAGCGGTCGCGGATCTCGGTGCCGAACTCCACCGGGTCCACCGAGGGGTGCAGCGCACCGGAGGCCTCCAGGTCGAGCAGCTCGCCGCTGATGTTCACCCGCGCGAGATCCAGGTCGTACTCCCGCTGCCCGGTGCTCAGCCGCGGGTGCAGCTCGCCGGTCTCGGCGTCGACGAGATAGGCGGCGTAGGCGCCCGCGTCGCGCCGGAAGAGCGTGTTGGACAGCGAGCAGTCGCCCCAGGCGAAACCGGCCAGGTGCAGCCGCACCAGCAGCACGGCCAGGGCGTCCATCAGCCGGTGCATGGTGGCCGGACGCAGCGTCGTCTCGAACATCGACCGGTACGGCATCGAGCCGCCCAGGTGCCGGGTGACCAGCACCGGCTCCAGCGGGGCGCCCGCCGGGTCGGTGCGGCCGGTGACCACGGCGAGCGGGTCCACGGCGGGGATGGACAGCCGGTCCAGGTCGCGCAGCAGCTCGTACTCGCGCAGCGCGGGCCGTTCGGCGAGCTCCTTGACGGCGATCACCTCGTCGCCGGCCCGGGCGTAGCGCACCACGTGCCGGGAGATGCCGCGCGGCAGCGGCACGAGGTACTCCTCGGGCCACTCCTCGAGCGGTGTGTCCCACGGCAGTTCGAGCAGGAGCGCGGGATGCTCCGGGTTGGTGGCGCTGATCTGCAAGGCCATGGCGGAGAGCTTAGAGCGCGTGTTCCCGTGCCAGCCGCGCGGCCTGCCCGACCGGGCCGCGGTGCACGGGGCCGTGGCCGGGCAGCAGCACGTCCGCGGGGAGGTCCTCGATGATGTCCAGCGAGGCCAGAGCCCGGGCGCGTTCGTGGTGGAACATGTCGGGCAGCAGCTGCGGGCCCCGGATCCGGGAGGTGGGGTGGCCGCTCACCAGGGCGTCGCCCGAGATCAGCACGCCCGCGTCCGGCAGGTGGAAGGAGGCGTGGCCGCGGGTGTGGCCCGGTGTGTGCACGGGCACGGGCCGCCCTGGCAGGTCCAGTGCGCCCGCCGCCGGGAACGGCTCCGGCGCGGCCACCGGCAGATGCGCGGTGCCGCCGACGCGGAGCGAGTGCACCGCCCACGGCAGCACACCCGGCCGCCAGCCGTTGCGCAGCACCGTGCCGACGGTCACCTGGTGCAGGAAGTCCCGCCGGGCGTGCGGCACTTCGGCCTCGTGCAGCTGGACGGGGGTGCCGTAGGTGGCGCGCAGGTACTCGGCGGAGCCCAGGTGGTCGTTGTGGGCGTGGGTGATCAGCACGGCGGCCACCGCCTGCGGTGAACTGCCCACCGCGGCGAGCGAGTCGAGGAGCTGCCCCCGGTCGCCGGGGTAGCCGGTGTCGATCAGTGTGACCGCGTCGCCCTCGGTGAGGATCACCCAGTTCGTGTTGCTGCCGCGCACCAGATAGGTGCCGTCGGCGACCTGCTGCACGTCCGCCCGCATCGATCTCCCCATCCTCGGTTGGCTGCCCGACGGGGACAGCAAACCAGACCGGAGGGGGACTCGGCACGGAGGGGGTGCCGGGCGTCAGCCGGCGGTGGCGAGGAACTGGGTGGCGGCCAGTTCCGCGTACAGGGGGTCGGCGGTGACGAGTTCCCGGTGGGTGCCCACCGCGCGCACGGTGCCGGCGTCCATGACCACGATCCGGTCGGCCATGGTGACGGTGGACAGCCGGTGGGCGACGACGAGCACCGTGGTGGTGCGGGCGACGTCGGCGACGGTGTCGCGCAGGGCCGCTTCGTTGACGGCGTCCAGCTGGGAGGTGGCCTCGTCGAGCAGGAGCAGCCGGGGGCGGCGCAGCAGGGCGCGGGCGATGGCGACACGCTGGCGTTCACCGCCCGAGAGTTTGGTGCCGCGGTGGCCGACCAGGGTGTCCAGGCCTCGGGGAAGCCGGGCGACGAGGTCGTCGAGGCGGGTGGTCTTGAGTACGCGGCGCAGGTCGTCGCCGTCGGCGTCGGGGTTGCCCAGCAGCAGGTTGTCGCGCAGGGTGCCGGAGAGGACCGGTGCGTCCTGCTCGACGTAGCCGATGACGGCCCGCAGGGCGGGTATCTCCCAGTCCGCGAGGTCGCGGCCGTCGAGGACGACTCGGCCCCCGGTCGGGTCGTAGAACCGTTCGACGAGGGAGAAGACCGTGGTCTTGCCCGCGCCGGAGGGGCCGACGAAGGCGGTCATGCCCCGGGCGGGGACGGTGAAGGACACGCCGTGGTGGACGTGGGGCAGGTCGTCGGCGTAGCGGAAGTGCACGTCCTCGAAGCGCAGGCTCGCCGGTTCGGCACCCGGCGCGGGCAGCGGGGCGGGCCGTGCCTCCGGCTCGGCGGGCAGCTCCTGTGCCTGCTGGATGCGGGCGATGGCGGCGGCGCCGGTCTGGTACTGGGTGACGGCGCCGATCACCTGCTGCACGGGGGACATCAGATAGAAGATGTACATCAGGAACGCCACCAGGGTGCCGACGTCGATGGCGCCGGTGGCCACCCGGGCGCCGCCGACCGCGAGCACGGTCAGGAACGCGATCTGCATGGACAGTCCCGCCATGTTGCCCGCCAGCGCCGACCACCTGGCGGAGCGCACGCTCTGCCGCCACGACTCCCGCGCGGCGGCGTGCACCGCCTGCTCCTCGCGGTGTTCGGCGCCGGACGCCTTGATGGTCCGCAGGCTGCCCAGGACCCGCTCCAGGGCGGCGCCCATCGCCCCGACCGAGTCCTGGGCCGCCCGGCTGGCCTTGTTGATCCGCGGCATGACCACGCCGATCACGGCCCCGGCGACGGCGATGACGCCGACGGTGACCCCCAGCAGCACCGGGTCCACGACACCCATCAGCACCAGCGTGGCGACCAGGGTGAGCCCGCCGGTGCCCAGGCCGACCAGGGTGTCGGTGGTGACCTCGCGCAGCAGGGTGGTGTCGGAGGTGACCCGCGCCATCAGGTCGCCGGGCTCACTGCGGTCGACGGAGGCGACGCGCAGCCGCAGCAGGTACGAGGTGAGCCTTTCGCGGGCGGTGAGCACCACGGACTCGGCGGTGCGCCGCAGCACGTACGAACCCCCCGCGCCGATCCCGGCGTTGGCGAGGACCAGGCCCGTCATCGCCAGCAGCGGCGTGGTGATCGGCCGGTCGTGTGCGAGCCGGTCGATGAGTTCCCGCGCGACCAGCGGCAGGGCGAGCCCGGTGGCGCCGGTGGCGAGCGCGAGGAGCGCGCCGGCCAGCAGCGCCCAGCGGTAGGGGCGTACATAACCGAGCAGCAGCCGCCACGCGGACGGTCGCGCGGCCGCGGCGGCCGGGTCTGACACGGGCTGGTTGTCCGGCGGTGGGTCCATGGCTCCTTACCCGGTGGGTCTCTCGTGACGAGGTGTGGTGACGGCACGGTAGTGGCCGGGCCGTGCGGACGGCAGCAGCGGGTACGGGTCCGTGCCGGCGGTCTCCCGGGAGCGGTGCGAGGCGAGGACGACGTAAGCCGCCGCAGCCGTGAAGACGCCGGGAGCGGTCCGGCCGTTGCCCCTCAGCCCCAGGAGATGGCGTGCGTCAGCGCACCCCCGCGGGGCGGAACTGGATGCTGATGCGGGGTTCCGTGACCCGGGTGCTCTTGGGTATGCAGTGCTCCCAGGTGCGCTGGCAGGAGCCGCCCATGACGATCAGGTCGCCGTGGCCGAGCGGGCGCCGGATCGTGGAGCCGCCGCCTCCCGCCGGACGCAGCAGCAGGTCCCGGGGCGCGCCGACGGAGAGGATCGCGACCATCGTGTCCTCGCGCGCTCCGCGCCCGATCCGGTCGCCGTGCCAGGCGACGCTGTCCCGGCCGTCGCGGTAGTAGCACAGCCCGGCCGTGGTGAACGGCTCGCCCAGCTCGCGGCCGTAGTGCGCGGACAGGGCGTCGCGGGCCTCGGTGAGCACCGGGTGGGGGAGCGGGTCGTCCGCGCCGTAGAAGGCGAGCAGGCGGGGTACCGCTACGACGTTGTCGTACATCGTGCGGCGCTCCGCGCGCCAGGGCACCTCGGCGGCGAGCTGTTCGAAGAGGTCGTCGGCGCCTTCGAGCCACCCGGGCAGCAGGTCGATCCAGGCGCCGCGGCCGAGCCCGGTGCGGCGCAGTCCGTCCAGCGCACCGAGCCGGAGCTCGTCGGCCTGGTCGAAGAGGGAGCCCTGGAGGTGGTGCCCGGTCATGGCCCCAGCGTACAACGGAATCGAAAATCTGTTCCTATTGGCTGGTTACGGAGGCGGACGGTCGGCCCCTGTTTGATACAGCGCTGTATCGGATACATTCGCGTATCGAAAACGGGTCGGACACGTTGGACCGGAGAAAGGGATCGGACGCCATGGACGCGGACGTCATCGTCGTCGGAGCCGGCCTCGCGGGGCTGGTCGCCGCGCACGAGCTGACCAGCCGGGGTCGCAGGGTCGCCCTCGTCGACCAGGAGAACGCCGCCAACCTCGGCGGGCAGGCGTACTGGTCCTTCGGCGGGCTGTTCCTCGTCGACTCCCCCGAGCAGCGGCGCCTCGGCGTCAAGGACTCCTTCGAGCTGGCCTGGAACGACTGGCGGGGCAGCGCACGGTTCGACCGGCTCGACGACGAGGACTCCTGGGCGGTGCGCTGGGCGCGCGCCTACGTCGAGTTCGCGGCGGGGGAGAAGCGGTCCTGGCTGGCCGGGCACGGCATCAGCCTGCTGCCCACGGTGGGCTGGGCCGAGCGCGGTGACCTGAGGGCCGACGGCCACGGCAACTCCGTACCCCGCTTCCACATCGCCTGGGGCACCGGCACGGGCGTCGTCGAGCCGTTCGCCGATCACGCCCGGCAGGCCGCGCGCGACGGCCTGCTCACCTTCCACCACCGGCACCGGGTGGACGAACTCGTCGTCGAGGGCGGCGCGGCGCGCGGCGTGCGCGGCACGGTGCTCGCCGAGGACGACTCGCCCCGGGGCGTCGCCTCCAACCGGGACGCCGTCGGCGCGTTCGAACTCACCGCGCAGGCCGTGATCGTCACGTCCGGCGGCATCGGCGCCGACCACGACATGGTCCGCCGCTACTGGCCGCAGCGGCTCGGCACACCCCCGTCCGGCATGGTCACCGGCGTCCCGGCCTACGTCGACGGCCGGATGCTCGACATCAGCGCCGCGGCCGGCGCCCGGCTGGTCAACCGCGACCGCATGTGGCACTACACCGAGGGCGTGCGGAACTGGAACCCGATCTGGCCCGGCCACGGCATCCGCATCCTGCCCGGACCGTCCTCGATCTGGCTCGACGCGCTCGGCCGCCGGCTGCCCGACCCGTGCCTGCCCGGCTACGACACCCTGAGCACCCTCAGGCACCTGCGCACCACCGAGGACATCGCCGGCCACGACCACTCCTGGTTCGTGCTGACCCGGAAGATCGTCGAGAAGGAGTTCGCCCTGTCGGGCTCCGAGCAGAACCCCGACATCACCGCCAAGGACCGCAAGGCCGTGCTGCGCGACCGGCTGCTCGGCAAGGGCGCGCCCGGACCCGTGCAGGACTTCCTGCGGCACGGCGCGGACTTCGTGGTCGCCGACACCCTCGACCAACTCGTCGAGAAGATGAACAAGCTGACCGACCAGCCGCTCCTTGACGCCGCCGAGGTACGGCGCCAGGTGGAGGCCCGCGACCTGCAGATGGCCAACCCCTACAGCAAGGACGCCCAGGTCCAGGGCATCCGCAACGCCCGCCGCTACATCGGCGACCGCCTCGGCAGGGTCGCCGTCCCGCACCGCGTCCTCGACCCGGCGGCCGGTCCCCTCATCGGCGTCAAGCTGCACATCCTGACCCGCAAGACCCTCGGCGGCATCCAGACCGACCTCGACTCCCGCGCCCTCGGCGCGAACGGGCGGCCCATCGACGGTCTGTACGCCGCCGGCGAGGTCGCCGGCTTCGGCGGCGGTGGCGTCCACGGCTACAACGCCCTGGAGGGCACGTTCCTCGGCGGCTGCCTGTTCTCCGGCCGCGCGGCGGGACGAGCGGCGGCCGGGCAGACGGCCTGAGCGGCGGCCGCGCGGACGGCCTGAGCGGCGGCGCTTCGGGCGGTGGCGCCGGGAACCTGACGAGTTCCTCACAACCGTCGGCCATGGTCGACGCATGATCACGCGCAGTCCCCGTGTCACCCTGCTCGCCATGTGCCTGCTGCTCATCGGATGCGGCGGCGGTGCGGTGGCGGTGTCCGGCACCCCGTCCGGCATCGCCACCGCACCGGCCGGCGTCCCCGCACCCCGCCCCGAGACCTCGGTCGAGGCGGCCCCGCGGCGGATACCGGGCCTGGGTCCGCGGACCGTGGCGGCGATACCCTCCCGCTCCCGGCAGGTCGTCGTGGTGACCGGACGCGGCCGCGACTCCCCGGACTCCACCGCCGTGCTGTACCAGCGCGACGGCACCGGCTGGCGGGCCGGGGAGAGCTGGCCCGCGCACAACGCCCTCAGGGGCTGGAGCGACCATCACCGCGCCGGCGACCTGCGCTCACCCGTCGGCGTCTACACCCTCAGCGACGCGGGCGGCCTGAAGCGCGACCCCGGGACCCGGCTGCCGTACCACCACTCCGTCGGCTTCACCTCGCCCGGCACCGGGTTCGAAGGGGAGTCGCTGGCGGGGTCGTTCGACTACGTCGTCGCCATCGACTACAACCGCCGGCCGGGCACCTCGCCGCTCGACTGGACCCGCCCGCTCGGCGCGAGCCGTGGCGGCGGCATCTGGCTGCACGTCGACCACGGCGGCCCCACCCATGGCTGCGTCGGCCTCGCCGAGCGGCACATGAAGCAACTGCTGCTCACCCTCGACCCGGCCCGGCACCCCGTCGTCGTCATGGGCGACGCGGCGTTCCTGGCCCGCTGACCATAGGATCCGCCGCGTGTGCGCACATGTGCTGGTCGCCGAGGACGACGAGATGCAGGCCGAACTCATACGCCGCTCCCTGCTGGCGGAGGGCCACACCGCGACCGTGGTCCACGACGGCCGGGCCGCCCTGGACGCGGCCCGGCTGCACCGCCCCGACCTGGTGGTCCTGGACCTGATGCTGCCGGTGATCGACGGCTTCGGGGTGTGCCGGGTGCTGCGCCGGGACGACGACGTCCCGGTGCTGATGCTCACCGCCCGCTCCACCGAGGACGACGTGCTGCTCGGCCTCGAACTCGGCGCGGACGACTACATGACCAAGCCGTACAGCCCGCGCGAGCTGATGGCCCGGATCCGCACCGTCCTGCGCCGCAGCGGGCGGGACGGCGACCGGCGTGCGGATCCCGTCGTACGGGCCGGGGGCATCGCCGTCGACCCGGTCCGGCACGAGGTACGGTGCGAGGGGCGGCCGGTGGAGTGCACCCCGGCCGAGTTCGAGATCCTGCTCGCCATGGCCGGTGAACCCGAACGGGTCTTCACCCGGCGCCAGCTGCTCCAGTACACGCGGGGCCTGGACCGGGCCTCCACCGAACGGGCCGTCGACGTGCACATCATGAACCTGCGCAAGAAGCTGGAGGCCGACCCGCGCCGCCCGGCCCTCCTGCTCACCGTCTTCGGCGTCGGCTACAAACTGGCCGGGGGCAGGGCGTGAGCGGGCACCACGCGCCGAGCGGGGGCAGGGCATGAGCGGCGGCATACCGCTGCGCAAGCGCCTGCTGGTCCGGCTGCTGATCGCCTCCGTCCTCATCGCCCTGTGCTCCGTGGCGGCGACGGCCTGGCTGGCGGTGGAGACCACCACCCGTGCCCTGCGCGAGGAGCAGGGCCAGGACCTCGCCGACGACATGGCCATCCTCGCCCGGCTGAGCGGCTACGCCGCCACGCACCCCGACTGGAAGGGCGTCGAGCCCACCGTGCGGGCCCTCGCCGCACGGACCGGCCGCCGGATCGCCCTGACCACCACGGACCGCACCCCCCTCGCCGACTCCGCACCGCACGGCAGCCCGCTGCCACCGAGCGCCGCCGCCACCATCGACCCCCTGCACACCGACACCTACACCCAGCGCGGCGCGCAGCTCGGCGGCCTCGACCCGCGGGCCGTCGGCCCCTTCCTGCTGCCGGCCGCCGAACGGGCCGGGCTGGACCTGCTGGCCAGGAAGCGGCAGAGCTGCTTCCGCGGCCACGGTCTCGACACCACCATCCGGCACACACCGAGCGGGCGCCCGGTCCTCACCGGCGCCGACGCGACGGACGGCCCCGGCGCCACGCCGACCGAGTGCGAGGACGGCCGGCTCAACACACCCACCCCCACCGAGCGGAAGGCCCTCGACGCGCTCGCGCGGCAGGCCCGTACCTGCCTCGGCCACGAGGGCCTGGACCCGGACATCCCGCTGTTCGGGCTCTTCGATCCCACCGACAAGAGCCTGGGCAGCCGTTACATCGTGGCCAAGTACACCAGGTCCGGAGACTCCGCGGCGGCGAAGAAGGCGCAGGACTGCGCCGACAGCGCCCGCCGCGCACAGCTCGACCCCTATGTCGCCCCGGTCGCCGAGCTGTTCCTCGGCGGCGGGGACCGCACCGAGCCCCGCTTCGTGATGTCCCCGGCCAACAAGGCCAAGATCGTCGGCGCGGCCGGCCTGGTGCTCGCCGTCACCGTCGCCGTGACGGCCGTGGTCGCCACCCGGCTCGTACGACCCCTGCGCGCCCTGACCGAGGCGGCCCGGCAGCCGCCCGAACTCCACGTCCGGGTCCCGGTGACCACCCGGGACGAGACGGGCCTGCTCGCCGTGGCGTTCAACGCGCTCACCGAGCGCCGCGAGCGGCTGGAGGCCCAGCGCAAGGCGATGGTCAGCGACATCGCCCACGAGCTGCGCAGCCCGCTCACCAACATCCGCGGCTGGCTGGAGGTCGCCCGGGACGGCCTCGTCGACCCCGACCCCGCCCTGCTGGCGTCCCTGCACGACGAGGCACTGGTGCTCCAGCGGATCATCGACGACCTCCAGGACCTGGCCGCCGCCGACGCCGGCACCCTGCGCCTGCACCGTGAACCGCTGCGCGCCCGCGACCTGCTCGACCAGGTCGCCGCGGCCCATCGCGTGGCCGCCGGCACCGCCGGTGTCGCCCTGCGCACCCGGGCGGACGGCGAACCCTGGCTGGACGCCGACCCCGTACGCATCCGGCAGGCGCTCGGCAACCTGGTCTCCAACGCCCTGCGCCACACACCCGCCGACGGCACGGTCACCGTGGCCGCGCGCCGCGACGGCGACGAGGTCGTCCTCGACGTCACCGACACCGGGTGCGGCATCGACCCGGCGGACCTGCCGCATGTCTTCGACCGGTTCTGGCGCGCGGAGAAGTCCCGCAGCCGCCGTACCGGCGGCAGCGGCCTCGGCCTCGCCATCGTCCGCCACCTGGCCGCCGTCCACGGGGGCACGGCCGCGGCGGTCAGCGAACCCGGGAGCGGCAGCGTCTTCAGTCTGCGCCTGCCCGCCGCCCCGCCGGCGCCGGAGCGCCGGGTGACCTCCCCGAGCGGCCGGAACGAGTGATTCCGCACCCGTGCCGCCCTGATTCCCCCGGCCCGAGCGCGGGTACCCCGAGCGCCTGAGGCGAGAGGGAGATCACGGTATGAGCGCATCGGACGAGATGCGGGTCGTGCACTCGCTGGCCGCACTGGCCGCCCTCGTCGAGCGGGACCGGGGTCTGTACGTCCGCTGGTCGCGCGGCCCCGGGACCGACATGGGCGCCACCTCCAGCACCGACGCCCTCACCGGCGTACCCATGCCGGGCCTGTCGGCCAGTCCGCTCGACCTGGAGGAGTGGTGGCAGGACCGGTCCGTGGAGCTGTGGGTGGCGCGCCGGCTGTACGACTACGCGCATCTGCCGCACGACAAGGGTCCCGGGGTCCGTCCCTGGGTCCTCAGAGGCCGGGAGACGGGCCGGGGCCCCGACAACGAGCCGCTGGTGGTCGACGTGGAGCCGCTGTGCTGGATCGCCTCCGGCGTCATCGAGGAGGCGCGGGCCGCGGTGAAGCGGCAGGAGGCGGAGTGGGGGACCATGCGCCGCTCCGGAGACTGACCGACCCGCATGCGGCGGTCACCTCGAACGGCGACGGGCCGTGGCGCGCCGCCGTTTCAGCGCACGGCGTTCGCTCTCGGTGGTGGCGCCCCACACACCGATGGTCTGGTCCGTGTTCAGTGCCCACTCCAGACACCGCTCCTGGACGGGACAGCGCCGGCACATCGCCTTGGCCTGCTCGATCTGCGCCAGTGCCGGGCCGGTCGTGCCGATCGGGAAGAAGAGGTCGGGGTCCTGCCCGCGGCATGCGGCGTGGTCTCGCCAGTGGTCCATGAGAAGTCACCTGTGATCCGAAGTCGTCCGTGCTTTGTGCCCTGGACATGTACCTGTCCGCCATCGGGTCACCTGTCGCCGCGTGGGTGAAACGGCCCCCGCACGGCGGGTCCTGCGATAGTGAACCCCGGACAGGAAGATGTAACGACCAACCAGGGACCTCGTGGACACCAGCGACACCACTGACACCACCGACACCTCGGACCACCCCGACGGCGGCACGTCGGCCCCGCAGCCGGAGGACGCACGAGCCGAGGACGACCTCGGGACACGGGCGGCGGCGGGCTGCGACGCCCCGGAGCCCGCCGCCGGAACCGGCCGGCGCGGCTGGCGCCGCTGGGCCATGGACACCCGCCCCCTGCGGCGGCCCGCCTACCGCCGCCTGTGGTCGTCGACCATCGTCACCGCGGTCGGCAGCCAGCTCACCGCCGTCGCCGTCCCCAAGCAGATCTACGACATCACCGGCTCCTCGGCGTGGGTCGGCTACGCCGGCCTCGCCGGGCTGGTGCCCATGGTCGTGTTCGCGCTCTGGGGCGGCGCGGTCGCCGACACCGTGGACCGCCGCAAGCTGCTGCTGGTCACCAACAGCGGCATCGCCGTCACCTCGCTGCTGTTCTGGCTGCAGGCCGTGACCCGGCTGGAGTCGGTCGCGGTGCTGATGGCGCTGCTCGCCGTGCAGCAGGCCTTCTTCGGCCTGAACTCCCCGGCCCGCAACGCCTCCATCGCCCGGCTGGTCCCCGAGGAGGAACTCCCGGCGGCCAACGCCCTGGGGTCGACGGTCATGCAGACCGGCCTGGTGGCCGGGCCGTTGCTGGCCGGCGCGCTGATCCCCGTCATCGGCCTGCCCGAGCTGTACCTGATCGACGCCGTGGCCCTGTGCGTCACCGTGTGGGCGGTGGTGCGCCTGCCGTCGCTGCCGCCGCTGTCCCGTACCGCCGCGCGTCGCGCCGGGGTCCGCGAGATCGCCGCCGGGTTCCGCTACATATCCGGCCACAAGGTGCTGCTGCTGTCCTTCCTCGCCGACATCATCGCCATGGTCTTCGGCATGCCCCGCGCCCTGTTCCCACAGCTCGCCGCCGAGACCTACGCCCCCTACGGCGAAGGCCTCGCGCTGGGCCTGCTGTTCGCGGCCATCCCCATCGGCGCTGTGGTGGGCGGGCTGTTCTCCGGCACGTTCTCCCGGGCCCGCCGGCACGGCTGGATGGTCGTCGGCGCGGTCACGGCCTGGGGCATGGCCGTCGCCGGGTTCGGCCTGAGCCGCGACCTCTGGACCGCCGTGGCGTTCCTGGCCGCCGCCGGTGTCGCCGACATGGTCTCCATGGTGTTCCGCGGCGCGATCCTGCTGTCCGCCGCCACCGACGAGATGCGCGGGAGGATGCAGGGCGTCTTCACGGTCGTGGTCGCGGGCGGCCCGCGCCTGGCCGACGTGCTGCACGGCACGGCCGGCTCTGCCTTCGGCCCGCGCGCCGCCGTCACGGGCGGCGGGCTGCTGGTCGTCGCCCTGACGCTGGCCCTGGCGGCCGCCGTACCGGCGCTGCGCCGCTACCGCGTCTGAGCCGAAGGGTCTCGCCGACCGGCCTTAGGGCCTTTCGTTTGGATCAGGCCGGATCAGGGCGCGGGGTCTGGTGCTGGGGGCACCTCCCACGCCGTTCAGGCAGTGGGGGAGCATCGCAAGGCGGAGGAGGGTGTCATGGCGGAGCCATGGCAACCGACGACAACGCGGCGAGGCGCGGTGCCAGGGCCCGCGAGCCCGGGGTGATCCAAACGAAAGGCCCTAGAGACCGCGCCGGGGGATCGTGTACTGCTCCAGCAGCCTTACCCGGGTCGTCTCCAGCCGGTTGGCGAGGATCTCGGCGACCGTCCGCACCAGCGACAGCCCGAGCAGGGGGTCCTCCACGCTCAGTGCCAGCACGGCCGGCCCGTCGAACTCGTAGGCGCGCACCGGGCTGAAGGCCTCGGCCCCGAAGTCCCACTCGTACGGCGGGAACAGCCAGGACCAGCCGAGCAGGTCGCCCGCGCCCAGACTCGCCACGGTCACCCGCCGAAGGGCGGTGACCTGCTGGTCGAGGTGGACGGCGCCGGAGCGGATGACCCAGAATCGGTCGGCCGTGCCGCCCGCCTCGAAGATCCTGCTGTCCTCGGGGAAGGAGACCTCCTTCGCCAGCTCCATCAGGCGTTCGCGCTGCTTGTACGGGAGGGCGGTGAGCAGTTTTATCGCTTTGGTCATGACCGGAGGCTCCTCGCCGGCGTTCGCGGTTCCGCGCATGTGCCTACGCCCATTTCAGCCGCTGCGGGCGCCCCAGGCACCTCGACGGACCCGGTTTCTGCCGGCGGGGCGCCGGGTACGGCGTCGCCCGGGCATGAAAAAGCCCTGGCTGGACGGGGGAAGCCAGCCAGGGCCGTATGCGGCGGTGTACGGAGGACGGTTCGAGTCGACCCCGTCACCGCGTATGGATGAACCGTAAACCATCTCCGGCCCGTTCACGCAGCCGAAACCGGCTCACGTGACGGGATTCACTCGCTCGGCGCCCCGCCCGTCAGCACTCCCCGTCGTGCCGTCCGGGAGTGAGGATCTCGTCCAGCACTCTCAGCACGGTCTCGTAGGACAGCACGCGCACGGCTGCCTCGCGCGCCCCGTCCGGATCGGTCGGCCCGAGCCTGTCGCGGCGGGCGCGCCACCGGTGCTCCTCCTGTTCCGCGCAGCGCCTGGCGCGCTGCATGCGCCGCAGCAGCTCGTCTGAGTCCACGACTTCGGTCATGCCCTTCCCATACCCGCGCAAGGGCGCCGCGATGGCTCTCGCGCGCCGCTCGCTCGCCGGGAGCCCGGGATGTTTGGCGTGGCCCGGAGAGGCTAGCCGAACACAGAGGCCTGCGGAGCCGCACGGCACGAGGCCCCCGACCGACCCGCCGACGGGTCCGCAGCCGGTCCGGCCTTGTTGTTCATCGTCCGGGGAGTTCACCATTCAGGGAGCGAGGAGATGTGCGAGAAGCACAGGACCACCCCCGCCGCCGCACCACCGTCCACCGTGGACCGGACCGGACGGCAGCCGAGGCCGTGCAGGCCCGCCGATGTCCGCCGCGCGGTGGAACGCGCGATCAGCGAGTGCTGCCGGGCCGGCCGGCTGTGCGACGCACACGCCGTCTCCGACGCCCAGCTCGTCGCCTCCGAGCTCACGACCAACGCCATCCTGCACGGCGGCGGCGTGACCGACTTCCACGTGGACGTGGTCGGACCGGACGTACGCGTGTGCGTGAGCGACCGCAGCGACCGGCTGCCGGTGGTCCAGCCGCCCGTGGACGGGCAGGGCCGGCGCCGGGTGGGCGGCCGCGGCTGGCCGATCGTGTGCCGGCTGGCGCGTGACGTACAGGTGTGCGACCTGCCGTCCGGCGGCAAGTGCATCAGCGTGGTGGTGCCGCTGATCTGATCCGGCCGGACACGGCATCTCCGGTCCCGGCCGCACCAGCAGCTCACCCGAACCCGCCCGAACCAGTTGATCCGATCCGGTCCGACACGGCGCCGCAGCGCGTGGCCCGCTGCCAAGCGGCACCGAATGCGGCGTTTGTTCCTCCCACTCCAGGGCAGACGAAACCTCGTGCTTCGGACCGGAGGCGCGCCTGTGGGAACGGTACGGCCGGCCCGGAGGCCTCCAGGTCACCCGTACAGCGTCCCCCCTTCCGCGGTCATTACCTGAAATCGTTCAGGAGCGATTCCGCATGCCCATTGATACGTCGACAAACCGTCACGGCGCCCCCGAAGACCATGCCGCTCCCGCCAGGCGGCCGCACGACGACGCACCCGACACCGCAGCCCTCTTCCACCGCCTCGCCGCACTGGAGGACGGCCCCGAACGCGACTCGGTCCGCGACGCACTCGTGACCGCGTGGCTGCCCATGGCCCACCGCATCGCGGGCCGCTTCCGCGACCGTGGAGAGTCGATCGAGGACCTGCGGCAGGTGGCGGCGCTGGGGCTGGTCAAGGCCATCGACCGGTTCGACCCGGGCCGCGGGGCCTTCGAGAGCTACGCCGTGCCCACCATCACCGGTGAGGTCAAGCGGCACTTCCGCGACCGGATGTGGGCCCTGAGGGTGCCCCGCCGGGTGCAGGAACTGCGCAACAAGGTGCGGGTGGCCCGCCGTGAACTCACCCAGAACCCGGGCAGCCTCGAACCCTCGGTCGCCGCCATCGCCGCCCACACCGGACTGACGGAGGAGGAGGTCAGCACCGGTATGGAAGCGCTGGAGAGCTTCAGCACGCTCTCCCTGGACGCCGAGCTGTCCACCGGCGCCGACGGCTACAGCCTCGCCGACACACTCGGCTCCGCGGACACCTCGTACGACGTCGTCGTCGACCGGGAGTCGGCGAAGGAAGGGCTGCGCCGGCTCCCCGAACGCGAACGGGCCATCCTCTACATGCGCTTCTTCGAGGACATGACGCAGAGCCGTATCGCCGACCGGCTGGGCATCTCCCAGATGCACGTCTCCCGGCTCATCAGCCGCAGCTGCGCGCGAGTGCGCGCCGAGGTACTGGCGGAACGGGCGAACCGGCGCGGCGGCGGCGACGGGTCACGGCACGCGGCCGCCTGACCGTCCGGCGCCGCCTGAGCGTCCGGTTCGCACGTCCCCGGTCGTCCCGGCGCAGAAGTGCCCGGTTCAGAATTCCGTGGACAGGCCGCTCGCTTCGGCGATGCCGCGCAACTCCTCGGTGTCCCGGTGACGGTCGCGTATGTAGTCGGCGATCTCGGTCAGGCGCGCCGGGTCCGAGGCGGTCGCCGCGTCGGTGACCACCCGGACCGGGCCGGTCTCCTCGATGTCCAGGACGACCAGCTCGTTGTCCAGCCGGCCGGTGACCGCGGTGGCGATGACCAGGGCGGCCTCGTCCCTGATCTCCTGCGGCAGGCCCTGGGTCTGGGGGCCGTCCACCGGGAAGTCCGCGGTGGGCACCCCCTGCTCGCCCTGTTCGTGGATGGCCCGCAGGACCGGGGCGACGACGGCGAGCAGGCGTTCGTAGTCCTCTTCGGGCAGCCGGATCCGCAGCAGGTCGAGATACACCTGCACGGCCCGGTCATCGGGCGGAAGCTCGTCTTCGTTCATCTGCTCCGTGTTCCCCGCCCCGCGTCGGTCAGACGTCACACGGAAACGTTCAGTGCCGCGGGCTCGGCACCGGGACGCGCAGGGGGCGGGCCAGGCCGACCACCGACTCGTCCAGGCGCTGCAGATGGCGCAGCACCCGGTCGGTGACGCGGCCGTAGCGAGGGGTGGCGGGCGTTCCGTCCGTCCCCAGCAGGGAGGCGATGCTCGGGCCGGTCTCGACCGGGGCCGTGGCGTGCTCGTCGGCCACATGGGCGGTGAGCACGGCGATGTTGCCGGTGATGCGGCGGCACACCTCGCGCAGCCGCGGATCCGCGGCGATCGAGGGGTGAGTGGGCAGCAGCTCGGCGGTCGCGGCCAGCGAGCGGGCGTGGTACGCGCAGGTCTCCAGGAGCGCGAGCAGGTACTGGGCCGTGTTGCGCCGCGCCCGCAGCGGGGTGATCGGGTGCGTCAGCGGCTGCACCGCCGACCGCAGGTCGCCCAGCGCCTGGTCCAGGTCGCGGGACAGGTCCAGCAGATCCGCCGCCGGTGCGCCGCTGAGCTGGTCGACCGCGGCCGCGGTGACGTCCGCGAGCCGGTCCAGGACGGTGACGAGCAGCTCGTTCGTACGGCGGTCCGTGCGCACCGGCAGCACCACCGCCGCCGCGATGATCCCGCAGGCCGCGCCCAGCGCGGTCTCCTCGATGCGCAGCACCAGCACCGCCAGGCTGTAGGTGTGCAGCAGCGTGTACAGCAGACCCAGGGCCGCGGTGACGAAGAACGACATCAGCGTGTACGACAGCGGGGCCGTGTAGAACATCGCGAAGACGAAGAGCAGCACCAGCGCCAGCGCCGTCCAGGTGTGCGGCCCGACCAGCCCCGCCAGGACGATACCGGCCACGACCCCGAGCACCGTGCCCAGCAGCCGGCGGTAGCCCTTGACCAGGATCTCGCCCGTGGACGAGGTGTTGATGAACACGAGCCAGCAGGTCAGCACCGCCCAGTACCAGCGCTGAGCGGACAGGAACTCGCCGCCGGCGATGGCCAGCGCCGAGCCCAGCGCGACCTGCACGGCCGCCCGTGTCGTGGGCCGCCGCAGCCCGGTCAGGGGCTCCTCCTGCTCCCGCTCGCCCTCCGCGGAGCCCGCGATGGAGGCGTTCTCGGCCTCCAGTTCCTCGCGCGAGCGGACGGTGGCGGGCGCGTCGTCGGACTCGTCGTCCGGCACCACGGCCAGCGCCATCCTCAGTCCCAGCACCGCCCGGGCGGCCTCGCCGATGCCGCGGAAGACGTCCTGCACGGCGGGCGGGGCCGGCGGCAGGTTCTCCTCCTCGCGGTAGCCGATGAGCCGGTTGCGCACATGGACCATCGCGGTGCCGCCGCCCTCCCCGACGGGCCGCAGCGCGAGCATCCCCAGCGCCCCCAGGTCACGGCGCAACGTGCCGGTCGCCGCGTCCCGCACCGGCAGCCGGCCGCCCGACGGAACGGGAGCGCCCGGCAGGTGGAGGGTGAGCGTGTCGGCCCGTTCGCTGCTGCGGGCGTTCAGCAGGAGCAGCCCCAGCCGCTCGGCGGCGACCTCGGCGTCCACGATCCGCCGCTGCAGCAGCCGGGCCACGGACGCGTCGGAGATGCCCTCCTCCAGCCGGCCCTGGATCAGCATGGCCGTCTCGTGCAGCCGGGCGGTGCCCTCGCGCACGGACTCCAGGGCCTTGCCCGCCTCGTCGGGCCCGGCGTCCAGCAGCTCCAGCTGCGCCGACACCAACTGGGCCAGGCGCACCCGGAAGGCCTGGCGCAGCCGTTGCAGAATGCCCGCCGGAGTCTCGTAGACGATCACGAAGCGCACCAGCGCGCTGGCGGCGAACGCGATCGCGACGACGCCGTACAGACCGGGCAGCGTGGCCGCGGTGGCGCCGACGAACAGGGACATGAAGTAGATCTGGAAGCCGATCAGGCCGAGCGCGTTGCCCCGGTCACCGAACCGCCGGCCGTAGACGGCGCAGAAGATCAGGACGACGAAGAAGACGTCCCCGGCCACCACTTGCCGGTCGAGCAGTGCGGCCAGCGACACGGACACCAGCGCCACGGGCAGGCCCAGGGCGAGGGTGACCGCCTGCCCGGCGCGCTGCTTCTCCCGGATGGCGAAGGTGGCCGCCATGGACGCGATCGCCCCCGCCACCAGATGCGCAACCGGTGCGCGCAGTGACGTGAGCACGGCCAGTGTCAGCGCGATCGAACCCGCCGTCCGCGAACCCGCGGCCAGCCTCAGCAGCCCCGGATCGGATGCCGTGACGCGATCCCGCAGCCGCGCCCAGACCGACCCCTTCGCCGCACTCACGCTGCCGTACTCTCCCGTTGCCGGTGCTGATCAGGATGACCCCTCGCCACAGCATCGCACGCCCGGCCGCCGGGCCCGGCTCGGGCGTGGGTGCGCAGCGCCGGGCCCGTGCCGGGTCAGCCGGTCCTGGGGCGGGTGCGTTCGACGTACTCGCGTACCTGCTCGCCGGTCATGTACGAGTCCGTGTACTCGGAGTCCTTGAGCTTGGCGGGCCTGTGGGCCTGGAAACCGGTGCGTACGAAGTCGTCGCCGGCGACCGCGTTGAGCAGCCAGTTCGTGGCGACGCGGGTCTTGGCGACATTGGTGCGCAGCGCCCCCAGGTGGTAGCCGCGGGCCACCACCTGGGCGGGGACCCCGTGCAGCTCGACACCCAGCGGCTTGGCGACCGCGTCCGCCCCGCCCAGGTCCACCACCAGGCCCAGGTCCTTGTGCTCGTAGGGACGCATCGGCAGGCCCCGCAGGGTCGCGATGAGATTCTCCGCGACGCGCTTGCCCTGCCGCATGGCGTGCTGCGCGGTGGGCGGGCACACCGCGCCGTCGCCCTTGGCCAGGTCCGGCACGGCCGCGGAGTCGCCGAGCGCGAACACCCCGTCGTAGCCGGGCAGACACATCTCGGCCGTCACCGCGAGCCGTCCCTTGACCGTCTCCGCACCGAGGGTGGCGATGAGCGGGCTCGCCGCCACCCCCGCGGTCCAGATCAGAGTGTGGGTGGGCACCACCCGGCCGTCGGTGAAGGTGACCTCCTCCGGGCCGGCCTTGGCGATGGACACGCCCAGAGAGATCTCGATGCCCCGCCGGCGCAGGTCCTCCTGGGCACTGCGGCCCAGCTTCTCGCCCAGTTCCGGCATCAGCCTGGGCGCGATGTCGATCAGATGCCACTTGATCAGCGCCGGATCCAGCCGCGGGTAGCGCTTGACGGCGGCGTGCGTCAGACGCTGCAGGCAGGCGGCGGTCTCGGTGCCGGCGTACCCGCCGCCGACCACCACGAACTGCAGCCGCGCGGCGCGTTCGGCCGGGTCGTCGCTGGCGTCGGCCAGGTCGAGCTGTGTGATGACGTGGTCGCGGATGTAGGCGGCCTCGGCGAGCGTCTTCATCCCGAAGGCGTTGTCCGTCAGACCGGGGATGTCGAACGTGCGGGTGATGCTTCCGGGGGCCAGCACGATGTAGTCGTACGGCTCGTCGACGAGGCGGTCGGTGATGGTACGGACGACGCACACCTTCGCCTTCAGGTCCACGCCGACGGCCCCGCCCGGGAGGATCCGGGTGCGGTACTTCTCGCTGCGGCGCAGCGAGACGGCGATCGACTGGGGCGTCAGCACGCCGGAGGCGACCTGGGGGAGCAGCGGCAGGTAGAGCTGGTAGGCGAACGGCGTCACCAGGGTGACGTCGGCCTCGCGGGGGGCGAGCCTGCGCTCCAGGCGGCGTACGCACCCCACGCCGGCGAAGCCTGCGCCCACCACCAGGATCCTGGGTCGTGTCACGGTGTTCATCCCTTCCTGTCGAGCACGCACCATGCCCGTCGAAGGCCGCAACCGCACCAGAAGCGGCCGTACCCGGATGTATTACCCGACTTGTCCGGCCTCGTCCCCTGCTTCCTGTTCCCCGTCGCCCAGGGGGAGCCGTTCCTGCTCCCGGTCGACCAGGGCGAGCGCCTCGTCGACGGTCTCCGAGACCGGCACCGTGATGCTGACCCCGGTCAGGTCGAGGATCCGCCGCACGGCCGGGGCCGGGGCGATGATGTGCACACTGCCCGGGAGGTCGCGCACCTCCTGGTACACCCGCAGGATGATGTTCATGCCCGAGGAATCCATGAACGGGACGCCGGTCAGGTCGAGCAGGAAGTGCCGCCGGCCGTGGTGGAGCTGGTTGGCCAGATGGGCCTGCAACTCGGTCGCGGTGTCGATGTCCAGATAGCCCTGGGCCGTGATCAGGGCGACGTCCTCCCGAACCAGGGTGACCTCGACGGACAGCGGGTTCTGGGCAATGGGCACGAGTACCTCCAACGAGTGCGGACTGCGCACCCGCGTGTACCCCCGGACCGACCGGTCATGCGCGGGCGCACACGCCCGCCGCCGCGGGGAGCCGGCGCCGGAGGGCCCGGGGGGCCGCCGCGCTCACCACGGCAGGAACACGTGCACGTCCTTCCCGCTGTCGTTGACCACGACGCTGACCTGGTCGCTCAGCGTGTGGATCAGATGCCAGCCGATGCCTCCGCCGCCGCTGTTGGGACGGAACGGGCGGGGGGCCGGCGGGGTGGTGCTGGTGTCGCTCAGCGTCACATGCACCCCGTCGAAGGTCCGGCGCATGCGCAGCACGAACGGTCCGGGCGCGTACTGCACGGCGTTCGCGGCCAGTTCGGTGACCACCAGCAGTATGTCGTCCAGGTGCTCGGGGGCCGCCGGCAGCGAGGTGCGCGCGAGATCGTCGAGGAACTCCTCCGCGGCGAGGCGCGCACCGGTCACATGGTGCAGCTCACCTGTGAAGTGAGCGGTGCGGCTCGGAATCCCCTCGGTAGCCAGTGTGTCGTCCCCAGGCGGCTCGGTTGCCATCTCGCCTTCCAGGCCCCGCGTGCGCGAGGCTTCGTCGTTTCTTCTTCCCTCCCGTCCGTCCCCCTGTCTAGTTCCCGTGGGTGTGGAGGCTACGCGTCGGCCTGCCGTCGGGCCCGTCTCAGCGGAAGACGTTGTCGGAGTCCTCCCACTCGGCCGTCGGATCCTCGGCCGGGGGACGGCGCCGGCCGGGGGAACGGGCCTGGTACATGGCGTCGATCTCGAAGGCGTAGCGCTCCACGATGGCGTCCCTGCGCAGCTTCATCGACGGCGTGAGCAGTCCGCCGGCCACGTCGAAGGACTCCGGGAGCACCCGGAAGACCCGGATGGACTCCGAACGGGACACGGCGCTGTTGGCGGCCGCCACCGCCCGGCCGACCTCCTCGCGCAGCGCGTTCTCCTCGCGTGCCTCGCGGCCCGGAGCGTCGCCCTGCAACGCGAGCGCCGCCCGCCAGTGCGCCAGGAACTCCGGGTCCAGGGTGATCAGCGCCCCCACGCACGGCCGGTTGTCGCCCACGACGACCGCCTGGTGGACCAGCGGATGCATTCTCAGGCGCTGCTCCAACGGGGCCGGGGCCACGCTCTTGCCGCCGCTGGTGATGATGACGTCCTTCTTGCGCCCGGTGATCGTCAGATAGCCCTCGGAGTCCAGGTGCCCGATGTCGCCGGTGGCCAGCCAGCCGCAGCGCAGCGCGGCCCGGGTGGCGGCCTCGTCGCCCACGTACCCCTGGAACACCGACGGCCCCCGGACCAGGATCTCCCCGTCGTCGGCCACCTGGATCTCGGTGCCCGGCAGGGCCTGGCCGACGGTGCCCGACTTCTCCCGGCCCAGCGGCTGCATGGTGACGCCGCCCGCCGTCTCCGTGAGCCCGTACCCGTCGTGCACGTAGACGCCGATGCCCTCGTAGAACAGCGAGAGCTCCCGGCTGAGCGGAGAGCCTCCGGAGGTCGCGCGCCGGACCCTGCCGCCGAGCGCGGCCCGCAGCCGCCGGTACACCGTCCGCTCGTACAGGGCGTGTTGCAGCCGCAGGTCGAACCCGGGGCCCGGGCCCCGGCCGAGCCGCTGCCGCTCCAGCGCCGCCGCGAAGTCGCGCGCCGTCCGGGCCGCCCGTTCGAACAGCGCGCCCCGGCCCGTCTGCTGCGCGGTGCGCAGGAAGTTCTTGTACAGCTTCTCGAAGACGGACGGCACGGCGTAGAAGTACGTCGGCCGGAAGGAGCGCAGCGCCGCCGCCAGCGCCGTCCCGCCCAGGTCCGGCTCGTGGCCCAGCAGGATCCCGCCGCGGACGCACATGCCCTGGACCATCAGACCGTACACATGGGAGAACGGCAGGAACGCGAGGACGGAGGCCTGCTCGCCCGGAGGGGCGGCGGTGTGCCCCCAGCCCGCCAGCAGGGTGTCGCAGGGGCTCGCCAGCGCCCGGTGGCTCAGCGCGCAGCCCAGGGGGCGGCCGGAGGAGCCGGAGGTGTAGGCGATCGCGGCGGTGGCGTCCGGCAGCACGATCCGGCGCAGCGAGTCGACCGTGGTCGGGGGCACCGGCGCGCCCCGCGCCACCAGCTGCTCCAGCGCCCCGGCGTCCAGCTGCCACACATGCCGCAGCAGGGGCAGTGACGCGCACACGGAGCCGACCGTCATCACACCCTGCTCGTCCTCGACGACGACGGCCACGCATCCGGCGTCCCGCAGGATCCACTCGACCTGGTCCCGCGAGGAGGTCGGATAGATGGGGACGACCTCCGCCCCGACCGCCCACAGCGCGTAGGCGAGGACCGTCCACTCGTACCGGGTGCGCGCCATGACCGCCACCCGGTGGCCCGGCGCGATCCCGGAGGCGACCAGTCCGCGGGCCAGATCGGACACCTGGTCCCGCAGCTCCACGGCGGTCACCTCCTGCCACTCGGCGGAGCCGGCGGAGGCCCGGCGCGCGAGCACCGGAAGGAGGGGACGCATCTCGGCGGTCTCGAAGACGCTGTCGGCGAGCCCGCCGGTCAGCGTGGAGACGGCGGACGGAGCGAGGGCGAAGTCGCGCATGCGCTGCTCCTGGTGTGTACGGAGGGTGACTCCGCAAGTGAGTGCCGTTGTCGGCGCGCGTCGAATCTAGCCCAGGTCAGCGCGGCCGGGCACCCGTAACGGCGATGTGGCTGTTTTGTGATCCGGGCCTGTTCCGGGAAACCCGTCGGGCATGAGTTACGTCAATCCAGATCCCGATCCCGAACGGACCCCCGGCCTGGAACCCGGGGGTGGGGTCCCGCCGGGCGAGACCCCGCCCGCGGAGAGCAGCATGCCCGAGGCGGGGCCCCGTCAGCCGGACAGCACCTCCAGGGGGTGGGCCAAGGCCCCGCTCGCCGCCATCATCGTCCTCGTGCTGGTGCTGGCCTTCGGCTTCCTGGCCTACGCCCTGGGCCTGATCTTCTGACTCAGGCCTGGGTGTGGCGCACGCACGCGGCGACGACGTCCCGCAGGTTCCCGGTCCGCTCCATCACCTCACGCTGGACCCGGGCGCCGTTGCCGCGCCGCAGCAACCGCCGGGTGGCCTCGCGGGCCCGGTCCAGGTCGCCGCTGGCGGCGAGCGCGTCGCCGACGTGGTCCAGCAGCGCCCGCACCACCGCCCCCGCCGGCAGCCGCCGCATGGTCAGCGGATGCAGCAGCTCCCGCGCCAGCCCCGCGCGGGCCGACTGCCACGCGGCCAGCCGCAGCAGGCTCACGCTGTGGTCCACCGGCTCGCGGCCCGCCCGCCACTCGCGGGCGGCGGTCTCCACCAGAGCGCGGGCGAGGGATGCGACGAGCTGGGCGGTGTCGGCGTGCAGACACACGTCCGCCACCCGGATCTCCACCGTCGGATACCGCTCGGACAGCCGCGCGTCGAAGTAGGCCATCTTCTCGTCGAGGATGACGCCGGTGGCCACCATGTCCGCCACCCGCCGGTGGTAGCGCTCGGCCGACCCGAACAGCTCGGTCGGCCCGGCCGAGGGCCAGCGGTCCCACACCCGGCTGCGGTAGCTGTCGTAGCGGGTGTCCTCGCCCTGCCAGAAAGGTGAGTTGGCGCTGATCGCCAGCAGCACCGGCAGCCACGGCCGGATCCGGTCCACGACCGCGACGCCCTCCTCGTCCGACTCCACGGCCACATGCGCATGCATTCCGCAGACGAGCTGTTCCCGGGTGGCGATGGCGTACTGCTCGGCCAGCCACTGATAGCGGCGGTTGATGCTGATGGTGGGACTGACCGGCAGCGGGGAGGTGGCCAGCGCCGCCACCGCGCAGCCGATCTCGCCGGCGTGCCGGGCGGCCTCCTTGCGGCAGCGCACGATCTCCGCGCCGAGTTCCGCCATGTCCGTCTGCGGATGCGTGGCGAACTCCAGCATCTGGCCGTACAGCTCCTTCTCGAACACGTCCTGGCCCGCGCCGTCCGCCTCCGCGTGTGCCAGCACCGCCGCCGACAGGGCCCTCGGTTCGCCGCTGTCCGGGGCGACCAGCAGGAGCTCCTCCTCCACTCCGACGGTCCGCACCTATCGCCGCCCTTCCGTCTCCGCACCCCGACACCGGCCGGGCAGCCGGGTCGTACGACCCGGCTGCCCAGGGACGGCCCCCGGACACCTCGGGCATGCCTCCCGCGTCCGTTCCGGCCCGGTGCGCGGGGGCGCTCAGGCGGGATACGGCGTCAGCCAGACGGTGGCCAGCGGCGGCAGCGTGAGCCGGACGTGCCCGTCCTCCGGCTTGACCGGGTCGGGGTTGGTCACGTCGCTGCCGCCGTAGCGCGCGGCGTCGGTGTTGAGTGCCTCGCACCAGGCGGTGACGTCACCGGGCACGGCCAGGCGGTAGTCGTGGCGTACGACGGGCGAGAAGTTCGACACCGCCAGCAGTGGGGCGCCCTGGGCGTCGTGGCGCAGGAAGGCGTAGACGTTGTCGTCGGCGGCGTCCACCGCCACCCAGCGGAAGCCCTCCGGCCTGGTGTCGCACTGCCAGAGGGCCGGCGTGGCCCGGTAGAGCGTGTTCAGGTCGCGCACCAGGTCCCGCACCCCGCGGTGGTCGCCCGCCGCGCAGTAGCCGTCGTCGAGCAGCCACCACTCCGGCCCGTGCTCCTCGGAGAACTCACCGCCCTGCGCGAACTCCTGCCCCATGAACAGCAGTTGCTTGCCCGGGTGGGCCCACATGAAGCCGAGGTACGCGCGGTGGTCGGCGCGGCGCTGCCACCAGTCGCCGGGCATCTTCGACACCAGCGCCTGCTTGCCGTGCACCACCTCGTCGTGGGAGATCGGCAGCACGTAGTTCTCGCTGTAGGCGTACACCATCGCGAAGGTCATCTCGTGGTGGTGGTACTTGCGGTGCACCGGCTCCTTGCTCATGTACTGCAGCGAGTCGTGCATCCAGCCCATGTTCCACTTCAGCCCGAAGCCCAGCCCCCCGCAGTCGGTCGGCGCGGTCACCCCGCCCCAGGCGGTGGACTCCTCGGCGATGGTCACCACCCCCGGCGCCCGCCGGTAGACGGTGGCGTTCATCTCCTGGAGGAACGCCATCGCGTCCAGGTCCTCCCGGCCGCCGTACGCGTTGGGCGTCCACTGGCCGGAGTCCCGCGAGTAGTCCAGGTAGAGCATGGAGGCCACGGCGTCCACGCGCAGCCCGTCGATGTGGAACTCCTCGCACCAGTAGACGGCGTTCGCGACCAGGAAGTTGCGCACCTCGGTGCGGGCGTAGTCGAACTCGTACGTTCCCCAGTCGGGGTGTTCGGCGCGCTGCGCGTTCCCCGGCTCGTACAGCGGGTCCCCGTCGAAGCGGGCCAGCGCCCAGTCGTCCTTCGGGAAGTGCGCCGGCACCCAGTCCATGATCACGCCGAGGCCGGCCCGGTGGCAGGCGTCCACGAAGTACCGGAAGTCGTCCGGGGAACCCAGGCGGGAGGTCGGGGCGTAGTAGGAGGTGACCTGGTAGCCCCAGGAGCCGCCGAAGGGGTGCTCGGCGACCGGCATCAGCTCCACATGGGTGAAGCCCAGGTCCTTCACGTACGCCGGGAGCTGCTCGGCCAGTTCCCGGTAGCCCAGGCCCTTCCGCCAGGACGGCAGGTGCACCTCGTACACCGAGAACGGCGCCTCGTGCACCGGTGTGTCCCCGCGGTGGGCCATCCACTCCGCGTCGCCCCACTCATGGTGCGACGCGGTCACGATCGAGGCCGTGTCCGGCGGCACCTCCGTGCGCCGCGCCATCGGGTCGGCCTTGAGGAACCGGCCGCCGTACTGCGAGGTGATCTCGAACTTGTACCGGGTGCCCTCGCCGACGCCCGGCAGGAACAGCTCCCACACCCCGGCGGCGCCGAGCGAGCGCATCGGGAACGCGGTCCCGTCCCAGTAGGTGAAGTCCGCGGCCACCCGGACACCGCGGGCGTTGGGCGCCCACACCGTGAAGCGGGTGCCGGACACGCCCTGGTGGGTCATCGGCTCCGCGCCCAGCGCCTTCCACAACTGCTCGTGCCGGCCCTCCCGGATCAGGTGCAGGTCGAGCTCGCCGAGGGCGGGCAGGAAGCGGTAGGGGTCGTGGACTTCGTACTCGTCCTGCCCGTAGGCGACCGCCAGCGTGTACGCGGGGATCGCGGTCAGCGGCAGCACGGCCGAGAACAGGCCGTCGCCCTCGGAGACGAGCGGGACGCGCTCCCCGTCGACCACCACACTCACCGCGTCGGCGAACGGACGCAGCGCCCGGAAGGCGATCCCGCCCGGCACCGGATGCGCGCCGAGCAGCGCGTGCGGATCGTGATGGGCGCCGGACAGCAGGCGCTCACGGTCGGCGGGGTCCAGGGCAGGCCCTGGGGGCGGGGCCGCCTGGCTCCGGATCCGGGTCCGTGCCGCAGCGGGCGGGACGGGGCCGGACGGCTCGGGAAGTGACGTGTCGCGCAGTGCCACGGGTTCAGCCTCCTCTCACGGCGAGACGTTCGATCGCCGCCATCGGTACGGCGAGCCAGGCGGGACGGTGCCGGGCCTCGTACAGCACTTCGTACACGGCACGGTCCGTCTCGTAGGCCCGCAGCAGGGCGTGTTTCTTACGGGGGTCCCAGCCGGCGCGGGAGGCATAGCCGGCGCAGTACGCCTCCCGGCAGCGGCGCGCCCACTCCGGCCGCCACGGGCGGCGCTGGCGGGCGGCGTAGTCGAAGGAGCGCAGCATCCCGGCGACGTCCCGCACCGGGGACTCGGGGAGGCGGCGCTCGGCGAGCGGACGGGACGGCTCGCCCTCGAAGTCGATGACGAACCACTCGCGCCCGGCCCGCAGCACCTGGCCCAGGTGCAGGTCGCCGTGGATGCGCTGGGCGGGCGGTCCGGCGTCGCAGCTGACCAGTGCGGCGAACGCGGTCCGCAGCCGCGCCGCGTACGGCCTCAGCGCGGCCACGCTGTGCGCCGCCGCCTCCAGCCGCTCCGTCATCGCGGTCGCCGTCCGGGCGACCTCCCGGTGCCCGCTGGTGGGGAAGGCCTCGGCCAGCGCCAGGTGCACCTCCGCCGTGGCCTGTCCCAGCTGGTGCGCCTGCGCGGTGAAGTCGTCGCCGGTGGCCAGTGCCCGCAGCGCCAGCGTCCAGCCGTCGGCCGCGTCCGGCAGGAACGGCTGGAGCACGCCGAGGGTGGCCTCCTCCGGCTGGGCGGTGCGCAGCCAGGCCACCGGGGCGGGGACCCGGCTGCACCCCAGCCGGGCCAGGGCCCACGGCACCTCCAGGTCCGGGTTGACGCCCGGCTGGATGCGGCGGAAGACCTTCAGGATGAACTCGTCGCCGTACACGATCGAGGAGTTGGACTGTTCGGCGTCCAGCAGCCGCGGCACCAGGCCCCCGGGGATCAGCACGGACGGATCGACCTCGAAGCGCAGCGGGCCCGATGTGCCGGGGTGGCGCAGCCGCTCCAGCAGCAGCTGCGCCGAGCGCGGGTCGCACAGCGCGTCGTAGACCGCCAGCCCGGCCAGCGGCCCCTCCTCCGGCCGGCCGATGAAGGCCCGGTGCAGGCGCGGGGCCAGTTGCTCCCGCACGCCGAGCAGCAGCTGGTAGCAGTCGGCGGGCGGCGGCGCGGTCGTGCCCGCCGGGGCGGGGACACCGCCGTGGCCGGCGGCGACGCCCGCGTGTTCGGCCTGGACCAGCAGATGCAGACAGCCCGGGAACAGCTCGGTCATCGACAGCAGCCGCAGATCGGTGACGGGCCGGTCCTTGCCGGCGAACCAGCGCTGGCGCGGCAGCCATTCGCGCAGCAGCGACCCGAGCGAGGCCATGGGCCCGGCCAGGCCCGCGGTGCTCGGTTGCGGGGATGCGGTCTTCGGCATGGTCACGCCTCCTCCTCTCTCGGCCGCAGGCTCAGACGCGTCGGCCGATCCGGGATGCGACCTTGGTGAGCCGGAACCAGTAGAAGCCGTGTCCCGCCAGGGTCAGCAGATAGGGGAGTTCACCGATGGCCGGGAAGCGCACCCCGCCGATGAGCTCGACCGGGTGCCGCCCGTC